>NZ_JABWDV010000239.1 GCF_013362995.1 Streptomyces sp. TRM64462 | reverse complement strand
GGGGACGGTGGCGGGCCGCCCGCCAAGCGGTCGCGCCGCGGGCTCGCCCTCGCAGGGGCGCTCGCGTTCGCGCTGGTCACCGGCGTCCTGGGCGGCGCCGTCGGCGCGTACGTCGAACGCAACGGCGGCCTGACCACCGTCGAGCTGCCGCAGCCCGCCGCCGAGGACGCCGGCCGCGCACCCGACAGCGTCGCGGGCATTGCCGCCCGCGCCCTGCCCAGCGTCGTCACGCTCCACGTCAGCGGCGGCGGCGAACAGGGCACCGGCACCGGCTTCGTCCTCGACAAGCGCGGCCACATCCTCACCAACCACCACGTCGTCGACTCCGCCGGCACCACCGGCGACATCACCGTCACCTTCAGCGGCGGCGAGACCGCGAGGGCCACCCTCGTCGGCAAGGACAGCGGCTACGACCTGGCCGTCGTCCGCGTCACCGGCGTGTCCAACCTCGCCCCACTCCCGCTCGGCAACTCCGACAGCGTCCGCGTCGGTGACCCCGTCGTCGCCATCGGCGCGCCCTTCGACCTCCAGAACACCGTCACGTCCGGCATCATCAGCGCCAAGGGCCGGCCCATCACGGCGGGCGGCGAGAAGGGCGACGGCAGCGACATCAGCTACGTCGACGCCCTCCAGACCGACGCCCCCATAAACCCCGGCAACTCGGGCGGCCCGCTGCTCGACGCGCAGGCCCGGGTCATCGGCATCAACAGCGCCATCCGCGCCGCGGGCAACGGCTCGGGCATCGACGGCGGCCAGGCCGGCTCCATCGGCCTCGGCTTCGCCATCCCCGTCAACCAGGGCAAGCGCGTCGCCGAAGAGCTGATCAACACCGGCAAGGCGACGCACCCCGTCATCGGCGTCAGCCTCGACATGAAGTACACCGGTGACGGCGCCCGCGTCGCGGCCAAGGCCCAGGACGGCGGCCCCTCCGTCACCCCCGGCGGCCCCGCCGCCCGGGCCGGCGTCCGCCCCGGCGACGTCATCACCAAGGTCGACGGCGAACGCGTGCACAGCGGCGAGGAGCTGATCATCAAGATCCGCGCCCACCGCCCCGGCGACGAACTCCGCCTCACCCTGGAACGCGGCGGCACGGAGCAGGCCAAGACCCTGACACTCGGCTCCTCGGCCGACGGCTGAACGGCTGATGAAGTGCTGAACGACGGTGCCGTCACCGCTCGGTGAACGGGTACCTTGGAGCGGGACCGGATGACCGGAGGAGGAGCAACAAGGTGTTCAGTGACATAGGCGCACTCGAGCTGGTGGCGCTGGTGATCCTTGGCGTGCTCATCTTCGGCCCCGACAAGCTCCCCAAGGTCATCCAGGACGTCAGCCGCTTCATCCGCCGGGTCCGGGACTTCTCCGAGAGCGCCAAGCAGGACATCCGCAGCGAACTCGGACCGGAGTTCAAGGACTTCGAGTTCGAGGACCTCAACCCGAAGACGTTCATCCGCAAGCAGCTCACGGAGAACCAGGATCTGAAGGAGCTCAACGAGCTCCGCAGCAGCTTCGACCTCAAGAAGGAGATCAACGAGGTCGCGGACGCCGTGCGCGGCACCACCACCGCCGCGGACACCGCCGGAAGCGGCAGCGCCGGCGGCACCGCCGCCGCGCCGGCGCCCGCCTCCTCCGGCTCCTCCACGCCCGACCTCCTCAAGAAGCGCGATACGCCCGAATTGAGCGAACGGCCCCCGTTCGACGCGGACGCCACCTGAGTCACCCCGGTACCGGCATTCCGGAAGAGGCCCTCCCGGGTGGATATCCTCTCCCTCTGTCCGAACGGATCGAGGAGGCGGCCGGGCAGATGGAGACCACGAGTCGGGTGGGGGCGCGGACACAGGCGCAGCCGACGCCCAGCACCACACCCACGTCCGAGGGGGTGCCCGCCGCCCGTCGCACCATGGACGGATATCTGCGGGCCTCCTTCCCCTGGTACGGGCTGGACGAGGCGTTCACCGGGCCGCGCTGGCTGATGCAGGTCGGCACGGCGGCGGACGGCACCGTCCAGCACGGTTCGACCGGCCACGGCGAAGAGCCGACGATACGGCCCGAGGGCGCGGGCCCCGACCGGACCCGCTTCGCGGTCGTCGTCACCGTCGCCGCCAACCCCGTACGCCGTACGGGGGACGGCACGGGCGTCCTGGACGCCACCACCGTGTCCTCCGCGGCCTGGCTGGCCGGCTCGGGCCTCCTGGCGTACACCTGGCCCGCCCAGCTCGACCACGCGCTGCGTGACGACTGGCTGGACCAGCAGACGGAGACCGCGTTCGAGCTGGCCGACGACCTGGAGGGCACCGCCTGGACGACGCTCTCGCTGCCCGTGGACGGCGTGCCGCGCCCGTTCCACTACCGCGAGTCCGAGTTCGGCTGGGTGCTCGCCGGTGCGACACCCGGAGGGGTCCATCTGGGCGCGTACGGGCGGGGGATGAGCGCGTACGGCCTGGGCTTCTCGGTGGTGACCGACCTGGACGCCTACGCGTAGCCGTAGCAAACGCCGGAGGGGCTCGACGTGAGCCCCTCCTGCGTGTGAGGGCCGGCTCAGAACTTGTTGCGCGGGGTGATCCCCAGCGACATGCCCGACAGGCCCCGCTGGCGTCCCCCCAGCTTGCCCGCGATGGACCGCAGCGCGGCCCCCGCCGGGGACTCCGGGTCGGTCAGGACGACCGGCCTGCCGTCGTCGCCGCCCTCCCGCAGCCGTACGTCGATCGGGATGGAGCCCAGCACCGGCACCGTCGCCCCGGTCGTCCGCGTCAGCCCGTCCGCGACCCTCTGGCCGCCGCCCGAGCCGAACACGTCGACCATCTCGTCGCAGTGCGGGCACGGCAGGCCCGACATGTTCTCGACGACACCCACGATCTTCTGGTGCGTCTGCACGGCGATCGAACCGGCCCGCTCCGCGACCTCAGCCGCCGCCTGCTGCGGTGTCGTGACGACCAGGATCTCCGCGTTCGGCACGAGCTGCGCCACCGAGATCGCGATGTCGCCCGTGCCCGGCGGCAGGTCCATGAGGAGCACGTCCAGGTCGCCCCAGTACACGTCCGCGAGGAACTGCTGGAGCGCGCGGTGCAGCATCGGGCCGCGCCACACCACGGGCGTGTTGCCCGGCGTGAACATGCCGATCGAGATGACCTTCACGCCGTTCGCGGACGGCGGCATGATCATGTTCTCGACCTGGGTCGGCTGGCCGTCCGCACCGAGCATGCGCGGCACGCTGTGACCGTAGATGTCGGCGTCCACGACACCGACCTTCAGCCCGTCGGCCGCCATCGCCGCCGCCAGGTTGACCGTCACGGACGACTTGCCGACGCCGCCCTTGCCGGACGCCACCGCGTACACACGGGTCAGCGAGCCGGGCTTCGCGAACGGCACCTCGCGCTCGGCGGTCGTGCCGCGCAGCGCGGCCGCCAGCTCCTTGCGCTGCTCGTCGCTCATCACGTCCAGCGTCACATCGACGCGGGTGACACCCTCGACGCGGGAGACCGCCTCGCTCACGTTCTTCGTGATCGTCTCGCGCATCGGGCAGCCGGAGACCGTCAGATAGACGGTGACGGCCACCGCCCCGTCCGCGCCGATCTCGACAGACTTGACCATGCCGAGTTCAGTGATCGGTCGATGGATCTCGGGATCGTTCACCGTCGCCAGTGCGTCGCGCACCGCGTCTTCCGTCGTCATACGGACGATGGTACGGCGCTCCCCGTGCCCCCCGGAAAGCCCGTCAGCGGTCGCCTTCGTCACTCCGTGCCGAGCCCGCTTGCGGGAATACGGCGCCGCGCTCCTCCAGCGCCCGTACGAGGTCCTCCAGCTCGGAGCGCATCCAGTCACGCGTGGCGACCTCGCCGAGGCCCATGCGCAGCGCGGCGATCTCCCGGGTCAGGTACTCGGTGTCCGAGATCGACCGCTCGTTCTGCGCCCGGTCCTGCTCCAGGTTGACCCGGTCACGGTCGTCCTGCCGGTTCTGCGCGAGAAGGATCAGCGGGGCCGCGTACGAGGCCTGGAGCGACAGCATCAGCGTCAGGAAGATGAACGGGTACGGGTCGAAGCGCAGCGCGTCCGGCGCGGTGATGTTCCAGATCAGCCACGTGATGATGAACACCGTCATCCAGACGATGAACCGCCCCGTGCCCAGGAACCTGGCGATCCGCTCCGACAGCCGCCCGAAGGCCTCCGGGTCGTACTCGGGCAGCAGCCTCGGGCGCCGTACGCGCGGCTGGTCCAGCGGCTGGTCCAGCCGCACCCGCGGGGTGCGCTCCCGCGCGACGGCCCACTCCCGGCCGGCGACGCGGTCCCGCGCGGCCGTCCACTCCCGGTCGGCGGCCCGCTCGCGGTCCCGCCGCACGACCCGGTCGAGCGGGGAGCCGCGCTCCGGGTTGCGCTCAGGCCCCATGGCCGCCCCTCTGCTCGCCCTCGGACCGCGGCTCGAACTCGGTCTCGCGCCAGTCCTCCGGCAGCAGGTGGTCGAGTACGTCGTCCACGGTCACCGCGCCCAGCAGCGACCCGCTGTCGTCCACGACCGGCGCCGCGACCAGGTTGTACGCGGCGAGATGGCTGGTCACGTCGCGCAGCGGGGTCTCCGGGGGGAGCGGCTCCAGGTCCGTGTCCACGATCGCGGACACCAGCGTGAACGGGGGGTCCCGCAGCAGCCGCTGGAAGTGCACCGTGCCCAGGAACTTGCCCGTCGGTGTCTCGTCCGGCGGCCGGCACACGTACACCTGCGCGGCCAGCGCGGGGGAGAGGTCCTGTTGCCGCACCCGGGCCAGGGCGTCCGCGACCGTCGCGTCGGGGCGGAGCACGATCGGCTCGGTCGTCATCAGCCCGCCCGCCGTGCGCTCCTCGTACGCCATGAGCCGCCGCACGTCGGCCGCGTCGTCCGGGCGCATCAGGGTCAGCAGCCGCTCCTTCTCGTCCTCCGGCAGCTCCGACAGCAGGTCGGCGGCGTCGTCCGGGTCCATGGCCTCCAGGACGTCCGCGGCACGCTCGGCCTTCAGCTTGCCCAGGATCTCCACCTGGTCGTCCTCGGGCAGCTCCTCCAGTACGTCGGCGAGCCGGTCGTCGTGGAGTGCGGCGGCGACCTCGGCGCGCCGCTTGGGGGTCAGGTGGTGCAGGGCGTTCGCCAGGTCGGCCGGGCGCATCCGCTCGTACGTGGCCAGCAGGCTCTCGGCGCCCTGCCCGTCCTCCTCCAGCGAGAAGCCGGTGACCGCCGACCAGTCGACCGTCAGCGTCTCGCCCTTGCGGCGCAGCGCCCCGCCCCCGCCCCTGCGCACGAAGACCTTGTCGATCTCCCAGTCCCTGCGGGCCGGGAGCTGCCGCATCGACACGTCCAGGACGGTCACCACGTCGCCGCCGTCGACCAGCCGGACCCGCCGGTCCAGGAGCTCGCCGAGGACGAGCCGCTCGGTGGGCCGCTGCTCGAAGCGCCGCACGTTGAGGACGCCGGTCGTGATGATCTGGCCGGACTCGACACCGGTCACGCGGGTCATCGGCAGGAAGATCCGGCGCCGCCCGATGACCTCGACGACCAGGCCGAGCACCCGGGGCGGCCGGCGCCCGACGCGCAGCATGGCCACCAGGTCGCGCACCCGCCCGACCTGGTCGCCGTTGGGATCGAAGACGGCGACCCCGGCGAGGTGCGAGACGAAGACCCGGGCGACGCCTGCCACCATGCCGAGCGCCTCCTCTGCCGCTGCCTGATGTCCTGATACACACCACTTATGCGAAGAATGTGGGGGTACAGGCTAGCTCGCCATGGTTCGGGTCGGCCAGGCAGGGAGTCCGTACGGCGCTGTGCGGATTACGCGATCCGGCCCCGGTACGCTGCGGTCTGCCATCCCCCACGGTGAGATTCGAGAGGCAGCGCAGGTGACAGCTCTCCCCCCGGCTTCGCGTGCCCGTCGTACCGCCCTCCCCGTCGCGCTCTGCGCCGGACTGGTGGCGGCACTGAGCGCCTGCGCGGCGGAGGACCCGGACGAGGGCACCAACGGAGTCGGCAAGCTCACCGCCACCCAGATCGAGTCCAAGGCCCAGGCGGCGGCCGGCGCCGCCAAGGCGGTACGGCTCTCGGGCACGCTCGTCAGCAAGGGCGTCACCTACAAGCTGAACATGCGCCTCAAGACCGCCGGGGCCACGGGGTCGGTCGCCACCAAGAACTCCACGTTCGAGCTGCTGCGCATCGGTGACGCGCTCTACATGAAGGCGGGCGCGGCCTTCTGGCGGCACGCGGAGAGCTCGGGCGACGGCGAGGGCTCCGGATCTTCGGGCAGCTCCGCCGAGCCCAGCGGGTCGAGCGGGTCCGGCGAGCCCAGCAAGGAGGACATCCAGGCGGCCGAGAAGCTCGACGGCAAGTACGTGAAGGTGCCGCAGGACGACCCCTCGTACAAGCAGCTGCGCGGCTTCACCGAGATGAACGTGCTGCTCCGCGGGCTGCTCACGCTGCACGGCGAGGTCGCCAAGGGCGGCCGCGACGCGGTCTCCGGCACCCGCACGATCAAGGTCGCGGGCGGCGCGAACGGCGCGGGCGGCACGCTGGACGTGTCCCTGGAGGGCACCCCGTACCCGCTGCGGTTCGCGCGGGGCGGCGGCGGTGGCGTGGTCGTCCTGACCGACTGGAACAGGGACTTCCCGCTGGACGAGCCCGCCAAGGAGGACACGCTCGACTACGGCGGCAAGCTGCCCCGTACCAGCGACTGAGGTGACTGAGGCGACCGAGGCGGGGAGGCGGGGCTCAGCCCTTCCGGCGGCGCCGGAACAGCAGCCGGGGCAGCGCAGCCGGGGCCGGCCGCCGGGTCGTCGCGCCCGTCGGCAGCGGCACCGCGGCCAGCGAGCCGTCCGGCAGGTCGGTGGACGCGTCGCGCGGGGTCAGCCGCAGCACCCGGCACTCGCGCGCCCAGCGGTCGCTGATCGTCTCGGCGTCCGGCGCGTTCAGCCGCTTGCCCTTCAGCTCGTCGACCGCCGCCCGCCAGGCGTCCGAGTCCGGCGCCGGCTCGCTGACGTCGGCCGTCCACGCGACGATCCGGCCGCCCTTGTCCTTGCTGCGTACGGTCACCTCGGCGACCTCCCCGTCCACGAGACCGCCCGGCAGCGGCTGCTCACCGGGCCCGTCACCGACGACATACGCGGCACCGTCCAGCCACACGTGCCACAGCGCCTGCGCGGGACCGTCGCCGCGCACCCAGACGAGTGCGGACTTCTTGGTGGCCTCCTCGACGAGGGCGAGGCCGAGCAGCGGGTCGTCAGTCATGCCCGCAGCTTAGCCAGCGCACCACGCCGCGCCGGCAGGCGACCGCCGCGCTCACAGCCAGCCGTTGCGCTTCAGGGTGCGGTGGATGGCGAAGCAGGTGCCGATGATGGCGGTGAGCACCATCGGGTAGCCGTACTTCCACTGCAGCTCCGGCATGTGCTCGAAGTTCATCCCGTACACGCCGCACACCGCCGTCGGCACGGCGATGATCGCCGCCCAGGAGGTGATCTTGCGCATGTCCTCGTTCTGCGCGACCGTCGCCTGCGCCAGATTGGCCTGGAGGATCGAGTTGAGGAGCTCGTCGAAGCCGACGACCTGCTCCTGCACCCGGGCCAGGTGGTCGGCCACGTCCCGGAAGTACTTCTGGATGTCCGGGTCGACCAGCCGCATCGGCCGCTCGCTCAGCAGTTGCATCGGCCGCATCAGCGGGGACACGGCCCGCTTGAACTCCAGCACCTCACGCTTGAGCTGGTAGATCCGGCCGGTGTCGGCGCCGCGTGTGCTGCCCTTCGCGGGCGGCGAGAAGACATCGATCTCGATCTGGTCGATGTCGATCTCGACGGCGTCCGCGACCGCGATGTACCCGTCCACGACATGGTCCGCGATGGCGTGCAGGACGGCGGACGGCCCCTTGGCGAGCAGCTCCGGGTCGGCCTCCAGGCGGTGCCGGAGGTTGCGCAACGAGCCCTGGCCGCCGTGCCGGACGGTGATCACGAAGTCCCGGCCGGTGAAGCACATCACCTCACCGGTCTCCACGACCTCACTGGTCGCGGTGAGTTCGGCGTGCTCCACGTAGTGGATGGTCTTGAAGACCGTGAACAGCGTGTCGTCGTACCGCTCCAGCTTCGGCCGCTGGTGCGCGTGCACCGCGTCCTCGACGGCCAGCGGGTGGAGTCCGAACTCGGCGGCGATACCGGCGAATTCGGCCTCCGTCGGCTCGTGGAGTCCGATCCACGCGAAGCCGCCCCCGCCGTCGCGTACGCGCCGCATCGCCTCGCGGGGCGTGAGCGTCCCGTCCTCCTTCAGCCGCCGCCCGTCGCGGTAGACGGCGCAGTCGACGACGGCCGTGGAGGCCGACGGGTCGCGGGTGGCGTCGTACGCGGTGTACGTCGGGTAGCCGGAGGCGGTGCGCTTGCGCAGTGACGGCCGGACGGCGGCACGCAGGTCACGGATCATCGACATGGCGGACTCCTTCACGCAGGAAGCCGTCTGCGAGGAGTGGAACAGCCCGGAATGGGGACGTCGCTGGTGCGTGGAGCGCGTACGTCCGCAAAGCGGGCGGCACCGGGTCGCGGTGACGGTGTTCGCGGTTCGCTACAGATGGGCCTACAGATGAGCCTGCGAAGAGGCCCACGGGGAGGCGGGGACGACGTGCTCTTCCGTCAAGCGCGGGTGCCATGGGGGCCGAGCATCGATGCCGTGCCTCGAACGCCCGTACGGAACGGTGGTACGGGCGGGAGTCAGCGTGCGCGCGATGTGCGCGGCCGGCGCGGCCTGTGCGGCGCGGAAGAGCGGCTGGTACTGCACGGTCGACTTCGATCCACCGCAGCCCCACCTCCTCCGGCCGGTCCCCCGTGGGGGATGACGTGTCGTCGGAACCGGAAAGCACTCTCCTGGAGGGTGTACCCCCGGGCATGCCGTCCCGACCGGCGGCCCACACTATCAGCCGACCAAGGGTCAATCCCTTACTTTGCCCGTTCGATACGCACTCTATGCTCGCCGCATGGCAGAAGTTCTCGCGCTCGTCGAGGCGCGGCTCAGGGCGGCGCTCGGTGAACCGGACGCCAGGGCCTCGGTGACGTTCCTCGGCACGGACCGCATCGAGGTACTGCGCTTCACGGACACCGAGAACGGCGAGGGCCACCCGGTGGTCCGGTACGCCACGCTCGGTATGTCGGCGCAGCCCATGGCCGACCCCACGTCGGTGGTCGCCGACCCGGTCAAGGGGCCGCGCGCGGAGCTGGTCCTGACCGTGCGGGCCGGAGCCGCCGACACCGACAAGGTCCTGCGCCCGCTGGCCGTGCTGGCCGCGTCGCCGCAGGTGGAGGGCGTGGTCGTGGCCCCGGGCGCGTCCCTGGACGTGGGCGAGCCGCTCTGGCCGGGCGCCCCGTTCACCTCCGTACTCGTGGCGGAGCCGGGCGGCCTGGTGCCGGACCTGGAGCTGGACGAGCCGGGCGGGCCCGGCGAGGGCATGGAGCCGGTGCGGTTCCTGCCGCTGCTGCCGATGACGCCGAACGAGGCCGCGTGGAAGCGGGTGCACGGCGCCCAGGCGCTGGAGGAGCGCTGGCTGGCGGCGGGCACGGACCTGCGCGACCCGCTGCGCGCGGGAGTCCCCCTGGAGTGAGCGGATCCGGATGTGCTGTTCGGCACACCGGACGGGTGATCGTCCTTGACGCGGGGACGGTGGGGGAGGACCGTTGAACGCTATGAGGGGCGAACCCAGTTGCCCGAAGTGCGGACGTCGGGTCCGGCCGCCCGGCCTCTTCGCCGACCGCTGGCAGTGCGATGTGCACGGTCCCGTGTTTCCGCTGCAGCCGGTGGTGCCGCCCAGCGTCGAAGCGCTCCAGGTGGTGGTGGCCCGGGCCCATGTGCCCGTCTGGATGCCGTGGCCGCTGCCCGTCGGCTGGCTGTTCACGGGCATCGCGTACGCCGGTGACGACCGCAGCGGCGGCCGCGCCACCGCCGTCGCGTGCTCCGGGCCGGGGCCGCTGGGGGGCGTGGGCGAGCTGCTGCTGATCGCCGAGGAACTGGGCGTCGGCCTCGGCGCCCGGTACGCCGGCCTGGACGGCCCGGACCCGGGCCCCCACCTGTGCCTCGACAAGGCACCGCACGCCAAGGTCCTGGCGGCCGGCCGCCCGACCCCGCTGTGGCACGTGGGCGGCACCCCCGAGGACCGGGCGGTCTTCGCGGGCGAGGCGCGCGGCCTGTGGCTGTGGGCCATCGCCTGGCCCGAGTACGCGGGCCTCCTCCTGTACGACGAGATCGTCATGGCGGACCTCCGTGAGGCGGGCGCCGAGGTCGACCTCGTACCGTGCGGCGCGCTGTCGCCCCGGCTGCTGTCCTGAGACGGGGCGGACGACGGGGCGTCGGCGGAGGCCGGGACGACCGCGGGCACGGGGCGGACGGCGGGCCGACCGGAGGCGCGGGCACGGGGGTGGACGGCGGGCCGACCGGAGGCGCGGGCACGGGGCGGACGGCCGGGTGTGCGGGGGCGGTTATTCTTGACTGTCCCCTGTCCGTCCCGCGAGCTCTGGAGTCCGTGTCGTGCGCATCGATCTGCACACCCACTCCACGGCGTCGGACGGTACGGACACCCCCGCCGAGCTGGTGCGGGCCGCCGCGGCCGCCGGGCTCGACGTCGTCGCGCTGACCGACCACGACACGACGCGCGGCCACGCCGAGGCGCTCGCGGCGCTGCCCGAGGGGCTCACGCTCGTCACCGGCGCCGAGCTGTCGTGCCGTACCGACGGCGTCGGCGTCCACATGCTGGCGTACCTCTTCGACCCGGACGAGCCCGAGCTGGCGCGGGAGCGCGAGCTGGTGCGCGACGACCGGGTGCCGCGCGCCCGGGCCATCGTCGGCAAGCTCCAGGAGCTGGGCGTGCCGATCACATGGGAGCGGGTCGCGGTCATCGCGGGCGACGGCTCGGTCGGCCGCCCGCATATCGCACAGGCCCTGGTCGAGCTGGGCGTCGTGCCGGACGTCTCCGGCGCCTTCACGCCCGAGTGGCTGTCCGACGGCGGCCGCGCGTACGTCGAGAAGCACGAGCTGGACCCGTTCAAGGCGATCCGCCTGATCAAGGCGGCGGGCGGCGTGGCCGTCTTCGCGCACCCCGGCGCGGCCAAGCGCGGGCTGACGGTGCCGGACTCGGTGATCGCCGACCTCGCGGCGTACGGCCTCGACGGCATCGAGACCGACCACATGGACCACGACGAGCCGACCCGCGCCCGGCTGCGCGGACTCGCCTCCGAGCTGGGGCTCCTGACCACCGGCTCCAGCGACTACCACGGCAGCCGCAAGACCTGCCGGCTCGGGGACTTCACCACCGACCCCGAGATCTACGGCGAGATCACGCGCCGCGCGACGGGCGCGTTCCCGGTGATGGGCACAGGCGGACGGCGGTAGCGGCAAGGCGGACGGAGGTCCACCCGGGCCCGCTCCGCCGCCTCTCCCTCTACGCCGCCCCTTCCGCCCCACCCTGCCCTGTTCATCCGTCGCTTCTGTACGACCCTCACCCGCAAGGCCTCACTGTGTTCGACGCTGCCCTCTTCGGCTCACTCTTTCTGACCCTTTTTGTCATCATGGATCCCCCCGGGATCACGCCGATCTTCCTCGCCCTGACCTCCGGCCGCGCCACCAAGGTGCAGCGCCGGATGGCCTGGCAGGCCGTCGCCGTCGCGTTCGGCGTGATCACCGTCTTCGGCATACTCGGCCAGCAGATCCTGGCCTATCTGCACGTCTCCGTACCCGCCCTGATGATCGCGGGCGGACTGCTCCTGCTGCTCATCGCGCTCGATCTGCTCACCGGCAAGACCGACGAGCCGAAGCAGACCAAGGACGTCAACGTGGCGCTGGTGCCCCTGGGCATGCCGCTGCTCGCCGGTCCCGGCGCGATCGTGTCGGTCATCCTCGCCGTGCAGCACGCGGAGGGGTTCGGCGGGCAGGTCTCGGTGTGGGCGGCCATCGTCGCGATGCACGTGGTGCTGTGGCTGACCATGCGCTACTCGCTGGTGATCATCCGGGTGATCAAGGACGGCGGTGTGGTGCTGGTGACCCGGCTCGCGGGGATGATGCTGTCGGCGATCGCCGTGCAGCAGATCATCAACGGCGTGACGCAGACGATCCAGGGCGCCTGACCGGCCCGTTACGAGACGGGGGCCTCGGCCGGGCGGATGTAGATGCGCTGGCCGATCGAGGCGGCCTGCTGCACGATCCGGTTGACGGAGGCGGCGTCCACGACGGTGCTGTCCACGGCGGTGCCGTCGACGTCGTCCAGTCGCATGATCTCGAAGCGCATGGGCTTCTCCCTTCGTCGATGTGCGTTTGTGTTCGCGTCTCTGTACGGGTGCAACGAACTGCACCCCTTAAACATTCCCTACGCTAACGAAATTTTTCGAGTGACTAACTAATGAGGGGTAAAGGGAGGCGAGTGCCCCCTCAACCCATGCCATCGTCGTCGACGCCTGTTACGTCCGCGCTTCGCCCGGGTTGCCGGCGGCGGGGACCCGCTACTGAGGCCTGACCGGGTGCCGGTCCCAGAAGGCGGCGACGGCGGCGGCCGTCTCGCCGGGCCGGTCGGTGTTGGGCGAATGCTCGGCGCCCGCGATACGGCTGCGGTGCGCCCCGAGCCGCTCGGCCATGGCGTCCAGCAGCGGGACGGGCCAGGTGTCGTCGCGCTCGCCCGAGATGACGTGCACCGGCAGCGGAGGGCGCAGCGCGGCCAGTTCCGCGACCCGGTCGGGCTCCGTGACGAGCTGACGGCCCGTCGCCAGGAGCTGCGCCGGGTCGTGGCGCAGCCACCGCCGCCGCAGGTCCTCGCGGTCGCCGCGCGCGCCCGGGTCGTCGGCGTCCTCCGGCGGGTCGAGGGCGCGCATGGCCTGCCAGACCTGCTCCATGTCCATGACGCCGAGGGCGTCGCTGAGCAGCTTGACCTTCTCCCGCTGTGCGGGGGCGACTTCGGCGGGCCCGGAGGACAGAAGCGTGAGCGACGCGAAAGGGGAGCGGTCGGTGAGGACGGCGGCCCGCGCGATCTGCCCCCCGAGGGAGTGCCCCAGCAGATGCACGGACTCCCCGACGGCCCGCGCCTGCGCGAGCACGTCCAGCGCCAACTCGTACTGGGCGTAAGCGCTTTGGTCCCCGGGGCCGGGTGTCTCGTACTGCCCGCGCCCGTCCACGGCGACGACCCGGTAGCCGGCGTCGGTGAGGGGCTCCAGCATCGCGATGAAGTCCTCCTTGCTGCCGGTGTACCCGGGCAACAGGAGCGCGGTGCCCCGGACTCCTCCGGACGGCACCGCGTCCAGCACGGCGAACTCCCCGCGAGCGGTGCGAAGACCGCGGGCCCGGGCACACGGGGGCGGAACAAACGTAGGCGGCCGACTCATACCCCGAGGCTAGCGATCCCACGACCCCACGACCCCACCGGCCCGGCGACGCCGGCACGACGCGCCGCCCCGGCGTCGCAGGCCTGAGCCGGCGTCGGCCGGTCCGGGGTCCGCGCGTGCCGGCCGCGTCCGCTCAGGCCGGCGGGGTGGGCGAGACGAACCGGACCGTGGTCGCGAAGGCCACGCCGTGGCTCGGGTGCGGTCGGCAGCCGGCCATGCCGCCCCGCGGCGGGCGGATCGCCGGCGGGGCGGGGTCGTACGACGCCTAGGCGCCGGGCCGCTTGGCGGGGAAGCCGTGGTCGCGGGCCAGGAGGACCACCGCGAGGACCGGCGCCATGAGCAGCAGCACCGCCCAGGGGAAGGACTCCGTACCGATCACGTCGAGCAGTACGCCGCCGACGACACCGCCACCCGCCATGGCGACGTTCCACAGCGTCACAAGCATCGCCTGCGCCGCGTCCGCCGCCTCACCGCCCGCGTCACCGGCGGCCGTCTGCAGCAGCGTCGGTACGCCGCCCCAGCCGAGACCCCACAGCACCGCGGCCACGTACACCAGCGCCGTGTTGTCGGCGACGACCGCGAGCAGTGCCGCCGCCGCGGCGACCAGCAGTGTGCTGGCGATCGTCAGCGTGCGCAGCCGCCGGTGGATCTGGGCGCCCACGATCCAGATGCTCAGGAGCGAGGCGCCACCGAAGATGAGCAGCACAAGGTCGGTGTCGTCGACCATCCCCAGGTCGTTGAGGAACGTCGCGATGTACGCGTACAGGATCGTGTGGGCCAGGACGAAGACGAGCACGACGAACAACACCGGCGACACCCCGGGTACACGCAGCGCACGCAGCATCTTCGGCCGCTCCCCCCGCTCTTGCCCGGGGTGGTCCGGCACGCCCACGAAGATCCACAGGAGCAGCACCACCGTCAGTGCCGTCATCGACAGGAACGCCGCCCGCCAGCCGAGCACCGTGCCCAGGAACGTCCCGGCGGGTACGCCGAGGGAGAGCGCCACCGGGATACCCGCCATGGCGATGGCGATGGCCTTGCCCTGCAGCGGGACGGGGGCCATGCGGCGCGCGTACCCGACGAGCAGGGCCCAGGCGAGACCGGCCGCGACTCCCGCTACGAACCGCGCCACCATCGTGAGGCTGTAGTCGGACGACAGGGCCGTGACGGTGTTGGCGACGGCGAAGCCCCCCATGGCCGTCAGCAGCAGTCGCTTGCGTGACCACGTGGCGGTCGCCGCGGTGAGCGGGATAGCGGTCAGGACGGTACCGATCGCATAGACGGTGACCGTCTGGCCGGCCGCGGACTCGCTCACGCCGAGGCCGCCGCTCATCGCGGGCAGCAGACCGGCGGGAAGAGTCTCGGTGAGGCTGGTGACGAAGACGGCGGTGGAGAGGGCCAGCAGGGCGAACAGGGGGAGCTTCTGCTGCTCCTGGCGCCCGCCGCGCCCATCGGGCGCGGCGCGGGTGGCCGTTTCGGGTGAGGTACTCATCGTGAGCTCCGGATCTTCAGGGAGACGGGGATGCTTCCGCTCGCACAGGGTGTGTGGCCGGCGTCCTGCACGGTGTGGCCGGCGAGTGCGGCGGCCGGCGGCTGGTGGGCCGGGCGGTCTTCGGCCGGGGCCGCCCCGGTCACGGCCGGCCGAGGCCGCCGTCGACGGGGAGGCGGGCGCCCGTCGTGAACGTCGCGTCCATCGCCAGGAACAGTGCGGCCCGGGCCACCTCCTCGGCGGAGCCGAGCCGGCCGAGCGGCGGCAGTCGCGCCGCGTCGCGCGACGGCGACGCGATACAGCCCGGGGCGACGGCGTTGACACGGACACCGCGCGAGACCAACTCGATGGCGAGCGCTTGCACGGCCGCAGGCGACGGGGCGGGTGAGGTGAGCACGACCGCGCCGCCGTCCCTGAGCCCGGGCAGCAGGAGACGCGCCGTCGCTACGGTGTCGGCGAACAGGAAGTCGAAGGTGTCGGGACCTTCGCCGCCCTCATCGCCACCGGACACGAGCCCGGCGTCGGTGATCGGGGCGATCACCCGCGCCGCGGAGCCCAGTTCGGCGCTGGCGCGGGCACGTTCCTCCGGGCCGGGGGCGGTCAGCAGGACCTCCGCACCACCCTCCACTAGGCGCTTGGCGACGGCCAGACCGATCTCTGTGGCCTCGCCCACGACCACGGCCCTTCGACCCGCGTACCTGGTCATGCCTGCCGCTCCTTCCTGGCGTCTTTCGCTGCCGGGCGCGCGGGCCCGGCGTGTACGACTGTGCGGGGTGCGGCTTCGGTGGGACTTCGGGTCCGCTGACGGCCCGCTGACGGCCCGTGGACGGCCGCGTACGCGCGGTGCCGGGCGGGACCAGGGCAGGACACCCGGACATGTACGGTTGCCGGCATGCGGTTCGGTGTGCTGGGGCCACTGTCGGTGTGGGGCGACGGGGGAGAGACGGTCAAGGTCCCCGAGGCCAAGGTCCGGGCCCTGCTCGCGGCCCTGCTCGCGTACGACGGGGAGCCGGTCTCAGCGGACCGTCTCATCCACGACCTGTGGGGCGACGAGCCTCCGGGCAAGCCGGCGGGGGCGCTCCAGGCCAAGGTCTCCCAGCTGCGCCGGGTACTGGGCCGGGACCGCGTCGTGCGGCAGGGCCCGGGCTACCGGCTGCGGATCGACCGCGAGACCGACGAGGTCGACGCCCATCGCTTCCGTGCCCTCGTCGCCGAGGCCAGACCCGTACGGGACCCTGTGGCCCGGGCGGCACTGCTCACCGAGGCCCTCGACCTGTGGCGGGGGCCCGCCTACGCGGACTTCGCCGACGACGCGTTCGTACGGGGACCCGCGCACCGCCTCGCGGAGCAGCGGCTGTCCGTCATGGAGGAACAGGCCGAGGCTCGCCTGGCCGCCGGGGACCATGTCCTGCTCGCCGGGGAGCTGGCGGACCTGGTGACCCGGCACCCGCTGAGGGAGCGGCTGCGTGCCGTACAGATGCG
The DNA here is from genome assembly GCF_013362995.1 of Streptomyces sp. TRM64462. Taxonomy (GTDB): domain Bacteria; phylum Actinomycetota; class Actinomycetes; order Streptomycetales; family Streptomycetaceae; genus Streptomyces. The sequence continues at coordinate 3,419 of NZ_JABWDV010000239.1, read as the reverse complement.
GGCGCTCTATCTGACGGGCCGTCAGAGCGAGGCTCTCGCGTCGTACGAGGACCTGCGCATCCGCCTCGCCGAGGAACTGGGCGTCGACCCCGGGCCCGAGATCGGTGCGCTCCACCGGGCGGTGCTCCGCCAAGACCCGGAACTGGCCCACTCCTCGGGCGCCCCGGCGATGTTCACTCCCGTACCGGCCGCCGCGACCACGGTGTCCCGGCCCGCAGCGGACGATCGGGCCGCCGGTCCTGCCCGTCCGTCGGCCGTGCAGGGCACGAGCGCCACGCCGTCACTGAACCCGGTGGCGGCCTGCCCCCACTCCAACCTGCCGGTTCCGCTCACCCCCCTCATCGGCCGCGACGAGGCCCTCACGCAGCTCTCAGGGCTCCTGGGCAGCGCGCGTCTGGTGACGCTCACCGGGCCCGGCGGCGTCGGCAAGACCCGCCTCGCCGTGGCGGCGGCCACCGCCCTGGCGACCACGGCCCGGGCGGCCACGGCTGAAGCGTTCAACGCCGGATCGGCGGGCGCGGCGCCCTTCAGCGCAGCGGGAGTTCCCGGCGACGTCTGGCTGGTGGAGTTTTCCGGCCTCCGCTCCGGAACCCTCGCCGATCTGGCCCAGGTCGTCGCCGCCACGCTCGGGATCCGGGACGACGCGCCCTCCGCGCTGCCGGGCGCGGGTACCGGCGCCGCGGGCCCGTCCCCCGCGCACCGGCTCGCCGCCGCCCTGCGTGACCGCCGTATCCTCCTCGTCCTCGACAACTGCGAGCACGTCGTCGACGCGGCCGCCCAACTGGCCGGGCTGCTGCTGCGCACCGCCCCCGCCCTACGGGTGCTGGCCACCAGCCAGGAGCCGCTCGGAGTGGCGGGCGAGGCCGTGTTCCTGGTCGAGCCGCTCGGCACCGCCGACGCGGTACGGCTGTTCACCGAGCGCGCCGCCGCCTCCGCGCCCGGATTCACCCGCGACCTGTGCGGCCCCGCACCGGCCGATCGCGAAGCCGTCGCCGAGATCTGCCGCCGCCTCGACGGCATTCCGCTCGCACTCGAACTCGCCGCCACCCGTGTACGCGCCCTCGGCGTACGGGAGCTGGCGGCCCGCCTGGGCGACCGCTTCCGGGTCCTGACCTCCCGGCAGCGCGGGGCACCCGCGCGGCAGCAGACCCTGCGGGCCGTGATCGACTGGAGCTGGGAGCTGCTCAGCGCTCCCGAACGCATCGTCCTGCGCCGCCTCGCGGTGCACCGCGACGGCTGCGACCTGGACGCCGCCGAGGCCACCTGCGCGGGCGACGGCGTCGTCCGTGAGGACGTGCTCGACCTGGTCACGCGCCTCGTCGACCGGTCCCTCGTGGTCGTGGTGGACGGACCAGCCGGGCCCCGTTACCGGCTCCTGGAGTCCGTCGCCGCGTACGCGACGGAGCGCCTGCACGAGATGGAGGACCTCGCCGCCGTACGCGACCGCCATCTGCGCCACTACCTCGCGCTCGCCGAGCGCGCCGAACCCCGGCTGCGCGGCGCGGGCCAGCGGGAATGGCTCGCCCGCCTGGACGCCGAGGCGGGGAACCTCCGCGCCGCGCTGGACGAGGCGATCCGGTGGGCGGCCGAGGGGCGGTCCGCCGAGGCGGTGCGGCTCGCCACCGCCCTGTCCTGGTGGTGGCTGCTGCGCGGCCGCCTCACCGACGCCCGCCGGGCCCTGGCGGCCGTGCTGGCCACGGGCACGCACCCGGCGGCCGAACTGGCCCTGCTGTACGCGGCGTTCGCGCTCCTCACTGGCGACAGCACCGAGCCGGACCCCACCGCGGCCGCCGACGCCGTCCCCGACCCGGTGCGCCGGGCCCGCGCCCTGTGGCTCTGCGCGTACGGCTCTTTCAGCGCCGGCGACGCCGCGGCCGGCGACGCGCTGAACACCCAGGCCCTCGACCTGTTCAGCGGGGAGGGCGAGCAGTGGGGTGTCGCCGCGGCGCTCGGGCTGCGGGCCACGCTCGCGCTGGTCAACGGCGACCTCACCGGACTCGGCCGCGACGGCCTGCGCAGCGCCGCGCTCTTCCACGAACTGGGCGACCGCTGGGGCGAGCTGCAGACCGTGTCGCCGCTCGCGGCGCTCGCCGAGATCAAGGGCGACTACGACGAAGCGGCACGCCGCCAGCAGGATGGCCTGCGCATAGCGAGGGAGCTGGGCCTGGAGGCCGAGGTGTCGGCACGACTGTCCGGGCTCGGCCGCCTGGCGCTGCTGTCCCGCGACTGGGACAGGGCCCGCGACCTGCACGAGCAGGCACGCCGTATCGCGGCCGAACAGGGGTACAGGTACGGGGAGATCCACTCGGAGATGGGCCTCGCGCTCGGCGCCCGCCGCTCGGGCGACCTCGACAGCGCCGAAGCGCACCTGCTGCGCATCCGCGACGGCCACGCGGAGGTGTCGTCGGAGGCGGGTGACCATCTCCTCCACGCCGAACTGGGCTTCGTCGCCGAACTGCGCGGCGACGCCGACCTGTCCGCGGCCCACCACCTGCGCGGCCTGGACGTCGCCCGCTCCCTCGCGGAGCCGCGCGCGCTCGCGCTGTCCCTGGAAGGGCTGTCGGGCGCGGCGGCCCTGCGCGGCACGGGCCGGGCCGCCGGCTGCGCGGCCCTGCTGCTCGGCGCGGCGGACGCGGCCCGCCGGGGTGTCGGCGCCCCGCTGCCGCCCGCCGAGCGCGGCGACGTCGACCGTGTCACGGCCGCGGCACGGGCGCTGCTGGGCGGCCCCGCCTTCACTGAGGCGTTCGAGCACGGGGCCCGGCTCACAGCGGAGGAAGCGGTGCTGCAGGCGTGCGAGGCGCTCGACTGGCCGGCGCCCGGACCGGCCTGAGGCCACCCCGCTGTTCCGCGGCCGACTTCATCCCCCTGTCCTCCTCGGCGCACGGAATGATCGTCCGCACCACGGCGATGGTGCGCTCCGGGAGATCGGCGCGGTCGTTGAGTACCCAAGAAATGTGCTGCGCACCGAAGACAAGCGCCCCCGCCACCTCCTACGAGGTGGCGGGGGCGCTTGTCTTGAGGTCAGGCCTCGGCCGGGGCGGCCGTGGCCTTCGTCGTGCGGCGGCGGCGCGGCTTGGGCTCCGTCGCCTCCGGGGCTGCCGCGGTGTCGGCGGACGCGGCAGTCTTCCGGGTGCGGCGGCGGGGCTTGGGCTCCGCGGCGTCGGCCACGGCCGGCTCGGGCTCCGTGGCGGCGGCCTTGCGGGTGCGGCGCGGCTTCGCCTCGGTGCCCTCGGCCGTCTCCACGGACTCGGCTGCCGCCTTGCGGGTGCGGCGGCGCGGCTTGGGCTCGGCCGGCTCCTCGGCCACCGGGGTCACCGGGGCCTCGGGGGTCACCGGGGCCGCCTGGGTCACCTGGGCCACCCGGGTCTCCGGGGCCGCGGACGTCGCCTCGGCCGGGGCGCCCGCGCGGGTGCGGCGCC
>NZ_JABWDV010000238.1 GCF_013362995.1 Streptomyces sp. TRM64462 | reverse complement strand
CCGAACCCCCGCTCCTCAATCTCCCCCAAGCTCTTCGAGCAGGGGGTACCCCCACAGGCGCGACAGGGGGTCTGGGGGCGGAGCCCCCAGCTGACAACGGCCCCGGGTCGTCGGGGCGCCGCCGGTTCCGGGGTGGAAAACTCCCCGTAGCCGGGCCGTAACACGGCTGGGATCGAATGCTCGGGACCGCGGTGTGGCAGTCGGTGCGTGGCAGGGGCGTGGGCAAGCAGATGACCGTTCATCAACAAGCAGAGGACGCAAGGTCGTTCGCGCAGTGGCTGCGGGACCTGACGGCGCTGCTCGACCCGGGCGGCGGCTGGTACGGGGTCTTCCTGCAGCGCGACCCCGATGGGATACGGGCCTGCCTGGACGGGGCCGAGCTGCCGCCGTGGGACGTCGTCGAGGCGCTGCTCCAGGACGTCGCGGCGGTACGGGGCGACGGCGA
>NZ_JABWDV010000237.1 GCF_013362995.1 Streptomyces sp. TRM64462 | reverse complement strand
GCCGCGGCCCCCGCCCCGCGCCGCCGCCGTCCGGCACCACGGCGGGCAGCGTGAGCGTCGCCGTCGTGGCCGCCGCCATGCCCGCGAACCAGGCCGCACCGCCCCGCACCGGCCGCACCGGAACCGCCCGCGCCAGACGGTCGGCCACCGCGACGCGCGGCGCGGACCCCGAGCGCCAGGTGCGCACCGGATGCACCGAGTTGCCGAGCAGCACCAGGAACGCGTCCGTCGTCGGGTCGAGGACCAGGCTCGTCCCCGTGAACCCGGTGTGGCCCGCGCTGTACGGAGTGGCCATCGCGCCCATGTACCAGTGCTGGTACAGCTCGAAGCCGAGCCCGTGCTCGTCGCCGGGGAACGCCGTGTTGAAGTCCGTGAACATCAGCTCGACCGACGCGGGCCGCAGGATCCGCACCCGCCCGTACACACCGCCGTTCAGCAGCGTACGGGCGAGGACGGCCAGGTCCCAGGCGCAGGAGAACACGCCCGCGTGCCCGGCGACACCGCCCAGCGCGTACGCGTTCTCGTCGTGCACCTCGCCGTGCACCATGCCCCGCTCCAGGCCCGACCACGGCGGCCGGGCGTCCTCCGTCGCGGCGATCCACGGCCGCCACGACGCCGGCGGCGCGAACCGGGTACGGCGCAGCCCGAGCGGCCCGGTCACCCACGCCCGCAGCAGCGCGTCCAGCGGACGGCCGGTCACCCGTTCGACCAGCAGCTGAAGCACGATCAGATTGAGGTCCGAGTAGCGGTACACCGTACCCGGCGGGTCGGCCGGCACGTCGTCCCACAGCAGCCGCAGCATGGCCTCGCGCGTCGGCTCCCGGTACAGCGGCAGCCACGGCCGCAGCCCCGAGGTGTGCGTCAAGAGCTGACGGACCGTGATGTCCGCCTTGCCGCCCCCGCCGCGCCCGAACTCCGGCAGCCGGTCCGCGACCCGCCCCTCCAGCTCCAGCCCCCCGTCCTCGAGGAGCCGCACGGCGAGCAGAGACGTGAACAGCTTGGTGAGGGACGCCAGGTCGAACACGGTGTCCTCACGCATCGGCACCCGCCGCTCAGGCGGCAGCTCCACGCCCTCGCCGGTCGCCTCGTCGTACGCCGCGTAGCGCACCGCGTGCCCGACCGCCCGGTGCAGCGCCACCGTCCCGCCGCGCCCCGCGAGCAGCACCGCGCCCGCATACCACGGGTGCGTGGGGGAGGGGCCCAGGAACCGCTCGGCGTCCGCCACCAGCCCGTCCAGGTGCTCCGGCAGCAGCCCCGCCTCCCGCGCCGTCCCGTGCCGCAGCGTCGGCCGCCACCGTGCCCGCTCCGACGCCCCGGCGGGCGAGGCGCCCGGCACCGCACCGATCACCAGCGCACCTCCCAGCGCCAGGGCGCCACCGCCGAACGCGCGGCGGCCGATCCCTCCGTACGACGGGTCCCGCGTCATCGCCACCCTCCCCGAAGGAATCCTCCGACACCGCGCGCAACACCGGAAACCCTCTTACCGGGCCACCGGCCCGTCAAGAAGCCCCGCCCGGCCGGGCATCACGCGCGCGCCGTCAGCGCGGCCTCAGATCCACGATCCGCCGGATCTTCCCCACCGACCGCTCCAGCGTCTCCGGGTCCACCACATCGACCCCCACCGAAACCCCGATCCCGTCCTTCACCGCCGCCGCCACGCCCCGCGCCGCCTCCGCGCGCTCCTCCCGCGACGCGTCCGCCCGCGCCTCGACCCGTACCGTCAGCGCGTCCAGCCGGCCCTCACGCGTCAGCCGCAGCTGGAAGTGCGGCGCGAGCCCCGCCGTCCGCAGCACGATCTCCTCGATCTGCGTCGGGAACAGGTTCACGCCCCGCAGGATCACCATGTCGTCGCTGCGCCCGGTCACCTTCTCCATCCGCCGGAACACCCGCGCCGTCCCCGGCAGCAGCCGCGACAGATCCCGCGTCCGGTACCGCACCACCGGCATGGCCTCCTTCGTCAGCGACGTGAACACCAGCTCTCCGCGCTCCCCGTCCGGCAGCACCTCGCCCGTCACCGGGTCCACGACCTCCGGGTAGAAGTGGTCCTCCCAGATGTGCAGCCCGTCCTTGGTCTCCACGCACTCCTGCGCGACCCCCGGCCCGATCACCTCCGACAGGCCGTATATGTCGACCGCGTCGATCGCGAACCGCTCCTCGATCTCCCGCCGCATCCCCTCCGTCCACGGCTCCGCGCCGAACAGCCCCACCTTCAGCGACGTCGCCCGCGGATCCACGCCCTGCCGCTCGAACTCCTCCAGGAGCGTCAGCATGTACGACGGCGTCACCATGATCACCTCGGGCCGGAAGTCCTGAATCAGCCGCACCTGACGTGCCGTCATGCCGCCCGACGCCGGCACCACCGTGCACCCCAGCCGCTCCGCCCCGCCGTGCGCCCCGAGCCCGCCCGTGAACAGCCCGTACCCGTACGCCACATGCACCACATGCCCCGGCCTGCCGCCGGCCGCCCGGAGGGACCGCGCCACCACGTCCGCCCACATCTCCAGGTCCCGCTCGGTGTAGCCGACCACCGTCGGCCGCCCCGTCGTCCCGCTCGACGCGTGGATCCGCCGCACCCGCGACCGCTCCACCGCGAACATCCCGAACGGGTACTGATCCCGCAGATCCGCCTTGGTGGTGAACGGGAACCGGCCCAGATCCGCGAGCGACCGGCAGTCCTCCGGCCGCACCCCGGCCGCGTCGAACGACCGCCGGTAGAAGTCCACGTTCTCGTACGCGTGCCGCAGGCTCTCCCGCAGCCGCTCCAGCTGCAGCGCCTCAAGCCCCGCCCGGTCCAGCCGCTCCCCGGCGTCCAGCAGCTCCTCCGCCATGTGCGTCCTTCCGTCCCTCCCGGCGCCCCGCGGGCCCGGCGCACGGCCGACCATCCGGTCGCCCCCTCCGCACCACTTACCCGCCCGGCACCATCCCGCACAACCCCGCACAGACGCGACCCCCCGAGCCCGGCGGACCGCACCGGGCAACGGGCCGGCCTGCACGAGCCCGGGCGCCGCCCCGGCGTCCGGCTAGACGCTGCCCCCTTCGAGCAGCTTCTTCAGCGTCTGCTCGTTGTTCGGCATCTCCTTGCGGGCGAACGGGCGGACGACCATCGGCACGAGCACCTTCCCCAGGCCGTGCCCCTCGATGTTCAGGTCGAGGGTCAGCCGGGAGCGCCTGCCGTCGTCCAGCGGCTCGATCGTCCCGTGCAGCTCCGGGCGGACGGGGCCTTCGATGCCGTGCATCCGCCAGCTCCTCGGCGGGTCGTACTCGGTGATCTCCAGGGTCATCGGCATCACACGCTTCCCGATCTGCCGGGTCACCGACACCCTGGAGCCGACGCCCAACGGCGCCTCGCCGACCCGGTGCGCCGCGACCGCGCTCTCCTGCCACTCGGGCAGGTGCGAGGGATCCGCGACGTACTCGTAGACCTCTTCGGGACGGCGATCGATCTCGACCGATTCCTTGATCGTGGACATGGCGCCTCCCTGGCTAGGGTCCCCCCACCAGCCTCCCTCCGCCCCCGCGGTGACGCAAGGGGCGCGAGCGGCAGCAGAGGCGCGCGGTACGGCCCCGTCGGCACCCTGGTCCACGACCTGCCCCGCTGACTACGCTGTGCGCCGAACGCCCACCGGATACCGGGAGGAGCACGACCGTGGCCGACACCTTCGCCGCCCAGCAGCACCGCACCCAGTGGACCAAGCCGGACCTCGACCTCAGCAACGCGGACTGGCGGTCCGGCAGCCAGGGCGGGGGCGACGTACAGATCGCCTTCGTCGAGGGTTTCGTGGCCCTGCGCAACAGCACCCGCCCCGACAGCCCCTCCCTCCTCTTCACCCCCGCCGAGTGGAGCTCCTTCGTCCAGGACACCCGCAAAGGCGAATTCGACCTCACCTGACCCCCCGTCGGCACACCGGCCCCGCCCGCCACCCGCCGCCTCCCCAGGCCCTTCCGCACGCGCCGCCCCCCCACACCACCCCCGTCCCCGAACCCGCCCCGCCCGTCGCCCGAACCGGTGAAAAGCGCCCGTCCCCGGCCCGGTACGACCGTGCCCGGGACCGCCCCGCCACCCGTGCCCGCCGGGGCCGCGGGCGCGGGATCCCCGGCCGTCGCTCCGGGCGTCCGGCCACGTACCATGGCCACATGTCCTTCCTCCGCCGCCGCAGCCCCGCCACTCCCGCGGGCCCGGACTTCGACGTCCTGGCCATGGACCCGGGCGACTGGCCCGGAAACCTCGGTGCCGGCCTGCTGCCCGCCCCCGACGGCAGCTGCCAGGGCGTGTTCCTCCGCTACGACCTGTTCGGCGGCCGCGGCCCCGCGATGATCATCGGCAACCTGCCGGAGGGCTCCCCGGCCCGCGACCTCGCCGAGGGCCAGATCCCCTTCGAGGTCGCCCAGCTCCTCGCCGCCCTGGACATGGACGAGCACGTGGAGGTCACCGAGACCGAGGACGTCCCCGTCATGCAGGGCGACAACCTCCTGATCGTGCGCCGCCTCAAGCTCAGCGAGAGCCGCATCTCCTGCGTCCAGTTCGACCGCAGCGACAACGTCCTGGTGACCATCGCGAGCTGGGACCGCCCCATCACCGACGACCTGTACGCCCTTCTGAAGCCCCTCCCGGCGGAACTTTTCCAGCAGGGCTGACGTTCCCGAGACACCATGGCAGCAACCGACGAGGCACCCGCGACCGTACGGGTCGACAGCTGGATCTGGGCCGTACGGATCACCAAGACCCGCTCCCAGGCGGCCACCGCCTGCCGCGCTGGCCACGTCCGGGTCAACGGCGACCGCGCCAAGCCCGCCCAGCCGGTGAAACCGGGCGACGAGATCCGCGTCTTCCACGCCGGCCGCGAGCGCATCGTCGAGGTGAAGCGGCTGCTCGCCAAGCGCGTCGGCGCCCCCGTCGCCGCCGAGGCGTACACGGACAGGACGCCGCCCCCGCCGCCCCGCGAGCACACCGCGCTCGCCGCCGTACGCGACCGCGGCGCCGGCCGCCCCACCAAGCGCGAGCGCCGCGAACTGGACCAGCTCCGCGGCGCCCGCCGTAGGTGACCGCCGGCCGCTACGACGCGAGGGCCGTCGCCACGCGGGCCGCCGACGTCCCCAGACCCGTCGGCCCGCCCAGCGAGGGCACCACGGGCGACGTCTCCCGCGCCCGCAGGTCCAGCAGGACCTCCTCCTGGTAGCGCCGGCACTCCCGGTGCCAGTTGAGGATGGCGGCCATCCAGTGCTGCAGCTGCCCCACGTACCCGTCGAGCACCGCGCGTGTCTCCGCGTCGAGACGGAAGTCGTCGTACAGCACGGGGAACTCGTGCGCGGCGACATGCTGGAACTGCCGCATCCGCGAGTTCATCAGATCAGCGGTGATCTCCACCGCCGTCGGATAGTCCACATCGAAGAAGTTCTGCACCACGAGGGAGCAGTTGTGGACCTCGCCCTCGAACTCGATCTCCTTCTGGTACGAGAAGAGGTCGTTCATCAGCATCGCGAAGTCCACCGCCGCGTTCTCCAGCGACCGGACCGGACCGCTCCGCCAGATCTCCGGCGGCACCCTGTTGCCCTGCCCGATGCGGCCCAGAGCCATCGTCATGTCGGAGCCGAACGTGGCCCGCCGCATCTCGATGTAGTCCACCGGGTCCGGGATCCGGTTCTGCGCCTGGTTCGCCAGCTCCCACTCCCAGCTCTCGATCATCACCTCCACGGACCTCCGGAACTCCGCACGGTCCGCGTCGTTCATCGGCGCCGCCGTCCGCCGCCACAGGTCCGCGAGCCCCCGCTCCATCCCGTTCACCGGCTCCGGCATGGGCGCGTACACGTCGTCCAGCGGCATGAAGAGCGGCAGCCGCCTGTTCTGGGCCCGCGCCCCCGCGAGGTCGCGCGTCCTGCCGTACACCACCGGGTAGAGGTCGTCGCCGTACGTCCCCCAGGCCAGCCACTGCGACGCCAGGTCCATCGCGTCGGCGTCGGCCCCGGGGTGGATCCCGGCGGCGCACAGCGGGAGGTCGATGTCCCTGAGCCGCCGCTCGTCCCAGACGTGCGAGCCGGGCTGCCCCGGCTGCGCCTGGAGCATGCCCATGGCATGGCACCACTCCACGCACCGCTCGCGGGCACCCTCCAGGTGCGGGTTGAGCGTCAGCTCGAACGGCATCTCGATGTGCGGCATCAGGGACGGCCCGACGGGCTGGTGCGGTACGTGTGAGAAGCCCCGCCACCGCGCCGTCTCCGCGCGGGGCGTCAGCCGGATCGACGCGGCCGCCATGCCGAACGCGCCACCGCCCGGGTCCGCGCCCAGGGCCCCCTCGTTCATGTACCGGCTGGAGCGCATGTGCCACTCGTGCCCGCCCGACTGCCAGTCCTGCAGCCCCTTGGCGTACGCCAGCACAGCGGCCGCGTCCTGCGGCCCGAGGCCCTTCTCCACACACAGAGCGGGCACTTCGGTGAGGGCCGTGTGCTCGAACTGCTGGAGCCGCGACGTCAGCAGATCGTTGATGGTGTCGGCGGCCTCCTGCGTCGAGCAGTCGAGGAACCGCTCAAGGACCAGCACACCGTTGCTGTTCTCCCCCTCGTCCTCGACCTCCCGCTGGTACGAGAAGAGGTCGTTGCGCAGGTGGACCGCGTCCGAGAAGGTGTCACGCAGTACGCGGAGCGGCCGCGACCCGGCCACCGACTCCGGCACCTCGGCACCAGCCGCGAACTCCACGAGCCCCGCCGACCAGGGCGCGCCGCCGACCTTGCGGCGCATCTCGATGTACTCGACGGGGTTGGCGACCCGCCCCTCGTTGATGTTCGACAGCTCCCACAGCGACTCGTTGAGCAGGTTCTCCGTCGCCACCGCGAACCGCTCCCGCCAGGCCGGCGACATCGACGGCACGGTCCGCGCCCACAGATCCGCCAGCCCCGCCTCCACCGGGTTCTCCGGCTCCGGCACCCGCGCGCCCGGGTCCGTCGGCATGAACGCCGGCAGCCGGTCCAGATACGCCTTGCCGCCCTCCCGGTCCTGGGTCCGCTTGAAGACCTCCAGAAAGTGGTCATCGAAGAAGAACACCCAGACGTACCAGTCGGTCACCAGGGACAGCGCCTCGGCGTCGCAGTCCGGATGGGTGTACGCGCACAGCAGCGCGTAGTCGTGGGAGTCGAGGTCGTGCTCCTCCCAGATCCCGGAGCCCTCCAGCATCCCCATCCGCCGCGCCCACACCTTGGTGTGCGCACGCGCCGCGTCCACATGCGGATTGAGCCGCGCCGGATACGGCACGTAGAACTCGGGAAGTACGAACGGCTGTGCCATGCGTAGCCATGCCTTTCACAGAGCGATGCGATACCGCGCGAGGCCCTACCCCCACCTCACCCGCCCCACGCATCACCACAATTAGTCATATGAACGGCAGCCGGGGGTCGCTGCCCGCACACGACGGCGCGCCGCCCGTCGGTGCTCCCACCGGCGCGCGGCGCGCCACCCTCCGTACGTCCTCGTCCCGTCTCGTCGCGCGTCAGCGCGTCCCGACCGCCGCCCGCACGGCCCGCCGTGCCAGCGCGCAGTCGTCGTGCAGCCGCCGCAGCAGCAGCCGCTGCTCCTCACCGGGCGAGACGGCACCCGGCTGCACCGGAATCGAGCCGGCCGGCGGCGCCTCTCGTATCGTGCGCTGCACCGCCGTCTCGTACGTCCGTATCTCCCGCGTCAGCACCAGCATCAGGTTCACCAGGAACGCGTCCCGCGCCGCGGGACCGGCCGCCTGCGCGTGCTGGCTGATCTGCCGCCGCGCCACCGGCGCGTCACCCAGCACGGTCCACAGCGTCGCCAGGTCGTACCCGGGCAGGTACCAGCCGGCGTGCTCCCAGTCCACGAGGACCGGCCCGGCGGGCGACAGCAGCATGTTCGACAGCAGCGCGTCACCGTGGCAGAACTGCCCCATGCCGTGCCGCCCCTGGGACTGCGCCAGCCCGTGCAGCAGCTTCTGCAGGTCGTCGCGGTCCCGGTCGGTGAAGAGCCCCAGCTCGTGGTAGCGCGAGATGCGCGACGCGTAGTCCAGCGGCGCGTCGAACGTCCCGGCCGGCGGCCGCCAGCGGTTGAGCCGGTCGATGGCGCCCAGCACCGCGCGGATGTCCGCCCGCTGCGGCGCGTCCACCGGATGCCGGCTCAGCGCGGCGGCCCGCCCCGGCATCCGCTCGATGACGAGCGTGCAGTTCTCCGGGTCCGCGGCGATCAGCCGCGGCGCCCGCACCGGCGGACGGTGCCGCACGAACGTACGGTACGCGGCGATCTCGTGCCGGAACCGCTCGACCCACACGGGGGAGTGGTCCAGTAAACACTTGGCGACCGCGTTCGTCCGCCCCGTGGTGCCGACCAGCAGGACCGAGCGGCCGCTGCGCCGCATCACCTGCACCGGGTTGAACTCGGGGCAGATGCGGTGGACCGAGGCGATGGCCTTCCGCAGCTGCGCCCCCTGCGGTCCCGACAGGTCGATTCTCCCGCTGAGCGGTCCGGTCACCGTCCCCGCCCAGCGCCCGGTCCGCCGTACGGCGGGGTCCAGGTACGGTCCGCTGCCGGCCGGGACGGAACGGGGCCGGGGCGGGGCGGACACGGAGGACGATGCTGTGTACATGGGCGAGACAGATCCCTTCGTGTGCCGACGACTGCGTACGCTGCCCCGTCCCGCCGCCGGCCGACACCCTGGGGAATGAGGGCCGTTGCCGGGACGGGGTGGCGCGTTCCTACCTGACACCCGGCCGTGGGTGGCTAACCACGTTGCGCCCCCTGGCGAAGCCTGGCGAATAGTCGCCACCCCCATGACGGAGGGCTACTGTCAACTCAGCCGAGAACCTGGGGGCTTGACGTGACAGGACAACCCAACACCCGCCTCTCCGATCTGTTCGGCCTCGCCGGCTGGTCGAAGGGCGAGCTCGCGCGGCTGGTGAACCGGCAGGCGGCGGCCATGGGCCACCCCCAGCTGGCCACCGACACCTCGCGGGTCCGGCGGTGGATCGACATGGGGGAGACCCCCCGCGATCCGGTACCGAGAGTGCTGGCAGCCCTGTTCACCGAGCGACTCGGCCGTGTCGTGACCATCGAGGACCTCGGGTTCGTACGACACGGGCGCGCCGGGAAACGGCGGGACGTCAGGACCATCGACAACCCTGACGGGCTGCCCTGGGCGCCCGACCGCACGGCCACGGTCCTCACCGAATTCACGGGAATGGACCTCATGCTCAACCGACGCGGCTTGGTGGGCGCGGGTGCCGCGCTCACCGCGGGCTCCGCCATCACCAGCGCCATGCACGACTGGCTCCGCACCGACATCCCCCGCCAGGGCGCCGCACGCGCCCCCGAGACCCTGAACGCCGACCCCGCCGGGTCCGACCGCTACGAGGCCGCCCCCATCGGGTGGCAGGAGATCGACGAGCTGGAGAGGTCCGTCGAGGTGTTCCGCGCCTGGGACGCCGCCCGCGGCGGCGGCCTCCAGCGCAAGGCCGTGGTCGGCCAGCTCAACGAGGTGGGCGGCATGCTCACCTACCACCACTCCGAGCCCATCCAGCGCCGCCTGTGGGGTGTCGCCGCCAACCTGGCCGTACTGGCGGGCTGGATGTCGCACGACGTCGGCCTCGAACCCACCGCGCAGAAGTACTTCATCATCGCCGCGCACGCGGCCCGCGAAGGCGGCGACCGGCCCCGCGCCGGCGAGGCCCTCTCGCGCGCCGCCCGCCAGATGGTCCACCTCGGGCGTCCCGACGAGGCCCTGGACCTGATGAAGCTCGCCAGGGCCGGGGCCGGCCACCAGATCCTGCCCCGTACGCAGGCGATGCTGCACACCATCGAGGCGTGGGCGCAGGCCGCCCTGGGCCGCGGCCAGGCCATGCGGCGCACCCTCGGCGAGGCCGAGGACCTGTTCGTCTCCCACCGGAACAACGGCGACGAACTGCCGCCCTGGATGCAGACCTTCAAGGACGAGGACCTGTACGGCATGCAGGCCCTGGCGTACCGGACCCTCGCGGAACACGATCCGAACGCGGCGAAACAGGCGCAGTACTTCGCGCAGAAAGCCCTGGAGCTACGGATCGACGGCCGGGAACGCTCGAAGATCTTCGACCATCTGTCGATGGCGTCGGCCTGCTTCATCGCCGACGACCCCGAGCAGGCCGACCGGTACGCGCGTCTCGCGCTGATGTCGATGACGGCGAACTCCTCGCAGCGCACCTGGGACCGGCTGCGGGAGATGTACCGGCTGACCGGGCGCTACGCGGGCTACAGCAAGATCGAGGACCTCCGTGAGGAGATCCGGTTCGCGATGCCGAAGAACCAGGTCAAGAAGCTCGGTACGACGGAGGTCTAGCAGCGGGCGGGCCGACGGCCGAGCCCGCCCGCCCACCGGCGTCCTCAGCGCGCCGCCATCCCCGTCATCCCCCTCACCGCACCGCACCGCGTCACCGCAGCCTGTGCCGGCCCACGCACGCCGCACCACGGCGACGGCGCCCCCTGCGGGAAGCCCGGGAGCTACTCCCGGGACGTCACGGCAGGTCGCCCACCCTGGCGGCCACCACGCACGCGTCGTCGACGCGCGCGGAATCCCCGAACTCCTCCACCAGCGACCTCACACAGTCCTGCGCGTCCCGCGCCCGGGCGAACCGGGGCGCCAGCCTCAGCAGCCGCTCCGTACCCGGCGTGTCCGCGCCGAGCCCGCCGCCCGCGGCACGGGTCAGCCCGTCCGTGTGCAGCAGCAGCAGATCACCGGGACGCAGCCGCACCTCGGCCTGCTCGTACGCGGCGCCCGAGGCCGTCGCGCCCAGCAGGACGCCCTCCGGCCTGGGCAGCGCGCGCCCCGCCCCGTCACGGAACAGCAGCGGGGCGGGGTGCCCGGCCTGCGCCCAGGTCAGCGTGCGGGTCGCCGGGTCGTAACGGCAGCACACCGCGCTGCCCAGCGCGGGCTGCGCGGAGGCGTCGATCAGCTGGTTGAGGTGCCCCATGAGCGCTCCGGGCCGGATCCCGGCCACCGCGAGGCCGCGCAGCGCGCCCAGCAGCATCGCCATCGCGGACGTGGCCGGCACCCCGTGGCCCGTCAGATCACCGACGGTCAGCAGCGCCGTTCCGTCGGGCAGTTCCAGTACGTCGTACCAGTCGCCGCCGACGCGCCGGCTCGTACGGGACGGCAGGTAGTGTCCCGCCAGGTCCAGGGCCGCCGGGCCGCCACGGGCGAGGCGCAGGGGGCCGCGCCACGGCGGCAGAACCGCCTCCTGCAGTTCCACCGCCATCCGGTGCTCGGTCTGTTCCGCCTCCTGGCGCCGCAGCAGCGAGTCCCGGGACTCGCGCACCGCGCGCTCGCTGCGGCGCAGCTCGCTGACGTCCCGTAACACCGCCCACATGGAGGCGGTGCAGCCGTCGCCGTCGAGCACCGGTTCCCCCACCATGTGCAGGGTCCGTACGCGGCCGTCGGTCCGTACGATCCTGAACTCGCCGTCGATGGGCTTGCCGTCGATCAGGCAGCCCGTCAGGAGCTGGGTGAGCAGGGACTGGTCCTCGGTGAACACCATCGACGGCAGCTCGTCCAGCGTCATCGGACCCGCTTCGGGCGACCGCCCGAAGATCCGGAACAGCTCGTCGGACCAGCTCACCTCGTCCGTCAGCAGATTCCACTCGGCGCTGCCGACCCGGTTGAGCAGCGATCCGGTCTCCCGCTCGTCCGACGGCCGCCCGTCCTCGGGGCGGGCCCCGGACGCGTCGGAGCGGTCGCCGTCGCCTGTCTCGCCCTCCGCCTCGTGCCGTGCGCTCTCCGGGGCGTCCGGGACGCCGTCGCGGAGCTGGCCCAACTGGGCGCCGAGATCGTCGAGCTGATGGACGGCCAGATCGCACAGGGCGCGCTGCCAGCGCACCTGGGGGTCCGTCTCGTCCGCCGTGTCCCGCCGCACGGCGTCCAGCTCCCCGCGCAGCCGACGGGTCTGCGAGATGAGAGCGTCCACCGCGCCGCGCTCGGGCGGCTGCTGGCTGGGACGGTCCGCGAAGAGGGGGGACGGCATGTCGTACTCCGATACGGGCGCGGCGGCCAGGGCCTGAAAAGCAAGGTCCGGCTACGACTGTCGCACAGGCGGAGACGCCCCGTAAGGGATTTGGCAACACTCGATCCGGTGGTGCTTCTGGCATATGTCAAAGGCCAGCCGGAATCCGGCCACCCTGGCTGGAACAGGCAGGATGGCCCCACCGGAGTCGCCCCCGACCGCCGAGCCGCGCCCAGTGTGCCCGCCGCGCCCGCACGCCGGGGCCCGGTCCGCACAAGCGGCCCCACGCCTCACCGGCACAGGTGACATGCGGGCCGCGCGGTTGACGCGAGGCGGGCCGCGTTCCAACCGTCCGCCGCCCCTCGCCGGAAGTGGAACGCCGCGCAGCGGGTACCCGACCCGTCGCGGCGGCCGTGGCCGCCATGACCGCCGGAGCCGTCACACCCCTCACACCCCTCACAGTCGTCACTCACTGTCACAGGTTCAGGAGTCGCGAGCCATGGAAGCAGGCAAGAGGATCGTCGTCACCGGAGCCACCGGAAACGTCGGCACCAGCGTCGTCGCCGCCCTCGCCGACGACCCGCGCGTCGCCTCCGTCGTCGGCCTCGCGCGCCGCAGGCCCGACTGGGCGCCGCCCCGCACCACCTGGCTGGCCGCCGACGTCGAGAAGGACGGCGACCGCACGATCACCGCCCACTTCGAGGGCGCCGACGCCGTCATCCACCTGGCCTGGGCCTTCCAGCCGACCCACGACCCGCTCGCCACCTGGCGCACCAACGTCCTGGGCAGCCTGCGGGTCTTCCGCGCCGTCGCCGCCGCCGGCGTCCCCGCCCTCGTCTACGCCTCGTCCGTCGGCGCCTACTCGCCCGGCCCGAAGGACCACCCCGTCGACGAGTCCTGGCCCACTCACGGCTGGCCCGAGGCCGCGTACTGCCGCGAGAAGGCCTACCTCGAACGCGTACTCGACGCGTACGAGCCCCGCCATCCGAACGTCCGGGTGGTCCGGCTGCGCACCGCGTTCCTCTTCAAGGAGACCTCCGCCAGCGAGCAGCGCCGTATCTTCGCCGGGAGGCTCGTCCCCGGCGCCCTCGCCGATCCCCGCTTCATCCCCGTCGTCCCCGGGTTCGACGGCCTCGCCTTCCAGGCCGTGCACACGGACGACGCCGCCGACGCGTACCGGCTCGCCGCGCTCGGCGACCACGTCCACGGCGCCTTCAACGTCGCGGCCGACCCGGTCGTCGGTCCGCGCGAGCTCGCCGAGCTGCTCGACGCGCGCGTCGTACGGGTGCCCCGCGGGGCCGTACGCGCCGCCGTCGCCGCGGGCTGGGCGCTGCGCCTTGCGCCCTCGTCCCCGTATCTCCTCGACGCGTTCCTGCGGTTGCCGGTGATGGACTGGTCCCGGGCCCGCACGGAGCTGGGCTGGCAGCCGCGGCGTACCGGCCTGGAAGCCCTGGAGGTCTTCCTGCGCGGCATGCGCCAGGGCGCCGGCATGCCGACACCACCCCTCGCCGGCCGCAAGATCGCCTGACCGGAAAACGCCTGGCCTGGAATCGCCCGACCTCGTGCCGTGCCGCCCCTCTGAGGGCCTGAGGGCCTGAGGGCCGGCACCCTCACCCGCGCCACCGGCGCGTCACCCGCGTCCCCTCCGGTCCGCCGATCCAGGCACCGTCAAGGTGAACAGCCCGCCGTCCGGATCCCGCAGCGTCGCCTGCACACCCGGCTCGTGCGCGATCACCGTGCCGCCGTGCCGCAGCGCCGCCGTCACCCGTGCCTCCACGTCCGGAACGGGGAAGTGCACCTGCCAGCGCGGCCGGATCGCCGGGTCCGGCGCCTCCTCCAGCGCGCCCGAGCTCAGCCGCGCCACCGCGTGGCCGGCGCTGCGCAGCACCACCTCGTCCCCCTCGTACTCCACATCGCAGCAGCCCGGGCGGCCGGACGCCCACTCCAGGACCTCCCCGTAGAAGATCGCCGCCTCGAACGCGTCCCGCGTGTGCAGCCGCACCCACGCCGGCGCCGTCTCCCGCCACAGCTCCCACCCGGCGGGCAGCTCGCCCTCCCAGATCCCGAACACCGCGCCGTCCCGGTCCGCCGCCAGCGCCCCGCGCCCCAGCACGAACGCCACCGGCCCCACCGCGACCGTTCCGCTGCGCTCCCTGATCCGCGCCGCCGTCGCGTCAGCGTTCTGCACCGCGAAGTACGGGGTCCACGCCACCGCCACATGGAACGCGGGCGCCAGCGCCCCCATCCCCGCGATCGCCTTCCCGTCGGACAGGGCGACGCTGAACTCCTCCCCGAGCCGCGCCGGCCGGAACTCCCACCCCATGACGGCGCCGTAGAAATCGTGGGCCGCCGGGAGGTCCCGGGTCATCAGACTGACCCAGCAGGGGGCGCCGAACACGGCGCCGCTCGAAGTCGCTCCCGAGGCCGCGGCAGCTGTCGGTTCTCTGGTCATGTGCAAAACCGTCCCGGTGTCGCTCGCGTCGCGCGTCGTCGTCCGTGTCGTCCGCCCGCTGTCCATCCTTGCACCGTTTGACTATGGAGTTCCCCTTTCGACCCCTTTCATGGTGTTTCCCGTGGTCCGTTCGACGGTCCGCCCGACCGGCGGAACGGCCGTCCCGAAAAACACCTCTACGGTGTCGGATCAGTGGTTTTCCCCGAAAGGCAGTGGTGAGAATGGCCGTCGGCGCGCCCCGCGTCACCGACCCCGACGATCAGGACGGGCCCCAGGACGCGTCCTCCGGCACCGGAGCGGCCCGCACGGCCCGCACGGTCCGCGCGGCGGTGCCGCTCCTCGCCCTCCTGCCGCTCGGCCTCCTCGCGGCCGCCGCCTGGCTCGGCCGCCACGTCCGGCCCGCCGCCGACGAGTGGTGCTTCCTGCCGCAGGTCCGCGACCACGGCGTCTGGGGCCTCGTCGAGCAGTTCTACGTCACCGACAACGGCCGGATCGCCAACGGCGTCCTCGTCGGCCTGTACGCGAAGTTCCCCGTCGCCGGCCACCAGTGGTACGGCCTCGTCAGCGGCACGATCATGCTCGCCGTCCTGTGGGCGTTCACCGCCCAGGTCCTGCGCCGCACCCGCCAGGACACCCCCCGCGGCACGGCCCTGCTGGTCGCCGCCATGATCACCGCGGTGTTCCTGTTCGCCACGCCCAACACGTACAAGACGTTCTACTGGCCCGCCGCCTCCGTCTCGCACACCCTCGCCCCGGTACTGGCCTGCGCCGCCGCCCTGCCGCTGCTGTACGCCCGCGGCCGCCGCGGCAGGATCGCCGCCCTGGCCGCCGTCTTCCTGGCCGGCGTGTTCATGGGCACCCTGTCCGAGGAGGCGTCCATCGTGGCCCTCGTCGTCCTCGGCGGCGTGGTCGTCCTCGCCCGCTGGATCTTCGCCGAGCACGCCCGCCGCCCCGCCCGCCTCTGGTCCCTCACCGGCATGGCCGGCGTCGTGACCGGCACGCTGCTGCTGGTCACGTCACCCGGCTCGCGCAACCGCCGCGAGCGCTACGACGCCGAGACCGTGTCCATGCTCGCCCCCGACTCCCTGATCACGTCCCTCAAGCTGTACGTCCGCATCATGGAGACCGTCCTCACCACCTGGCAGTACGCGGGCGCCGTCGCCGCCGGCGTCCTGCTCGGCCTCCTCGCCCGCCCCCGGCCCCGCGGCGGCCCCTCCGCCCTGCTGCCCGCCCGGCCGCTGCGGCTCCTCTCCTTCGGCGCCCTCGCCCTCCTCGTCTCCGGCCACCTGTGCACCGTCGCCACGTACCCGGCCTTCGGCACGAGGGTCCTCACCACCGAGCGGACCTGGAACGACTACCTGCTCCTGTACGTCCTGCTCCTGGTCGCCGCCGGCGCGTTCGCCGGCCGCGCCCTGCGGCTGCGCGAGCGGCGCCGTACCGCCGTCACGACCGCCGTAGCCGCCGCGTCCGCGCTGGTGTGCGCGGTGACCGTCGCCGGCCTGGCCGTCCCCCTCCACCAGCTCGGCGACGACATGCGGGCCCGCGCCCAGCGCTGGGACCGGCAGGACCAGTGGCTGCGCGAGCAGGCCGCCGCCGGCGCGCGCACCGCCCCGTACACGCCGAACTCCGTCAGCCGCATGCTGGAGCCGTTCGGCGCCGGCGGCAAGCGCCCCTGGCCCGCCCGGTGCGTCGCCGACTACTACCACCTGGACAAGGTCACCCGCGGCACCCGCATCCCGTAGCGCCGTACGCCATACGCCATACGCCGTACGCCCTACGGTCAGTCCCGGCCCGCCCGCGCGGCGGGCCGGACGGCCGAGGCCTCCGCGGTCGTCACCGGGTCCGTCTCCCGCACCACGTAGTGGGGCCTGCGCTTCGCCTCGTGATAGATCCGCCCCACGTACTCGCCGATCACACCCAGCGTCGCCAGCTGCACCCCGCTCAGCCCCACGATCGCCGTGATCAGCGTCGCGTACCCGGGGGTGTCCACGCCGTTCAGCACGGCGTTCACGACGATCCACACCGCGTACGCGAGCGCCGACAGGAACAGCCACAGACCCGTGTGGATCGCGAGACGCAGAGGACGGCTGTTGAACGACAGCAGCCCGTCGATCCCGTAGTTCAGCAGCCGCCGCCCGCCCCACTTCGACGCACCCGCCGCCCGCGCCACGTTCTCGTAGCGGAAACTCACCGTGTCGAAGCCGATCCACGAGAACAGCCCCTTGGAGAACCGGTTGCTCTCCGGCAGCGACAGGATCGCGTCGACCGCGCGCCGCGACAGCAGCCGGAAGTCCCCGGCACCGTCCGCGACCTCCACCTCCATGAACCGCCGCACCAGCCGGTAGTACGCCCGGCTGAACGCCCTGCGCACCGCGCCCTCACCGGACCGGTCGCGCTGCGCCACCACCTGGTCGTAGCCGTGCCGGTGCATCTCCAGCATCCGCGGCAGCAGCTCCGGCGGATGCTGCAGATCGGCGTCCATCAGCACCACGGCCGCGCCCCGCGCCATCCGCATCCCGGCCAGCATCGCCGGCTCCTTGCCGAAGTTCCGGCTGAACGACGTGTACCGCACCCGGGGGTCCGTCCGCGCCAGCTCCCGCAGCCGCTCCACCGTCCCGTCGGCGCTGCCGTCGTCGACGTAGCAGATCTCGAACGACACCCGGGCGGGCCGCAGCGCGTCGAGTACGGCGGTGTGGAACGCGTCGATCACCTCGCTCTCGTCGAAACACGGAACGACGATCGAAAGGTCCACCATTGCTGTCTCCATGCACGCCGGTGCGGTCATGGCCGGCCCGGCGGGGCCCGCCGCAGGAGGAAGATGCCGGTGCCGCCGCCGAGGTTGCCTCCCCGTCGCTACCAGCGGTACCAGCACCACCCGGCCGCCAATCCGCCCCGCCCCCGCGCACACACGAATGGCCCCGGCCCCCTCGACGGGGGACCGGGGCCACGACCGGCGCACGCGGTGTCCGCACGGGCGCGGCGGCGGGGTCACTCACCCGCCGACCGCCCGCGCGGCCCTCCTCACCGCAGCGCCCGGAGACGGGCCTCCTCGCGCTTCAGCGCGGGGAGCGGAGTGTCCGTCTCCGCCCCCTCGGTGCCCGTGTTGCCGTAGGACTGTGTGGAGTGATTGCCGAGCTGCGTACTCACCCGGTGGTCACCCACGGCCGCCGCCGACGGCGCGCAGACGCCCACCACCGCCGCGGCGACACCCGCCGTGGCGAGAACCTTCTTGATCATCGGTGCATCCTTCGTTTCGAGGACCCGGCCACCGGGTCCCCTTGCCCAACCGCCGGCCACGCCCCCCGTCACGCGGCCGACGGCCCGGCACCTCCCCAATCACCCGTTTGCCGTGCGGCGGGCCCCGGCGGGCCCGGCGGACCGGACGGGCTCCCTCCCGGGGAAGGCCGTGCGGTCTCCCTCCCGGGGCGACGAACGTCAGGGAAGATCCACGAACGGCGCCAGGAACGCCCGGGCGCCCGGCGCGTCCAGCCGGTAGGCCACGTTCGTCGCGTAGCACGGGCTGTCACCGGTGATCGTCGTCGCCACCAGCGTCAGCCTCCCGTCCAGCTCCGCGAAGTTCGGCCCGCCCGAGTCCCCGTAGCAGGCGCCCCCGTTCCCCTGCGGCGCCGTCATCGCCAGCCGCACCCACGCGTTGTTCAGCGCGTCGAACGACACCGGCGCCTTCATCCGCACGCCACCGCCCGGGTGCGTGTGCCCGCCCGGGCCGCGCTGCCCCTCCTGCGTGCCGTACCCGGCGACCGTGAACGGCGTGTCCTTCAGCCCCTGCGGCCCCAGCGCCCCGAGCGCCCCGGCCGCCGGCAGCGCGGCGGGCGTGAACGACCAGCGCTCAGCGACGCGCTCCGCGGGCAGCTCGATCACCGAGATGTCCCGCGTGTCCGACGCCGGACCCGGGTATCCGGGGTGGTTGTGCGCCGTCCCCTCGACGGCGACCTCCCGCGCGACCGCCGCCGGGTCACCGGGGTGCCGCCCGGCCGCCGCGTCGAGCGCCCCCTGCACGTCCTGGTCGAGCGAGACGAAGAAGCGGACGTTCTCCGGCCAGTCGGTGGTGCAGTGCGCCGCCGTCAGGAACGTGTCCGCGTCGATCATCGTGCCCGAGCACACCCAGTCGACCCGGTCGGGGGTCGCGGGATCGTCGTCGTTGTCCCAGGTGGCGACCAGAGCGCCGACCTCGGTGCGCTCCGGCGCCGGAGCGGCGTTGTACGAGTTGATCGCGGACGACGGCAGCGCCGCCCCGACGACCAGGGCGCACGCGGCCGCCAGGACGGCACTCACACGGGCGGGGGTGACAGTCAAGAGAAACCCTTCCGGACGGGGAGGACAGGCGGTTCTCCTGTGGGGACCGACAGTGAAACGCGTACGCCGCACCCCCCGAAAGAGGGAAACCCCTGCCCCACCCCTCACCACCCCCGCCCGGCGTCACGGACGGCC
>NZ_JABWDV010000236.1 GCF_013362995.1 Streptomyces sp. TRM64462 | reverse complement strand
ACCCCCCCCGCAGACCTCCCGCAGCACCAGCAGCACCTCCCTGAAACCCGTATCACCGCCGATGCGTTACCCGACCGGAGGAACCGCCGTGGCCGCCACGTCAAGGTCCGACAACGATGCAGGCAGCACCCCCGCCCCAGACCCCGCCGCCGATCCCGCTGCCGATCCCGCTTCCGATTCCGACTCCTCTTCCGCGGGCGGGAAGCATCCCGTCGACGAGACGCTCCCGCCCCTGAAGATGATGACCAGCGGCCTCCAGCACGTGGCCGCCATGTACGCGGGTGTGGTGGCCCCGCCGCTGATCGTCGGAGCGGCCGTCGGCCTCTCCGCCACCGAACTGACCTTCCTCACCGGCGCCAGCCTCTTCACCGCGGGCCTCGCCACGTTCCTCCAGACGCTCGGCATATGGAAGATCGGCGCCCGGCTGCCGTTCGTCAACGGCGTCACCTTCGCCGGCGTCGCGCCCATGCTCGCCGTCGTCGACACCACGGACGACAAGGCCGACGCCCTGCCGGTCATTTTCGGCGCGATCATCGTCGCGGGCGCCCTCGGCTTCCTGGCCGCGCCCTGGTTCAGCAAACTGGTCCGCTTCTTCCCGCCCGTCGTCACCGGCACCGTCATCACGCTGATCGGCGTCTCGCTGCTGCCCGTGGCCTTCGGCTGGGCACAGGGCCCCAACCCCGGAGCCGACGACTACGGCTCCACGACGTACCTCACCCTGGCGGCCGCGACGCTGGTGATCGTCCTGCTGCTGCGCCGGTTCACCCGCGGCTTCGTGAAGCAGATCGCGGTCCTCATCGGCCTGGTCGTCGGGACGCTGCTGGCCGTCCCGTTCGGCGTCACCGACTTCAGCCCCGTCACGGACGCGGCGATCGTCGGCTTCCCCACGCCGTTCCACTTCGGCGCCCCGCAGTTCGCCGTCGCCGCGATCATCTCGATGTGCGTGGTCATGCTCGTGTCGATGACCGAGTCGACCGCCGACATGCTGGCGCTGGGCGAGATCGTCGAGAAGCCCGCGGACGAGAAGACCATCGCGGCCGGCCTGCGCGCCGACACCCTGGGATCCGCCCTGAGCCCGCTCTTCAACGGGTTCATGTGCAGCGCCTTCGCCCAGAACATCGGCCTCGTCGCCATGACGCGGATCCGCAGCCGGTACGTCGTCGCCGTGGGCGGCGGCTTCCTGGTCCTGATGGGCCTGTGCCCGATGGCGGCATCCCTGATCGCGGTCGTACCGCGCCCGGTGCTGGGCGGCGCCGGCGTCGTCCTGTTCGGCTCGGTCGCCGCGAGCGGTATCCAGACGCTGGTCAAGGCGGGCCTGGAGAAGGACAACAACGTCCTGATCGTCGCCGTCTCGCTGGCCGTCGGGATCATCCCGATCACGGCGCCGGAGTTCTACCACGCCTTCCCGGAGACCGCGAAGATCATCCTGGACTCGGGCATCTCCACCGGCTGTGTGGCCGCCGTCCTCCTCAACCTGGTCTTCAACCACATCGGAGCGCCCGCGCGCCGCGAGTCCGACGACGTCACGGCCCCGATGGAGCCGGGCGAAGAGATCTCCGACGCCCGTACGGCCAAGGCGGCCCCCGCCGCGCACTGACCTGACGGTGCCTCATGGCCCGGGCCAGACCATCAGGTTGCTGAACAGCTCCGCCTGTTCGATCGCGTCGTCGAGGGCGTGGTGTGTGTGGTGCCGCCCGGGCAGCAGCTCGGGCGGCATCGTCCGCTTGGCGACGACCCGCAGCGGGAGCCGCGCCTTCGCGGCGTACAGCGTCTTCATGTCGAGGCACCCGGAGTGCCCGAACGGGCTCTCGCCCGTGAACCGCATCAGGTACCAGTACAGGAACATCCAGTCGTACGGCGCCGGGTACCCGCACATCACGGGCTGCGCGCCCCGGCTCACCTCCCGCACCCACACGGCGAACTCCGCCAGCGCGACGGCCGGTTCGGCTCCCTCCTCCAGAAGCCGCTCCCGGTCGAGCCCGCTGACGGCCAGCGCCTCCGGCACGAACTCCCCACTGATGGGCCGCAGCTCCCGGTAGAACGTCGCGGCCTCCGGATCCGCCGCCACATAACCGCCCCCGTCCTGCCGCCCGGCCACGGCCGCCCCGAAGCTCAGCATCGAATAGGGCCCGGGAACGGGCCCGTCGGCCTCGATGTCGACGGAGATGTACAGACTGGGACGCGGACGGGAAGCCATGCCCGGAGCATCTCACGCCGTTCCGTGGCAACCCACCGAATAACGTCCCCCGCACGGCGGCGGGCGGCGGGCTACGCCGGCGGCGGCCGCCAGTCCGGGCTGCGGCCGCTGAGACCCACCACCTGGTCCAGGAGCGGTGCCCCGGCCGGTACGGGGACGGGCGGGCCGAACATGCCGTCGTCTCCCGGGGCCTGAGCCGCCGGGGCCAGAAGGCTGTGCGAGGCGCGGAGTTCGGGTTCCGTCGGGGCGTAGTCCTGGGACGTCGCGCGGGCCAGGTCCCAGCCGTGGATCAGTACCTCGTCCAGCGCGATCAGCCCCGCCACCGCCCCCGGCAGGTCGATGCCGCCCGCGCGCGTCATGCCCGTCCAGGCGGCGGGATCGCGCCAGGAGGCGGCCAGTTCGTCGAGGCGCCGGGGGAGCGCGGCCCGCCAGTCGTCCGGGAGGACCGGTTCGGCCTCGCCCGGGTCGGTGTCCGTCGTCGGGCCCAGCGCCTTGCGCGCGGCGTCCCGGAAGGCGACGGCCAGCCCGGCCAGGTGGGCCAGCAGCTCCCGTACCGCGTAGTCCGGGCAGGGCGTGGGCCGGCCGAGCGCGCTGTCGTCGACGTGCCGCACCAGCTCGGCCACCCGGCGCGCTGCCGGGGTCAGGTCGATCACGCCGGGGTTCGTGTCCGTGGAGGTCTCCATACAGAGACTGACCCGCCCGGCGCCCGGAACTCATCGCCGCCCCCGGCACGCGTCCGCCAGCCACGGGTACGCCTGCGCGATCGCCGCGTCCACCCGCTGCCGCAGCAACCGCTCCGCCTCGGCCCGCCCGGCCGCACCGGACACCCCGTCGAGCAGCGCGTCGTACGGCCGCAGCGCCTGGCGCAGATAGGCAAGCTGCCACCACACAAGATCCCCGGCACCCCCCTGCCCCACCCGGTCCTGGGCCCCGACCCCGCCCCCGTCCGGGCTCCCCGCCCCGTCCCCGGCCTCCCGCCCGTACCGCACGGCCCGTCGCTCCAGCTCCGCGCGCGGCAGCACCGGCACCCGGATCGGCTCGGCCCGCAGCACCGCGAGCACCGCTCGCCGGCGCCGCTCCGCCGCGACCCGCGGCGCCACCCGCCCCGCCGCACCCCCGGCCCGCGCGCACGCCGCGAACTCCGGAGCCCGCTCCACCGCCTCGACCCGCGCCAGCAGATACAGCCGCACGGGCGCCACCGACCACCGCCGCGGATTGCGCCCCTGCACATCCGGATGCCCCAGCAGATCCCGCACCATCCCGTCGGTCCACCCCCGCCGCCGCAGCCCCTCCAACGTCACATACGTCATCCGGTCCGTCACGATTCCCTCCTCGCTCATTACAGAGAGTGACGGAATCCAGTGAAGCGCGTCCCACTGACAGTGGCCGGCCGGCCGACGCCCGACTTGAAAATCTAACACTCGCTCAATATGTTGCGACTGTTCAAGTTTCATGTGCCGCGTCCGACATCCGAAAGTCCGACGTCGGGCCCGATCGACCGGAGGTGGTCCTCGTGGCCAACCCCTATCGCGAACTGTTCCGCGCACCCGGCTCGGTGGCCTTCTCGGCCGCAGGGTTCGCGGCCCGTATGCCGATCTCCATGACCGGCATCGGGATCATCACGATGCTGTCCCAGATGCGCGGCGAGTACGGACTCGCGGGCGCCGTCTCGGCCACCTTCACCCTCTCCATGGCCTTATGCGGACCGCAGGTCTCGCGCCTCGTCGACCGCTCCGGACAGAGCAGGGTCCTCCTCCCCGCCACCGGCGTCAGCGTCATCTCTATGGGTGCCCTGCTGCTCTGCGCCCGCTACGCAGCACCCGTCTGGACCCTGTTCGTCTTCGCCGTCCTCGCGGGCACCCTGCCGAACATGGCCGCCATGGTCCGCGCACGCTGGACGCACGTGTACCGCGAATCGCCCCGCCTGCACACCGCCTTCTCGCTGGAGTCGGTCGTGGACGAACTCACCTTCGTCGTCGGCCCCGCCCTGTCCGTCGCCCTGTCCACGGCGCTCTTCCCGGAGGCCGGTCCCCTGGTCGCCGCCGCGCTGCTGACGGTCGGTGTGCTGCTCTTCGTACCGCAGAAGCGCACCGAGCCGCCGGTCCACCGCCCCGACGCCGCCACCGGCACGGGCGGCTCCGCCATCCGCGTCGGCTCCGTACAACTCCTGGCCCTGCTCCTCGTCGCGGGCGGCACCATCGTCGGCACCGTCGACGTCGTCAGCGTCGCCTTCGCCGAGGAACAGGGCACACCCGCGGGCGCCGGCATCGTCCTCTCCGTCTACGCCGTCGGCTCCGCGCTCGCCGGCCTCGTCTTCGGCGCCCTCAAGCTGTCCGTGCCCCTGCCCCGCCTGCTGCTGCTCGGCGCGACCGGTACGGCGCTGACGACGCTCCCCCTGCTGCTCGTCGGCAACGTCGCCACGCTCTCCGTCGCCGTCTTCTTCTCCGGGCTCTTCTTCGCGCCGACGATGATCGTGGTGATGGGCCTGGTCGAGAAGACCGTCCCGCCGGCCAAGCTCACCGAGGGTATGACGTGGGCGATCACCGGTCTCAGCGTGGGTGTCGCCCTCGGCGCCGCTGTGTCCGGCTCGATGGTGGACCGGCACGGGCCCACGGGCGGCTTCGCCGTCGCCATCGTGGCGGGCGTTACCGCTCTGCTGCTCGCCCTGGGCTCCCAGCGGCCCCTCACCCGCCGCCTCGCCGCACAGCCGCCCGCCGGGGCCCACACCCCCGCCGACGCCGAGGCCGCCGAAGCCGCCGCTCCCGCACAGCCGACGGACGGTCCGTCGGCCACCGTCTCCGACACGGCCGGATCCCTCCCCTGACCAGGAGGTATGGTCCCATGAAGCAGGCCGGGCACAGGCCGAGGAGCACGGGAGTGAAGGTGATCGACCCGACCACCGACGGGCGCCGCATCAAGGGCGAACGCCGGAAGCAGGAGCTGATCGAGGCGACCGTCCGGGTCGTGGCCCGCGAGGGTGTCGCGGGCGTCAGCCACCGGGCCGTGGCACGCGAGGCGGGGCAGCCCGCCACCGCCGCCGCCTACTACTTCAAGAGCATCGACGACCTCCTGACCGCCGCGCTCACCCGCTGCATGGAACAGGACGCCGAGCGCATGCGCGCCCTCGCGGCCCGCACCGACGGCTCCGGTGCCGGGCTGCGCGCGCTCGCCGAGCTGATGTGCGCGGTCGTCACGCGCCCGGACCACCTGATCGCCGAGTACGAGCTGTACCTGCTGGCCGCCCGCCGCCCTGAGCTGCGCGGCCCGACGCAGGACTGGCTCGCCGCTGTAGCCGAGTTCGGCCGCCGCTACACCGACGACCCCGTACGGCTGCGGCTGCTGTCGGGTGCCATGGATGGGCTGCTCATGCAGGCACTGCTGACGGACAGCCCGCCCACGGCCGACGAGTACGAAGCGGTGCTCCGCACCGTCCTGCAATGAGCACCACAAACACCGAGCAGCACGTTGCAAGCACCCAGCGAGGAGCGCACGTTGAGCACGTATGCGTTATCGGTCCTGATACGGCGCCACCGCCCACTCATCAACCGGGCCATGCACGTCATCCGCAGCCGCGAGCACTGGTCGCCCTATCCCGACGACCCCGGGCACGACACCTACGCGGCCCAGAACACCGCCGCCGGCGAGCGCGCCTTCCGGCACCTGCTGGGTCAGCCCTTCGACCTCGGTCAGCCCGGCCGCAACGGCGCCGTCGGCCCGTCACCCGGCGCGGGCGGCGAGTTCTCGCCGTACGGCTTTCCCCTCCATATCACCTACCCCCACAACGATCCGGCCGTCCTGCTGCCCGCGATGCGCGCCGCTATGGAGGACTGGCGTGCGGCGAGCCCTCTGGAGCGGGCCGCGGTGTGCGCCGAGATCCTCGCCCGGATCAACGCCCGCAGCCACGAGTTCGCGCAAGCCGCCCAGCACACGAGCGGCCACGGCCCTGTCATGGCGTTCCACGCCGGAGCCGTGCACGCGCAGGACCGCGGCCTGGAGGCGGTCGCCCTCGGCTACACCGAACAGACCCGGATGCCCGCCGAGTTCACCTGGCGCAGGCCTCTCGCGGACGGCCGCACCTTCTCGCTCGCCAAGACCTTCACGCCCGTCCCGCAGGGCATCAGCCTGCTCATCGGCAACGCCGTGTTCCCCACCTGGAACGGCTACCCCGGCCTCTTCGCCTCCCTCGTCACCGGCAACGCCGTTCTCGTCAAGCCCCATCCCCGCGCCGTGCTCCCGCTCGCCCTCACCGTCCGCGTGGTCCGCGAAGTACTCCACGAGGCGGGCTTCGCCCCCGACCTGGTGTGCCTGGCCGCCGAACGACCCGGCGAGGCCCTCGCCCGGCGCCTCGCCGTCCACCCCGACGTACGGATCATCGACTACGCCGGCACCACCGCCTTCGGGAACTGGCTGACCGCCAACGCCCCGCAGGCCCAGGTCCACATCGCCGGATCCGCCGTCAACTCCCTCCTCGTCGAGTCCACGTCCGGCTACCGCGCCATGCTCGCCAACATCGCGTTCACCCTCTCCCTCTACAGCGGTCAGCTGTGCACCACCCCGCAGAACCTGCTTATCCCCCGTACCGGCATCGACACGGACGAGGGACACAAGACGTACGAGAACGTCGTCACCGACCTCGGAACCGCCCTGGACACGCTCCTCGCCGACGACACCGAGGCCGCCGCCGTCCTCGGCGCCCTCTACGCCCCGCACGTGCGCGAGCGCGTGGAACTCGCCACGTCCGGGCGCCTCGGCCCCGTCGCGCATCCGTCCCGGCCGGTCGCGCACCCCGACTTCCCGAACGCCGTCGTCCGTACCCCCGTCGTCGTCACCCTGGACGCGGCACGCCCCGAGGACACCGCCACCCTGCTGCGCGAGTGGCTGGGCCCCGTCGCCTTCGCCGTGGCCGTGGACTCCGCCGAAGCGGGCATCGCCCTGCTTCGCCGCACCGTACGAGAGCGGGGAGCCCTGTCCGTCGGCGCCCACACCAGGTCCCCGCGCCTCGAGCGCGCCCTGGAGGACGCCTGCGCCGACAGCGGCGTCATGCTCTCGCTCAACCTCACTGGCGACTGGTACATCACCCAGTCCGCCGTCTACTCCGACCTGCACGGCACCGGCCTCAACCCCTCGGGCAACACCGTCTACGGCGACGCCTCGTTCGTTGCAGGCCGGTTCAGGACCGTCGCGGTACGCCGCGCGGCCGACGCCGCCTGACGGGCGAGCGCTCCGGACGTCACCACAAGGAGGTCACCCGTGTTCGTCACCTCGCTCGACCTGCCGCTGCGAGGACGCGACCGCGAGCTGTCGCACATCCGCGACGTCCTCGCGTACGGCTGTACCGAAGGCAACGCCCTGCTCGTGATCGAAGGCCCGCCCGGGTCCGGCAAGACCCGGCTGCTGCGGGCCTGTGCGGCGATGGCCGAGGAGATGGGATATACCACCCCGGACAGCCCCCGCACCGTACGGCGCGCCGCGTTCGGGCCGCGCCGCCGCGGCCTTCCCGAACCCGCCGCCCGCCACCACCGCCCCCATCTGCGGCTGCCCACGGGACGCCCGGCGCTGCTGCTCCTGGACGAGGCGGAGCGCCTGGGCGACGAGGCCGTCGACGCGCTGCTGGCACGGCGCGCGGGCCTGCACGGCCGCCCCGCCGTGCACGTCGTCGCCCACCGCACCGGCCGGGGACCCGACGCGCTCGGCGCGATCCTCGCCACGCCCACCGGCCGCCGCGACCACATCGGCCTCGGCCCGCTGGACGCGTCGGCGTGCGCCGAGCTGGCGACCGACCTCCTCGGCATGCCGCCGTCGCCCGAACTGATCCGGCTCCTCGACAGGGCCCAGGGGCTTCCCCGGCTGATCGTGGCCTTCCTCACCGGGCTGCGCGAGGAGCAGGCCCTGCGCGTCGTGGACGGCGAGGCCCACCCGGTGGGCCGGCCCCTGCCGCAGCGACTGCGCAGTCAGGTCGCCACCACGCTCGCGACCTTCTCGCCGGACTGCCGCCGGCTCCTGCGCACGGCAGCCGTCCTCGGCCCCGAGCTGGAGTACGAGGTGCTGGCGCCGATGCTGCGGACGTCACCGTCCGGCCTGGTCGGGCTCCTCGACGAAGCCGTCGGCACGGGCGCCCTGCACAGCGACGGCAACAGGACCGTGTTCCGCGGCGAACTGCTGCGCCGCGCCATCGCCGACACCGTGCCGGCGACCCTCAAGCGGGCCCTGCTGCGGGAGGCGGAACAGGTCCAACGCGCCCAGGCACGCGAGACGGACGCCGCCCCGCCGGCGGGCGCGACGGTACCCCTCAACGACCGGCAGAGCGCGGTCGTCCGGCTGGTGGCCGAGGGCCTGACGAACCAGCAGATCGCCCGCAGACTGGACGTGTCGCCGCACACCGTCAACTACCACCTGCGCAAACTGTTCGGCAGCTATGGCGTACGGTCCCGCATCGACCTGCTGCGGGCCGTGGAGAGCCGGCGCGAGCGCGCCGACTGTGCGTGAGCGGCGCACACCCGGCGGCGCACACCCGGAGGCGTACGCCCGGCGGTGGGCCGCCCCGGGAGACCTCTGTCGTCCGGGGGCGGGCCCACCGACCGGCTCGTAACGCCGGAGGGTCCTACTCGGTGAGGGGCCGCAGGTACCGGTCGAGCAGCGGGTCCGGCAGGACCCGCGCCAGGACGCTCAGGCGCCGCACGTCCGCGCCCACCCGGTAGCGGGCCCGGGGTCGGGCCTCCGTGAGCGCCCGGCGCACCGCCCGCGCCATGTCGCCCGGTGCCGTGCGGCTCTCCATGGCCAGCCGCTCGTTGTGCGCCAGGAACCGCTCGAACCGCTCCCGGTACAGCTCGGCCACGTCACCGTCGGCGTTCCGCAGTGCGTCCCGTGCGACCTCGGACACCTTCGTCCAGATCGGCGTCATGATCGCGCCCGGCTGTACCACGCTCACCGCCACACCGAACCCGCGAAGCTCACGCCGGAGCACATCGCTCAAGGCCTCCTTCGCAAACTGGGCCGACGCGTACGCCCCCATGTACGGGACCGCCACCGTCCCCAGGCCCGAGGTGACATTGACGATCCGGCCGCCCGAGCGCCGCAGCTGCGGGAGGAACGCCTGGGTGACCGCGAGTTGGCCCACCACGTTCGTGTCGAGCTGCCAGCGCAGACGCTCGGCCGGTACGCACTCCAGGGGCGCCGACACGCACACGCCCGCGTTGTTGACCAGACCCCACAGCGGCCGGTCCCCGCCGAGCTCCTCCGCGACCCTCGCGGCGGCCTCCCGTACGGACGTCCCGTCGGTCACGTCGATCCGTACGGCGGCGATCCCGCCGTGCGCCGACTGCGCGACCAGCTCATCGCCGTCGGCTTCCTTGCGGATGCCCGCGAACACCCGGAATCCTGTGCGCTCCAGATGCAGTGCGCAGGCCCGGCCGAGCCCCGTTGACGCGCCGGTGACCAGCACCGCGCGGCCGTCCGGGGCAACACCGCGACCCCCTGGCCCGCGACTGCCCGCCCTGCGACTATCCGGCCTGGCGGACATGGGCCCCCTCCTCCCGCGACGGCACGTGCGAGGCGCCCGGGGCCCCGGGGAACGTGAGCGCCCCTTCCAGGATCTCCGTGAGCCGCCGTTCCGGCAGAAAGCGGAAGTACGCGTCCCGCACCGGCCGCCGTACCGGGTTCTCCGACTGCTCGAAGTCGCTCACCGAACGCGACGCCGCGACCAGGCCGCGGGTCCGCCCACGCCGCTCGTTCTCGTACGCCCGCAGTGCCCCGGCCACGTCCGTGGCGCCGCGCAGCCGCCGAGCGAGGACGACCGCGTCCTCGATGGCCATGCCCGAACCCTGCCCGAGGCTGGTCAGCATGGGGTGCGCCGCGTCGCCGAGAAGGGTCACGGGACCGCGTCCCCAGCGCTCCAGGAACACTCGGTCCCGGGACGGCACCGCAAGGATGGCTTCCTCCGGCGTGACCTCGATCGCCTTGCGCACCTCGTCCGCCCAGCCGGCGAACGCCTGCCGTACGTCCGCCTTGCCGCCCTTCCAGCCGTGGGAGAGCCGCGCCGGCATGTTCTTGGTGCCCCACCAGTAGAGGAGGCCGCCGCCCATGTCGACGAGACCGAACCGCTGCCCGCTGCCCCAGTAGTGCGTCACCGACCCGGGCGTGAACCGCGGATGGCTGAACGGTGTGAGGGCCAGCCAGCAGATGTAGCCGCTGTCCCGGGACTCCTCGGGGCCGACCAGACGGCGCCGCATCGCCGAGTTGAAGCCGTCGGCGCCGACGAGGACGTCCCCGCACGCCTCACGGCCGTCCGCGAACCGGACCGTGACTCTGCCCGTCGCCTCGTCCACCGTGAAGTCCTCGGCAGCCGAGTCGAGATGGAGCGGGATGCCGTCGGTGGCCTCCAACAGCGCCTGCTGGAGCGCCGATCGTGTGATCAGCACACTCGGCACACCGAGCCGGCGGATGATCGACGGGAACGGGAACTCCCTGATCAGCCGGCCTCGAGTGGTCCGCACGTGGTACGACCTCAGCACCTGCCCGCGCTCGGCGAGGCCCGGATCGAGATCCGCCGACCGCAGGGCGGCGATGGCGTTGCTCATCACCGACAGGCCGGAGCCGGCGGCCCGCAGCTCCGTCGCCCGCTCGTGGATCTCGACGTCCCATCCGGCGTCGCGGAGCGCCGCCGCGGCGGTGAGCCCGCCGATACCGGCTCCGACGACCAGCGCTGTTCGCCTGCTGCTCATACCGCGTCACTCCTCGATCAGTTCGGTGACGACACGGACGACGTCCGCAATGTGCGGCTCCTCCATGATCGTCAGATGGTCGCCCGGCACATCGACCACAGTCAGCTCGCCGCTGGTGCGCTCCCGCCAGCCGTTCGTGGGATCGCGGTGCAGGGACTGGATGGCCGTGTGCATCGTGTCGAGAACCTCGGGCAGCGGCTCCGTCGCGTGGACCAGGACCATGTCCTGCTCGACGACGTCCGGCCGGTAGGCGAACGCCGCCCGCCAGTTGGCTTCGTACACCTGGAACAGCCGGTGCACGACCGCCCCGGTGGCACCCGCCGGGAGGACACCTTCGTCGACCGCCAGCTGTGCGATGAAGTCGAACTTCTCCTCCAGCGTGGTGAGTTCCGACGGAATGACCTCCTCCGGCGAGTCGCCACCGCGCCGCAGCCACAGCAGCTCCCAGAAGAACCAGCTCAACAGGGCGTCGTCGCTGGTGCGCAGCCGCCGCCCAGGGTTCAGCGCGGTCGTGTCGAGGAGGATCAGCCGCCGCACCTCCTGGCCCGCCGCGCGCAGCTGCCGGGCCATCTCGAAAGCGACGAACCCGCCGAACGACCAGCCGCCGAGCACGTACGGGCCTTCCGGCTGCACCCGCCGGACGCGCTCCACATAACTGGCCGCCATCTCCTGGACGCTGCGCAGCGGCTCCGTGCCCGCGTCGACGCCCGCGGCCTGGAGCGCGTAGAACGGCAGGCCGTCCGGCAGATGCGCCGCGAAGCGTACGTAGCACAGGACATTGCCGCCCATGGGGTGGACGAAGAACAGCGGCCGCCGGTCGCCGCCCGGCCGGATCGGCACCAGCGGATCGAAGGCGGCCACCGCGCCGCCGCCGCGCAGCCGGGCCGCGAGGTCGGCGACGGTCGGTGCCGACACGAACTCCGACAGCGGCACCCCGACCCCGTACCGCTGCTCGATCAGCACCACCAGCCGCATCGCGGTCAGCGAGGTCGCGCCCAGGTCGAAGATGTTGTCGTGGACGCCCAGCGACGGCAGCCCGAGCAGCTCGCCGAGGATCTCCACGAGAGCCTTCTCGTACGGGTCGCGGGGCGCCGTCGTGTCCCCGGAGAACGCGGCGGACGTGAGCGGCAGTTCGCGCAGCGCCTTGTCGTCCCGCTTGCCGCTCGGCGTGAGCGGCAGCTCGGGCACCCACTGCAGATGCGAGGGCACGAGGTAGTCGGGCAGCACCGAGCGGAGCTGCTTGACCAGCTGCTCCAGGTCGGCCTGCGTCGGGTCGCCCACCAGGAAGGCTGCGAGGAACGAGTCGTTGCCCTCGCGCCGCCGCGCCACCACCGCCGCGTCGGTCAGGCCCGGGTGGTCGGCGGCGAACCGGGTGATGGCCAGCTCCACCTCGGCAGGCTCGACGCGGAAGCCGCGCACCTTGACCTGGGCGTCCGAGCGGCCGGTGCAGACGATACTGCCGTCCGGCAGCGTGAAACCGAGATCGCCGGTGCGGTAGAGGCGCTCGCCCGGCGCGCCGGAGGGGCAGGGCACGAACCGCTCGTCCGTCAGGTCCGGGCGGCCCGCGTAGCCGAGGGCCAGGCAGCGGCCGCCGAGGTGGATCTCGCCCGTCACGCCCGGTGGTACGGGCCGCATCCGCTTGTCGAGGACGAGGACGTCGGCCCCGTCGACGGGCGTGCCGATCGGCGGCAGTGCCGGGAAGGCGGCCGGGTCGCCCGTCATCGTGTATCGCGTGACGACATGGGACTCCGTGGGCCCGTACTGATTTTCCAGGACGACACCGGGCAGCGCCGCGCACAGGGTGCGGATCTCGTCCGTGATCCTGAGCTGTTCGCCGGACGACAGGATCGCCTTCAGCGACCGGGGCACGGTCCCGAGCGCGTGCGCTGTCTCCGCGAGCTGCTGGAGGGCGACGTACGGCATATAGAGCCGCTCGACACGATCGCGGTCGAGGAGGCGCAGCAGTGCGGGCGGGTCGCGGCGCTCGCTCTCGGAGACCAGGACAAGGGTGCCGCCGCCGCACAGCGTCGAGAAGATCTCCTGGAAGGATACGTCGAAGCTCAGCGGCGCGTACTGGGCGGTGACACCCCCGACGACCCCGCTCGGCACACTGTTCTGCCAGGCGACCAGCCCCGCCAGGGACCGGTGCGGCATCTCCACGCCCTTCGGCACGCCCGTGGAGCCGGAGGTGAACAGCAGGTAGGCGACGCTCTCCGGGTCGATGGCGGGCAGCGGCCCGGCGGCCTGTCCCGAGTGCTGCTCCCACGTGGGCTCGTCGAGGAGCTCGGCGGCCGTGACCGTGGACACGCCCTCGGGCATACCGCTGTCGTGCGCGGTCGACCGGTCGATGACGACCGTGACCGGACGGGCCTGCTCCAGCATGGCCGCGACGCGCTCCTGCGGGTACGACGTGTCGAGCGGCACGGTGGCCGCGCTCGCCTTCAGGACGCCGACGATGACCGCGACGGTCTCCGGCGAGCGGTCCATGGCGATGCCGACCCGGTCGCCCGGTGTCGCGCCGAGCGCCCGCAGCCTGCGCGCGACGCGGCCGGCGGCGGCGTCGAGTTCGGCGTACGTCCAGGGGCGGCCCTGGTGGACGAGCGCGGTGGCCTCCGGGGTGCGCGCGGCCTGCTCCTCGAAGGCCCGGACGACGTCGGGGGCCGCCGTGGAAGCGGGTCGCTTCCGCGTCTGCGTCTCCGTACTGGCCAGGAAGGAGAAGTCCACGGCCGCCTGCGGTTCCCCGACGACACGCCGCAGGATGTCGACGAAGCGGCGGCTGTGGAGCTCCGCCTGCGCCTGGGTGAACGTACGCGCCGCATAGTCCATGCGCAGCCAGATGCCGTCGCCCGACGGCTCCATGACCGCGTTCACCAGCAGGGTGAAGTTCGTCTCCTCCCAGGTGCGGAAGTCCAGCGCGCGGACCCCGGACAGCGCGTGGACGTCCGCGAGCTGGCGGAAGTGGATGTAGTTGAACGCGGTGTCCAGGACGGTGACGCCCAGGTCCTCCTGTACGGCGCTCAGCGGGTAGCGCCGGTACGGGTGGTTCTCCTGCTCCTGCCGGAACGCCTCGCGCACGACGGCGAGGAGGTTCTCGCGGGCGGTGGTGTCCACGCGTACGGGCAAGGTGTTCAGGAACAGCCCCGCCATCCGCTCGGCGCCGGCGCGCTCGGGCCGGCCGTGGGTGACAAGTCCGGTGACGACGTCGTCCACACCGGAGAACAGCCGCAGCGCGAGCAGGTGCGCGGCGAACAGCACGGACTTCACCGGCAGTGTGTAGCGGCGCGAGAACTGCCTTATATCCGCGACGAGTTCGGCGGGCAGGTCGACCCGCCGGGTGATCTGCTCCTCGGGCTCCGGCGCCGTGTGTGGCCGGAATCCGCCGAGCTGGAGCAGCGGCGCGCCCTCCAGGTACCGGCGCCAGTGCTCCCGGTTCTCCGGCGACTCGAGGGCCCGGCGCTCGGCCAGGACGTGGTGCGCGGCCCTGACCGGTGGGGCGGCGGTGACGGCGTCGATGTCCTCGCCGAGGGCGTGCGCGTAGTCCTGGAGCAGCTCCGTCACGAGGGTGGCGACGCTTCCGCCGTCGAGCACGGCGTGGTGGAAGCTCAGCACCAGCTCCACGCTCTCCGGCAGCACGTGTGCCCGCAGGTGGTAGAGCGGTGCGCGCTCGAAGACGTACGGGAAACGGCGGCGCTCCTCGACGTGCGCGGCGATCGCGGCCTCGGCCCGGTCGGCGGGGATGTCCCGCAGGTCCACGACGTCGAGGGCGCGTTCCACCGTACGGTCGACGATCTGGAGGGGCTCCGAAAGGCCGCCCAGGTCGAACGACGAGCGCAGCGCGGGATGGCGGGCGACGAGCCGGTCGAAGGCGGCGGTGAACTTCTCCGTTTCCCAGGCGGCGGCGAAGGCGTAGCTGTAGCGGAACACGTCCCGGTAGACGGCGGAGTCCTGTTCGGTGCGGCTGTGGTAAAGCAGGCCCAACTGGAGCCGGCTGGCGGGGTACGCGTCCTCGTGGCCCTCCAGACGGGCTCGGTCGACCCCGGAGACGAGGGCGAACGGCCCGAGTTCGGGCTCCGGGCCCTCCGGTCCGACACCGCCGGTGGACGCGAGCGGGGCCAGCTCGGCGACGGTGGGGTGGCGTACGAGGTCGCTGAGGTCGAAGCGGCAGCCGCGCTGCTCGGCCAGGGCGCGGACGCGCAGCATCAGGATGGAGTCGCCGCCGAG
The DNA here is from genome assembly GCF_013362995.1 of Streptomyces sp. TRM64462. GTDB lineage: Bacteria > Actinomycetota > Actinomycetes > Streptomycetales > Streptomycetaceae > Streptomyces. The sequence goes on along the minus strand of NZ_JABWDV010000236.1, from coordinate 23,646 downwards.
CGCGAACCAGTCGTCGTGGACGCCGACCCGCTCGGCACCGAGCACCTCCGCCCAGACCACGGCGAGCACCTCCTCCGTGGCGTCGCGCGGGGCGACGTACGGGCGCGGGCCCGGACCGGACGCGCCGGCCGTCGCCGGGGCGGGCAGCGCGCGCCGGTCGGCCTTGCCGTTGGGGGTGAGGGGGACGGCGTCGATCCGCGAGAAGAGCGCCGGGATCATGAACTCCGGCAGCGTACGGGCCAGTTCGGAGCGCAGTCCGGCCGGGTCGAGTTCGTCGTCGGCGACGTAGTAGCCGACGAGATACGTGCCGCGGTCGTCGTCACGGTGGTCCACGACGACGGCGTCGCGCACACCGGGCAGGGACGCGAGCGCGTTCTGCACCTCGCCCGTCTCCACGCGGTTGCCGCGGATCTTCACCTGGCCGTCGATGCGCCCGAGGTACTCGACGGCGCCGTCCGCCAGGACCCGCGCCAGGTCGCCGGTGCGGTACATGCGGCCACCCGGATGGAACGGGTCGTCGGTGAACTTCTCGGCGGTGAGCTCCGGCCGCTCCAGGTAGCCGCGGGCGACCTGGACGCCGCCGACGCACAGCTCGCCGGCCACGCCGACGGGCTGCGGCGCGCCGTACGGGCCCAGCACGTACAGGCGTGTGTTGGCGACAGGGCGGCCGATCGGCACGCGTCGTACCGGCACGCCGGGCGTGGTGGGGCAGTCGTGGTACGAGACGTCGACGGTCGCCTCCGTCGGCCCGTACAGATTGACGAGCCGGGGCCCGTCGGGGGTGCCTCCGGTGCCTCCGAGGACGCGCGCGAACTGCTCGACACGGGCCGGCGGCAGCGCCTCGCCGCTGCAGAACACCTGCCGCAGCGTCGCGGCCTCCGCCCGCAGCTCGGGCTGGGCTTCGAGCAGGTCCAGGAACGGGCCCAGCATCGACGGCACGAAGTGCAGCGTGGTGACGCCGTGCTCCCCGACGGTCCGCAGGATGGCACGCGGATCACGTTCGCCGCCCACGGGGAGCAGGGCGAGTTCGGCGCCCTCGGCGGCCCACCAGAACAGCTCCCACACCGACACGTCGAACGAGACGGGCGTCTTCTGGAGTAGTACGTCGCCGTCACCGATCGCGTACCGGTCCTGCATCCACGCCAGCCGGTTGACGACCGAGTGGTGCTCGACCATGACGCCCTTGGGGCGGCCGGTGGAGCCCGAGGTGTAGATGACGTACGCGAGGTCCCGCGATGTCGCGGCCGGCGGCACCGGACCGGCGGGGCCGCTGCCGACGAGCAGGTCCGCGCGCAGCACGGGTAAGTCCCCCGGCAGGTCCGGCTCGTTCCGCGAAGGAGGCCCCGTCAGGACCGCGCGGGCACGGCTGTCCCGGAGCAGGAACGCGATGCGCTCGGCCGGGTAGCCGGGGTCGACCGGTACGTAGGCGGCGCCGGCCTTCAGGACGCCCAGCAGCGCGGGCACGGTGTGCGGGCCGCGCTCCAGCAGCACGGCCACCCGGTCGCCGGGCGCGACACCCTCGGCGTGCAGGGCGCGGGCGACGCGGTTGGCGCAGGCGTCCAGCTCCGCGTAGGTCAGCGCGGTGCCGTCGGCGGCGGTGACGGCGACCCGAGCGGGGGTGCGCGCCGCCTGCTCCTCGAACAGCCCGTGCAGGGTCATGTCGTCGCGGTACGGGACGACCGGCCCCTGCTGGACACAGGCCAGCTCGGCCCGCTCGCGGGCGGTGAGCACGGGCTGGGCGAGGGCGGGCCGCGAGGGCTCATCGACGCCACCTCGTATGAGCCGGGTGAGATGGCCGGCAACGGCCTCCACGGGGAAGTCCTCATCGAAGACATCGAGGGCGTAGTCGAGGTCGACGCGCAGGTCCGCGTCGTCGTCGAAGGCGCGGATCATCACCGACAGGGCGTCCTGGGCGTGCACCGGCGCGGTGATGACCGTGTCCCGCTCCGCGTCGGGCAGCGCGTCCGGGCGCGGGTAGCGCATGTACGACACGGTGACGTCGAACAGCTGCCGCGTACCGGCCGGGACGGCGGGCAGGTCGCGCAGTACGTCGCCGAGCGCGAGCCGCTCGTGGTCACGCAGCGCACCGGTGCGCTCGCGGACGGCGGAGGCCAGGTCGTGCAGCGTGGCGCCGTCGGGCACGGGCACGCGTAACGGCAGGTTGTTGGCGAACTGGCCGGCGGTCTCGCGCTCCCGGTCGTCGCGCCGGTTGAGGAACGGTACGCCGACGACGACCTCGTCGGTACGGTGCACCCGGGCGAGGTAGGCGGCGAACGCGGCGGTGACGAAGGCGAACGGTGAACTGCCGCCCTCGCGGATACGGGCGACGAGGTCCCCGCCGACGGTGAACGTGTGGTGCCCCCGCCGGGCCGCACCGCCGGACGGCCGGCCGCCGGCCCGCGGGAACAGCGCGGGGGTCACGCCGTCGAGGGCGGCACGGTGGAAGGCGCGGTCCTTCTCGCGCTCCTCGGACGCCTGGTAGGCGGCGTCGGCGTCGACGAACTCCCGGTAGGAGGGCGCGGCATCGGCTGGCGCGGCCGCTCCGCCGGTGAGCCTGGCGTACTCCTCCCACAGGCCCCGGCTGACGTGGTTGAGCGTCCAGGCGTCCACGATCAGGTGGTGGGCGTTGACATGGACGTGCAGCACGTCGGGGCTCTCACGGACGACCGCGGCGGTGAACAAGGGGGCGTCCCGGAGCGGGAACGGTCGCGTGAAGGAACGTTCCTGCCACACCCTCCAAGCGGCAGCGGGCTCCACGTCCCCGGACAGATCGACGTACGCCACCGAGGCGGCGTCCTCGGCCACCCACTGGAAGGGAACCCCGTCCCGTTCACCGAACCGCAGCCGGAACGCGTCATGCCGCCGCAGCGTACGCGCGAGAGCGTCGCACAGAACCTGCGCGTCAGCCTTTCCGTCGATCCTCTCATCGAGCACCACATTGAATTGGGGGTCGTTCGGCGTGCGGGATTCGGCGGCCCATATATCGCGCTGGTACGAGGTGAGCGGGAGAGTGCGGCGAGTGGCCACAACAAGTCCTTTCTTCGTTTTCCGTCCAGTCGAAACAGGTCTCGGAGAAGTGAAAGCGCGCTCACGTTAGGCATATGCCGTCTGGCCGGGCCACTACCTGCTCAGGTAGGGCCGACTACTCATGCAGGTAGCAACCGTTTGGGAGGACGGCCCGAATCAGGGCCGTGTGAGTGTCGCGTTGCGACTTGGCCAACGATGCGTGGAGAGAGGTGCGACAGAACGCGACCGCAGCCGAAATGCGGCCCCATTCACGGGAATTGTGACGCTCATCACGACGCGCCTAGGTCGGCGCTTGGCCCACGGCGCGAATTCCGCAGCAACCCTGCATAAGGGCCCCGGCCCTTGAAGGTCCGGCCGTGCTGTGCCATACAGGTCTGGACCAGTTGCCGCCGTACGCCGGAGGTCCGACAGTGCACCGTCGCCCCACCGCTCGCGCGCCACTGGCCGCCCCGGCGCTCTGCATCGCCGTCCTGGTGCTCACCACCGCCTGTCAGGCGGCGGCTCGGACCCAGGAGGACTCGCGGCCGCCCTCCGCGCCCACCGGTGTGACCGCACAGGCGGGCAGCGCCACGTCCGTGCACGTCATGTGGGAACCCGCGAGCGACGACACGGCCGTCACAGCCTACGAAGTGTTCCGCGACGGCCGCAGGGTCACGATCGTGCCGGGCTCCCGCACCATGGTGGACGTCGACGGCCTCCCACCCGCCACCACGCACCGCTTCACCGTCACGGCCCGCGACGCCGCCGGCAACCACTCGGCGCACAGCGCCCCGGCCACCGCCGCCACCCACGCCGTGAGCCCCGACGACCGCACCCCGCCCACCGCCCCCACTGCCGTACGCGGCACCGTGGAGGGCGCCCGTGCGGTCACCCTCACCTGGAAACCCGCCACGGACGACATAGCCGTCACGGCGTACGACATCTACCAGGAGGACCACCGCGTCCACAGCGTCACCGCCCCGGCGACCACGGCCCGCCTCGCCGCGCTGCGCCCCGGCACTGTCTACAGCTTCACGGTCCGTGCCCGCGACGCCGCCGAGAACTCCTCGCCCGACAGCGTCCCCGTCGACCTGACCACCGTGCCCGGCCCCGGTGACAGCGTGTCCACCGCACCCACCGCTCTCACTGCCACGCCCAGCCCCGGCGAGATCACCCTCATCTGGACCCCGCCCCGCACCGGCGCGCCCGTCAAGGAACATCAGCTTTACCTGAACGGCGAGTTCGCCACCACCATCGTCTGGGGTGGCCCGCCGCCCACGGGGCCGGCCACCTACACCTTCACGGTCACCGAACCACCCGGCACCCGCTACAGCGTCAAACTCCGCGCCCGCCTCCCCGACGGGACCTGGGGCGACTTCTCGGCGCAGCGGACGGTGGCGGTGCGTTAGACCATCGCGGCCAGGTGTGGGGCGGAGACCAGCTCACTGAGCTTCTGCCGCGTCTCCGCGTCGGTGGAGTAGATGACCGTTCCCATCATCCCGCGCGTCAGGAGCACCTTGTATGTGTGTCGGATCAGCAGGTCGACATCCGAGTCGGGTGTGGACCGCTTGAAGGCCGGGTCCTTGGATGCGTCCCGGTTCACCACCCAACGCTCTCCGCGCCAGACGAGGTCGGGTCCGACGATGACGCCGCTCCAGTCGTACTCGAAGCCCTGGGCCGTGTAGACGCAACCGACCTGCCCGAAGCCGGCGGGGTCGGTGGCCCAGAGAGCGGAGGGAGGCGCTCCGGCGACCCCGCGGTCACCGTAGACATTCCAGGGGCGTTCCCAGTCGCCGATCACCACGTCGTTGGGCAGGGGCGCGCCCGGACGCGTCTCCTTGGACCACTTCCAGCAGAAACCCGCCGAAATGCGGGCACCGTATCCGGAAGCTCGTTTGTGCTCGAGGAGATCCTCCATCTCCTGGGGCGTCTCGGCGACGAGCACCTCCATCTTCCCGTCGGGCTCCCACGTCTGTGGGCCGCCCTCTTCAAGATCCAGCAGCCGCAGCACCCACTGCAGGTAGGCATCGCTTCCACCGCAGCGGAACTGGCTGTCCAGCTCCACCACCGTGCAGGGCAGCCCCTTGGCGGAGGCAGCGTCACGGATCTCCTTCACGCTGCCCATCTCGCCCGGGCGCACCACCTGATGCTGGTCCAGCAGGAACACGGGCACCCGTGCGGCGTCGATAAGCTCCTCTACCTGGGGCTTGTCGCTGCGATGGGCCGCGGGCGTGTACCGGTTCGCGGAGGTCTTCCTCATCCGGTGCGCCTCATCGCACACGATGACGTCCAAGGCGTTGCGCTCCGCGGTCATGAAGCTGTTGAAGTACTTGAAAAGATCCTGCACTTCACGCTTCCGTGCACCCGCGACCTTGCGCATCGTCTTGGTGAACGACTGGGAACCGGTGGCGTGTATCGCGGTCCGCCCCTGTCGGTAGAGCTCACCGAGCAGGGACAGCGCGATCACGCTCTTGCCGGTGCCGGGACCGCCGGTGACGACGACGACCTCTTTCCGGTCGGCCTGAGCCGCCTTGCGCACGGCACGCATCACCGTCTCGTACGCGACCCGCTGCTCGTCGAGCAGGACGAACTGCTCGCGCTCGCGCACCTCCTGAGCGGCGACAGCCATGAGCTGCTTGGACGGCGCGATCTTCCCGGCGAGCAACTCGTCGGCCGCGGCAGCGCCGTTGACCGGGGAGAGCCGCTCCTGGAGGAAGCGGATGAAGGCGCCTCGGCGCTCTTCGCTGAAGAGGCGCCCACGCTCGCTCTCGCCCACCTCGGCGAGGCCGGTGATGCCGAACTCCGTCGCGTTGTGCAGGTAGGCGGCGCCTGCGATGCGACCAGGGTGACCTGCGAGGGCACCGTTGAAGGAGACGAGGTAGTCGCAGTACCCACGGACCTGCTCGACGGGGTTGAGCACGGGGCGCGTGTACGTGTCGACGCGGCAGAGGAGCGGCTCGTCCTCCTCCGGTGCCGCCTGGCTCCACTGCTTGAGCTCGACGACGACGTAGGACGGCTCGCCGGTACGGGGGTGAATCCCGGCCAGTACGGCGTCCGCCCGCTTGCTGGTCAGCGGCAGTCCGTACTCCATCAGAATCGTGACATCGCCCAGCCCGGCCTCCAGCAGCACGCTCATCAGTGCCGGAAGGCTTCGCTCCCAGGAGCGGACCTCGGAGGCTCCGGGCTTGTGTCCGTGGTCGTGGACGAACTGCTCCGTCAGACGCAGGGACAGCATGCCGCTCAACCCTTGAGCGGCGGCCATGGAGACGGAATCACGAATCAAGGCAGACTCCCGGGCAGCGCGATATGAGGCGTGCGGGTGGAGGCGTGTCCTGACAAGGAAGCCCGGCGGGCCGCATGAGTGATGACGAGAACACTATCCCGGTGTTCATGGGAGGTCCTTCGGAGGGAGAGGGTCCCCGGACGTGACCGTCCGGGGAAGCCCGCGTGGATCGGTTACCGGCGGCGCAGCGTGAACAGCGCGCGCAAAAGGCTGCCGAACTGACTGATGATCTGCGGCCGGTGTGATGAGCGTGTGTTCGCCAGCGCGATCTTGAACATGCTGCGAGCCGTGGCGCAGTACACGATGAAGCACACAGCGCCAGCGATGATCAAGGAGCCGACGACGACGGAGCTCGAAAGAGAGGAAAGCACGATTGCACCCTTGGAGTAGGTCCCGGAAAACCAGGGAGAAAGAACGTTTCTGCCGACCTGAAAGTGAAAAATGGCCAGAAAAGGCCCCATGTCAGGTTGTGGTGCGCGAGAAACCTTCTGTGTCCACGTCGACGCCGGCGACTGCGGTGTGGGTTGGCGGGAGGTGGGGTTCCCTGGGTGCGGGAAGGGTGGTGCTTCGAGACGCGAGCACGCGTACTCTCCTTGCGGTTTGGGGGGTCTGACCGATGTCGGTAGTCCCGGCGGGTTCCGTGGAGCAGGTCCATGATCCTATACGGTCGGTGACCGCTTTGGCCAGAGTTTTCTTGAAGCTGCTGCTGAAGGCCCGTACGCCGGAAGCGCCGAGACAGGGTCACCGCCAGGAGACTCGCGCCGTGAGGCGCGCCGATGAACGCGGAGGTCGCAACGGTGACGGCAGCTGGTACGCCTTCGGGACCCAGGCCCGTGCCGCCGCGCAGGGAGCACTGGTTCCAGCCCCGCCGCTCCAGTTACAGCTGGGAGCAGGACGGCCTCGACCACATCCGGCAGCTCATGCCGAAAGCCGAGCCCTACCGGGCGTGGGCGACGTTCTCCTTCACCGCCGCGTCCGGCCGCACCAACGTGTGGGCGACCTGTTCATCGCGGTCCTCGGCGGGCTCTCCCGCCTTCAACACAGCTACCAGCAGCCGGAACCGGGCAATGGCTACCGCGAACGGGTTCTTGTCGCAGCCGTGGACCGAGTCCAGGGACCGGCGGACCAGCGCCCAGTCGTTCGTGCCCGGTTCGGCCTCGTGCCACTTCGCCAGCAGGCGCTGGAACATGCCCAGCAGGAAGTGGCCGGAGCCGCAGGCCGGGTCGATGCAGCGGAGGCCGTGGACAACCGGGCGTCGCCCTGGTAGCCCGCCGGCTTGTGCTTCCACGCCGGCGCCAGGCCGAACTCCTCGACGGCCGGCTCAAGCGTCAGGTCGAGGATGAACTCCTCCACGCACTCCGGAGTCTGCAGCAGCCCGTACGTCTTCCGAGCGTGCTCGCTCGGGTCCTCGTACAGGTCGCCCAGGAAGCGCGTGTCCAGGTCCTCGTCCGTGAAGTCGTGGACGATCTCGCCGTTCGCGCCCCGGGTGCGCCAGAATCCGAGTAGGGCAGTCGCCGCCTCGTACGACGGGGTCAGCTCCCACAGGGCGTTGTGGTGGGGTCGAACAACCCCGCGACCGCCTTGTGCGTGGGCGCGAGCGCGTCGAAGGACGCGATCAGACAGTCTCGGTCGTTCAGTTCCGGGTGCTCGCGGAAGAACGCCGCCTGGCGGTCCTCCGCGTCCGCGAGGCGCTCGTCCGGGCCCGCGATGTACGGGTCCTCGATCAGTTCGTTGTCCTCGCAGAAGCGGACGAACACCGTCGCCAGGATCCAGGCCGCCGCGGCCTGCGTGACCCGTTCGTCGTGCCACGCACCGTACGTGGCGGCCGTACGGTTCGCTTGGCGGGCCGCCTCGTACTCGCTCTCCAGGTCGGCGCGGCACTCGTCGACCGACTCGGTGCGCGCCCGGAGGTCGTCCTCCAGGGTGGTGACCGCTTGCGCAGGTCCTTCAGCAGTGCGGCCTTGTCCACCTGTGCGCCCTCTCTCCGTAACCCGGAACCCATCCCGTACCCACCCACCTACCTACCGTCCATCCTGGCAGCTCAGCGACTGTGGCCGGACCGATCGCCCGCATCCTTCGGCACCGCGCTGATGCGGTCCGGGTCGCCCTGCAGCCTGCCTCGGCCCAGCAGCTCCGCGATGTCGGTCTCCAGGTAGCCACGGATCTCGTGGCCCCGCCGCTTCCAGCCGAAGAAGTCGCACGCCTGCTTGATCAGCTCGTCCTCCGACATACCAGGGCATTCCAGAGCAAGCTCGTACAGTGCCCGTCGTCGCTCCGCGGGGGCAATCTGGATCACCGTTCGGGGCTTGTCCCCGTCCTGCGGGTGTCGGGCCCGCCCCACCGCGCGCTGCGCCACGTCGTAGAAACCGCCGTTGAGGGAGAACTTCCCCGTACGGGCCAGGGCCTCGGCCACCGCCCGTACGTTGTCGCGGATGCGGTTGCCCGCCCTCGTCACGCCCCAGGCCTCGCGGGCCCGCTGAATGAGCAGGTCCTCGTGGATGGGACCCTCCGTCTCGATGATCTGTTGCAGGGCCTTTCGCAGGGCCGGGCGTGCCTCCGCCGTGTGGAGTTCGTGACTCGGTCGCACCTCGACCGGGCTCGTGCGGTACGGGGCGGCCCACTGCCGCTGCGTCGTCGTGTCCACCGGGACCCGCTCGTACTCGATCTCCGTCGACGTGCGGGCGGCAGGGATCATGGCCGTCGTCGGCTCCGGCTCCCTGGTGTCGACAGCGACCGGCTCACGCGGCGGCGTGACCGGAGCCGGTCCCAGCGGGCCCATCGCGATCGCCTGCTCCACCGCCTCCTTCAGCCGCAGTTCCGCCGCCGCACGGCCCCGGTACCAGTCCGTGCCCCAGATGCGGTGCAGCCGCCAGCCCAGTCCGACCAGGACCTGCTCCCGCAGCCGGTCGCGGTCGCGGGCCGCCTTGGAGGAGTGGTACATCGCGCCGTCGCACTCGATGCCGAGGGCGTACGCGCCGGGCAGCTCGGGGTGGCGTACGCCGAGGTCGATGCGGTAGCCGGCGACGCCGACCTGCGGCTGGACCGTGTAGCCCCAGTCGCGGAGCACCGCCAGCACGGACTCCTCGAAGGGGCTGTCCGGCTCGGCGTCGCCCTGTGTCACGTCCCTGGCGAGGACGGCGGGGCCGTTCTCCGCGTATTCCAGGTACCGCTTGAGGTGCTGGACGCTCTCGTTCGGGCTGTCCTTCAGCTGTGTGCCGCGGAAGGAGGCCACCACCTCCATGCGGTGGCGGGCGCGGGTGACGGCGACATTGAGGCGGCGCCAGCCGCCCGCCTTGTTGATCGGGCCGAAGTTGAGGCCGAGGGTGCCGTGCTCGTCGGGGCCGTATCCGACGGACATGATCATGACGTCTCGTTCGTCGCCCTGTACTGACTCCAGGTTCTTGACGAAGAAGCCGTCGAGTCGGTCCTCACTGAAGCAGTGGTCCAGGTCCGGGCGTCGGATCCGGGCCTGCTGCACGGCCTGGTCGATCGCCGCTGCCTGCGCCTGGGAGAGGGCGACGACACCGAGGGTGAGACCGGGGCGAGTGTCGAAGTGGTGGAGGACGCGCTGGGCGACGTACTCCGCTTCCAGGCGGTTGTCGCGGCGGCCGCCCTTGTCGTACACGCCGTCGGCGCGGAAGAAGGCGACGCCCACGTCGTTGCCCTCCTCCAGCGCGCCGGGGAAGGTGACCATCGAGTTGTCGTAGAACGAGCGGTTGCTGAAGGTGATCAGGTTCTCGTGGCGGCTGCGGTAGTGCCAGCGCAGCGGCAGCTCCCGCATGGCACCGGCCTTGCAGGCGTGCAGCAGCGACTCGAAGGAGTCCGGGACGTCCTCCGCGTACTCGTCGGTATCGTCCTCGACGGACGCGTCGAAGAACGAGGTGGGCGGCAGCTGCTTGTCGTCGCCGGCGACGACCACGCTGCGGCCCCGGTAGATGCAGTTGACGGCGTCGCTGGGTCGGACCTGGGAGGCCTCGTCGAAGATGACGACGTCGAAGTGGAAGTCCGCCGGGAGGAACTGGCTGACCGTGAGGGGGCTCATCATGAAGCAGGGCTTGATCGCGTGGACGACCTCACGGGTCCTGCCGAGGAGTTGCCGCACAGGCATGTGGCGGGTCTTCTTCACGGCCTCCCTGGTGATCACGGCTCCGGCTCCGCCCACGAAGCTGCGGGGACGGCGCTTGTTGCACGCTTCGATCACCGCGCGCCCCGCCGCCTCGATCAGATTGCGGTCGGCCTCCTGGAAGTCCGCGACACGCGCGTCGAGGTCCTCGGAGCGGGTCGTGCGCAGGCGCTTGTCGGTGGCGAGGATGTCGTCGGCCCATGAGCGGAGCAGTGCCTGCTCGGTAACGTCCGGGAGCCGCTCGGGGTCGGTGCCGCGTTCGGCCGCGCCCGCGACGATGTAGGCGGCGCCGTGGCGGGACAGGACGGCGAGGCCGTCGCGGTAGGTCTGCCACTCCTCGGGGCCCTGTGGGTCGGCGAGCAGGGAGTCCAGCACCTCCTGGGCCTGCTCGAACGTGCCGAGGAGCGAGGCGGAGAGCTGGGCCTTCCGTGACGTGTCGAACAGGTCCAGCAGCGCGGCGGCGGCGTCGGACCAACGGTCCAATCGTCGGCCGGCGATGGCGCACCAGTCGCCGGTCGAGCGGCGTACGTTCTCGGCCAGCGTCGTCGCCAGCTCGTCCGGGTCCGCGTCGGCGGCGAGGTGGTCGGCCAGCCCTGCGCGCTGTGCGGCGGCGGGGGACAGCTGCGCGATGCGGTCGGCCGTCGACAGCGCCTGTTCGAGGGACCGCAGGTCTTCCGCGCTCCTTGGGGTGTACGGCGCCAGGAGCTCGGCGTGGTCGTCCGCGAGGCGCTTCACCTCCGCGGCTGCCTGCTGCCAGGTCAGGGCGTGCTGGAGGCGCGTGGGGAGCGCCTTGTTCCAGGTGCCGGAGTGGGTGAGGGTCGCCGCGGCCTTGCGGTCGGCCCTGTACTGAGCGGTCAGGCGGGCCAACAGGCCGTGGTCCTTGAATCGGCTGACCAGCCCGGGGAGGTCTTCCGCTGCCAGGACCTGCTCGCCGAACACGTCCTCGGCGGCCTCGCGGGCTTCCGTCTGGGCTGTCAGCGCCGCCCGCAGCTCCGCTGCCGCCTCGTGCGCCCGGCCCAACGTGTCGGCGGCGAACCAGGATCGCGGAGGGCGGTGGGCCTCGCGCGCCAGGTCGGTGAGTTCGCAGAGGACGAACGCCGCCTCCGGGTCTTCCCCGTACGGCATGCCGAGGAGGTCTGCGAGCTGCTTCACCCACGCCGAGACGTCCTCCGGCAGGGCGGCGTCCTGCGGGGTGTCCGTCTGCGGGAGCCGGTAGCCGAGGGACCGTACGGTCTGCTGAAGGGCCCGGGCCGTCGGCGGCTCGTCCTGCGCTGCGGCGAAGGGGCGGCGCCCGATCGCGGTCCGTACGCCGGCGAGGGCGTCCGCTGCTTCGGCCAGCACCTGCTGCGGGGCGGTTCCGGTCAGCCCCCGCCATACGAAGGCGTCCCCTTCGGCCGCGGGGCGCCAGGCGCGGCTGATCGACCTGGCCGCCGTGATGACGTTCTGCAGGGCCCCGGCGCTCAGTTCGCGTACCGCCTGCGCGTGCTGCGCCGCCAGCGGCAGCACGGGCGTGTCGGCTCGCTCCAACTGGATCAGGCGCCCCAGGACGTCGTGCAGGGAGCGCCCGAGCGGGTCCCGCGTCTGGTTCATGGCGGCTGCGTAGGCGGAGAGTTGCTTGCGGAGCCTGCGGGCCTGCTCCAGTTCGTGCTCGGCGGCTCCGGTGACACGGGCCTCGGTGGTGAGGACCCTGTTCAGTTCCTCGGCGACGGCCTTCTTGCTCGTGTCACCACTGTGGAGCGCCATGACGAAGTCGCCGAGCCCGACACCGCGGAGCCGGTTGCGTACGACATCGAGCGCGGCGGCCTTCTCACTGACGAAGAGCACGGTGCGCCCGGCGTGCATCAGCGCGGCGATCATGTTGGTGATGGTCTGGCTCTTACCGGTGCCGGGCGGGCCGCTCATCACGAAGGAGCGTCCGTCGAGGGCGGCGCTCACACACTGTCGCTGCGACGCGTCGGCATCCAGGACCAGAGGCGTCGTCTCGGGCGCCTGGATCTTGTCGATGCGGTCCGGGTCCGGGGGCTCGAAGCCGATGACATCGTCGGGCAGACCGGCGTCGGGCCCGAGGGCGACGGCCCTGACCAGTGGATGGCTCAGGATCCGTTCTTCGTTCTGCTGGAGATCCTGGTACATGGCCTCCCGGTGGGAGGCGAACAGGCCGAGGACTGTCCGCTCCTCGACCGCCCAGCCCTTCTGCTTGACCGCGACCGCGCGTGCGGCGGACACGACCTCGGCCACGCTGGAGACGTCCGTGTCGGTGACGGCGCTCCAGTCCACACCCAGTCGTTCCAGCTTCACCGCGAGGGCGGGGTTGTGCATGGAGTCCTGGTTCTCGGCCCGATGCAGGCGGTAGCGCCGGTCGCTGTCCCTGCGCAGCTCGACCGGTACGAGGAGCAAGGGCGCCGAGCTGGCCTCGTACGCGCCCTCCTCCCGCCAGTCCAGCATGCCGACGCCCAGCCACAGCACCCACAGGCCATAGTCGTTGAAGGTCTGAGCTGACTTCTGGCGCAGGTGGTAGAGGGAGGCGTTGAGCGCCGGCTGGCTGGTCTTCTGCGTCACGAGCCCTGGGCCTGTGGGCCCTTGGGAAAGGCGTACGTCGCCGTCTGTGCCGTCGTCTTCGCCGATTGGGGCGAACCGCCAGCCGCGCGTGAGACCGTTCAGCAGTTCGGTGGCTTCCGGCGAGGTCAGCTCGAGCGTCGCTGTCTTGGTGTGGCGGAAGTTCAGCAGCCGGTTGCGCCCGCCCATGTCGATCAACGAACTGCGCCAGCCGTCCAGCACGGTTTTCAACCGGTCCAGCCCGGGGTCGCTCGGTCGAGAGGAGACGGTTTGGCGCTGGCTGGGCATGTGGTGAGGACCTCCTGAGCAGTACGCCGGGGGACCCTCGTCCGGCGAGCACCCCGAAGATGTCTGCTTATCAGTCCGCGCGCCGCGACACGCCAGAGATCAACAAGCCGATACGCACACGTTGCCGACTATGCCGCGCGTCCCTGCCGAAGTCCCTTCAGGAAAAGGGAGTCGAGCACGGCCCACTCCGTCGCCCGGTCGACGACCTCGACCGTGCGGCCGTCGAGGGAGGGAGTCTGCTTGGGGTCCTCCATCGGACAGAGCCACCACAGGCCGTGCGGTGTCTGAGCCGGGCGTCGCGCCGCCTGCTGGAGGGCGACCAGCAGGTCGTGGCCACCGCCGTCGAAGTACCGTGCCAGGAGCCCGGTGTTGTGGACGAAGAGCACCGACTTCGGTCCCGCCGCCTCGGCGAGCTCGACGAAGTAGTCGGCCAGACGGTCGTTGACCCGCTGGACGTACGACCGCAGGCCCGGCTTCAGTTCGCCGCTCGCCGTGAACGCGGCGTCCGCGCGCAGCACCTTGTGCCACCCCGTGCCCAGCTCGTCGGCCAGGGAGCGGAAGGCGTGCAGGAACTCGGTATTGAAGTTGCTGGACGAGATCGACACCGGTCGCTTCCCAGGCCTCTTCCTGGTGATCACGGGCACGCCGGCGTTCTACGACGGGCAGCAGGGCGTCCAGAGACTGGCTCCGCTCGCTCAGCGCCTGGCCACCGACTTCACCACCGATCCCCGCTTCGACTCCCCCCCCCGGGCGGTGCAACTCCGGCTCCCCGGCTTCGACCTGCCCAGGCTCGGCGAACTGGGCCGAAGCGTCCGCGACCTGCACGCGGGGGCTGCCCGCGACCCGGAAAAGATCAGCGCGCGGGTGGACGACGCGTACGTCGCCGAGCTGGCCCAGGCGGTGACGGGAGGACTCGGCGGCAAGGTCGGGGTGGCGCGCCCAGGCTCTTTCTGCGCAAGCTCGTCGCGGACGTGCTCGACCGCGTCGACGAGTTCGAGGAGTTCGATCGGCGCGTGCACTATGCGCTCACGGTGTCCAGCGCCGAACTCAACGAGGTCGAGCGGAACGCGGCGGCCGACGCCGACGACATCGCCCTGGACCTTCCGTGACCGCCATCGACGACCTTGACCCGGTCCTCACCCACCACATCGTCAACTCCCTCGGCTGGAAGGGCCTGCGGTCGTTGCAGGAGGCGGCCGTCGCCCCCCTGACCGTGGGGGGGAGGACGCCATCCCCCTGGCTCCGACAGCGGGCGGGAAGACCGAGGCGGCAGTGTTTCCCCTGCTGTCGAGGATGAGCCGGGAGGCATGGCAGAACACGTCCGTGCTTACGTGTGCCCGCTGAAGCACTCCTCAACAACCTGCTGCCGCGGCTGGAGACGTACACGGGATGGCTCGGAGGCAGGCGGCTCTCTGGCACGGGGACGTCACCGCGGGCAACCGCAAGCGGATCCTCGCCGACCGTCCCGACGTGCTGCTCACCACGCCGGAGTCCCTGGAGACGATGCTCGTCAGCACGAACGTCGACCACAGGAGCTTCTTCTCCGGCCTGCGGACCATCGTCGTGGACGAAGTGCACGCCTTCGCCGGGGACGACCGGGGCTGGCACCTGCTCGCCGTACTCGAGCGCCTGCAGAAGACCGTCGGCCGCACCGTGCAACGAGTGGGACTGTCGGCCACCGTGGGCAACCCGGAGGAGCTTCTCCGCTGGCTGCAGGGCTCGGGCGCCGGCAAGCGGGCGGCGCGCGTGGTCGCGCCGCACCTGGACGACCGGTCCGCGCGTGACCCCGCGTCCACGGCACCGCCGCCAGGCGACATCCAGCTCGACTACGTCGGCTCGGTGGACAACGCCGCCACCGTCATCTCCGCCCTGCACCGCGGTGAGAAGCGGCTGGTGTTCTGCGAGTCGCGGCGCATGGTGGAGGAGCTGGGGCAGAAGCTCCGGCTGCGCGGCGTCACCACCTTCCTCTCACACGCGTCCCTCTCACTGGACGAGCGACGCCGAGCCGAGCAGGCCTTCGCCGAGGCCAGGGACTGCGTCATCGTCTCCACCAGCACCCTGGAGCTGGGGATCGACGTCGGAGACCTCGACCGGGTCATCCAGATCGACGCCCCGGGCAGTGTCGCCTCCTTCCTGCAGAGGCTCGGCAGAACCGGCCGCCGGCCCGGCACGACCCGCAACTGCCTGTTCCTGGCGCTGGACGAGGACGGTCTGCTGTCGGCGGCCGGCATGCTGCTGCTGTGGTCCCGGGGCTGGGTCGAGCCGGTCGCAGCACCACAGGATCCCCGCCATATCGTCCCCCAGCAGCTCCTCGCGCTCTGTCTGCAGGAACCCCGCGTCGGCGACCGGCTGTGGCGCGAGTGGTGGAACGACCTGGGGCCCTTCGGAGAGCCGGCCGAGCCCGTCCTGCGCCATCTCGTGGACCAGGGGTACCTGGACCAGGACGGCGGCATGCTCTTCGTCGGCCCTGAGGCGGAACGCCGCTTCGGCCACCGGCACTTCATGGGACTCACGGCCGTCTTCACCGCCGCTCCGCAGTTCACGGTGTTCCACGGTCGCGCCGAGATCGGCCGCACGGATCCCGATCTGCTCACCGAGGAGATCCAGGGCCCGCGCAAGCTGCTGCTCGCCGGCCGCAGCTGGCTCGTCACGTACATCGACTGGCGCCGCAAGCGGTGCTACGTCGAGCCGACCGACAGCGGAGGCAAGGCCAAGTGGACGGGGCTCGGCTTCCTCCGAGCGACCTCCTTCGAGCTGACCAGAGCCGTACGGGAGGTGCTGCTCGGCACCGACCCGCCGGTCAAGCTGACGAAGAGGGCCGTCACGTCCCTGGCCGAGGCGAGGGAACACTTCATCGATGCGGTGCACCCGGGCGGAACTCTCATCACGCTGCACAGCGGAGGGCACGCACGATGGTGGACGTGGGCCGGGCACCGCGCCAATGCCACGCTCGCCGCGTCGCTCGGCACGGTCACGGTGCCGGGGCAGCGGATCAACGACTGCTGGATCAGGCTGCGGGAGGGCCTCACTCCGCAGGTGTGGAAGGAGGCCGTCACAGACGCGGCCGGGCACCTTTGCCTGCCCGAGATCGACGCCCGCGCGGTGAAGGGGCTGAAGTTCGCCGAAGCACTTCCGCCTCGGCTCGCGGAGGCGACCCTGGCGGCGCGGTTCGCCGATCTGGGAGGCGCCGGGACGGTTCTCGACGAGCCGGTCAGGTTCGTGGCCGATTTCGCTTCCTGACGCCGGTTGTTGCTGGTTGAGTTGATCGTTCGTAGAACACCACGCGAGGGGGACGGGCTGGATGGCGGCGCGGAGTGAGCGGCAGCGTAGGGCCGACATCGTGCGCTACTGGCGGGCCGTGGAGATGTTCAGCCCGCAGAAGGTGGACAAGGTCGCCCCGGCGAGGGGAATGTACGCCGTCGACGCGGGCCGGCCGCTGCCGTGGGAGCCGGGCCATCCCGTGCGGCGGCGCCCACCAGGCCGCAACATGGTGTGGCAGCACACCGTCTACTGCGGGGTCTACGCCGTCTCGGCCGTACGGGACGTCCTCATCGACGTCTTCGGCGGCAGCGAGGAGGACCACGAAGGGCGCCTCGACGGGGACACCGCGCTGCTCGCTTTCGACGTCACGGATGACGGTCTTCTCGTACAGGACTCGATCACGTTCTCCGCCTGCGCGTGGGCCACGGGCCGCAGCCGAAAGCCGGGCCCCGGCGCGAGGGGCTGGCTCGACGGCTTCGAGGACGAGGCCGAGGCGTGCGAACGGGTCGTCCTCGACATCGGTGACGGCAAGCTGGAGATCACGGAGGTCGCGCCGACTCGGCGGCAGCGGCCCTTCGCCGGTCTGCTGTGCGAGATTGCGCTCGGCGCGGTCGGCGGAGCTGCGACGGCGGCCCTCGGGCCGGGCCTCGGCGACGTCGCGGCAGGGGCGGTGAGGGCGGCCCTGGACGCCGCGACCGACGGCTCACAGCGCGGACGACGGGATGCCGGCGCGACGCGCACCCCGAACCCCGATGACGGGGCACAGGCCGAAGAGCAGGAGGACGACGGTGCCGAAGGGCCGCCGAGGCTGGGCGAGAAGCCGCTGACCGTCCGGGACCTGTCCGCGGTCACTCGATGGGTCGCCGACCAGTTCGGGGTCACGGACGACCTCCGCCCCGAGATCGTCCGGGTGCAGAGCCGGGCCGTGTCACGTCGGAAGGCGGGCCGGTCGGGTGGCTCGGACTTCCTCAACAGCTTCATCGCGGCGGACCTCGGCCTCGTTGCCGGGAGGATCGCCCAGGAGGAGCCCGGGAAGGCCCTGCGGGACTACCTCACTGCCACGGTCTCTCTCCGCACGGCAACACGCGTCGATGTCAAGGAGGACACCTCCGCAGTGCTGCGGGGAGTGGAGCCGGCGCGGTTCCCGCTGGGGCGTTGGCCTGGAAAGAGCGAGCATCCACTGGTGCGGAGCCAGCAGTTCGCCGTGAACGCGATCATGCGTGAACTCGCCGACGGTGAAGGCCTGTACGCGGTGAACGGGCCGCCCGGAACAGGCAAGACCACGCAGCTGCGCGATCTCATCGCGGCCGTGCTCGTCCAGCGGGCGGAACGGCTGGCGGAGCTCTCCACCCCGGACGACGCCTTCACCGGCACCGTGTACCGCTGGCGGACCGGCGCGTACCAGCGATCGGTCCGCGCCTTGAAGCCCAGCCTGACCGGCCACGAGATGGTGATCGCCTCGGCCAACAACGGAGCCGTGGAGAACGTGTCCCTGGAGATCCCGGCTCTGGACTCGGTTGCCGAGGAATGGCAGGAACAGACCGCCTACTTTCCCGTCCAGGGACGTCTCATTCTTGACGGCGAACCCGCCTGGGGAGCCGTCGCCGCCAGACTCGGCAACAAGGGCAACCGCTCGGACTTCCGGGCCGCCTACTGGTTCGGGCCACCGCGCGAGGAGAGGGCGGAACGCGGCACCGGCATGCGGGAACTGCTGCGCGAAGCCGCCGAGCGCCGACCCGGCCCCGAGGCGTGGCGGCAGGCGGTCGCGGAGTTCCGACAGGCACGACGTACCGTCCAGACACTGCGGGACGAGCGTCAGCGCATCTGGGAGGCGCTTGTCGAAGCCGCCGGCATTCAGGACTCCGTCGACGCTGCACAGCGACGTGCGGCACAGGCCGAGAGGGACGTGGACACGCTGCGGGCGCCCGTCAGACAGGCCGCCGCCGACCGCGACTCCGCGAGGCGCCTGCTCGACGCGGCCGCAGCACACCGGGCCGAACACCACATGCGGCGGCCGGGCATCGCCAGCGGCATCTTCACCCTCGGCGCAGCACAGCGCGAGTGGCTGCAGGAGGACCGGACCCTGGCAGACGCCGAGGAATCTGCTCGACGCCGTTACGAGGACCACGAGCGTACGGCCGCGACCCAGGCACGGGCCGAGCACGCGGCGCGAGCGGCGCTGGACGAGGCGCGTGGGCTGCTGCGCACCCTTCAGCAGCGGCAGAGCCGCCTGGAGGGCATGGTCGCGGATGCCCTACGGCGGTGGGGCGCTCACATCCCGGGAGTCGAGGAGCAGGGGTTCCCCGGCCGTACGCGGGAGGACGCGGAGGAGCTGTCGTCGCCCTGGTCCGACGCGGAGTTCACGCGGGCCCGCACACGCCTCTTCATCGCGGCGATGGACCTGCACCGCGCTTTCCTGGAAGGCGCCGCGGACCGCATGCGCAAAAACCTCGACGCCGCCATGGACGTCGTCTGCGGAGACGCGCCGAAGACGCTGAGGGGTGAGGTGGTGCTCGCCGCCTGGCAGAGCCTGTTCCTGGCGCTTCCTGTCGTGTCGACGACGTTCGCGTCACTGGACCGCATGTTCACCGGGCTGGGGCCGGGAAGCCTCGGCTGGATGCTGATCGACGAGGCGGGGCAGGCGACGCCCCAGATGCCGGTCGGCGCTCTGTGGCGGGCGCGGAGGGCGGTCATCGTCGGAGATCCGCTCCAGCTCGAGCCCGTGGTGACGTTGCCGCACACCGGCCAGCAGGCGCTGCGGCGGACGTTCGGTGTGGACGAGGAATGGGCACCCTCCCGCACGTCCGCTCAGCGGGTCGCGGACCGGCTGAACCGGTACGGGACCTGGCTGCCGGGCCAGGAGGAACGGGTCTGGGTCGGTTCGCCCTTGCGCGTACACCGGCGCTGCGACGACCCCATGTTCACCATCAGCAACAGCGTCGCCTACGACGGACTGATGGTGCACGGCGTGCACCGGACGGACGAGTACGAGGTCGCTCGCCGCAGCGTCTGGTGGCCGGTGTCCGGTGGCAGAGCGCCGTTGGGCAAGTGGTGCCCCGACGAAGGGGACGTGGCGAAGGTGATCGTGCACCGTCTGGTCGACCGCGGGCTGGACCCGGAACGCGACCTGTTCGTCATCAGCCCGTTCCGGGACGTGGTCGCCGGACTGGGGCGCACCCTCTGCCGTGCCGTACCGCGCGACCGAATCGGCACGGTACACACCACCCAGGGCAAGGAGGCGGATGTGGTGCTCCTGGTCCTGGGGGCCGGAGGCGACAAGGCCGGCCCCCGGGCGTGGGCCGCCTCCGCACCCAACCTCCTCAACGTGGCGGTGAGCCGCGCGCGTCGTCGGCTGTTCGTCGTGGGTGACCACGAGGCGTGGCGCCGGCACCCGCACTTCGACGTGATGGCGGGGCAACTGCACCGCATGCCCGAGGAGGAGCGCGACACGATGCGGGCCATCGCACCCGCGGTGTTGCCGGAGCACTGCCGCTGCGGATGACGCGGCGGCCGGGTAGCCGCAGTGACGGCGCCGCCCCCTGCGCCGGCATGGCGGCGCAGGGGGCGGCGGGCGGTCGGGGATCGGCTGCTGTGCGGTCAGCCGATCAGCTGTTCGTACGCGGGGAGCGTGAGGAAGTCCGCGTAGTTCTCGTCCAGGGAGACCTTCAGGAGCAGGTCGTGGGCCTGCTGCCACCGGCCGGCCGCGAAGGCCTCGTCGCCCAGTTCGGCGCGGATCGCGGCGAGTTCCTCGGCGGCGACCTTGCGGGCCAGCTCCGGGGTGGCCGTCTCGCCGTTCTCGAAGACGACGCCCGCGTTGATCCACTGCCAGATCTGCGAGCGGGAGATCTCCGCGGTCGCCGCGTCCTCCATCAGGTTGAAGATGGCCACCGCGCCCAGGCCGCGCAGCCACGCCTCGATGTAGCGGATGCCGACCTGGACGGCGTTGCGCAGACCGTCGTAGGTGGGCTTCGCGTCGAGGGAGTCGATCGCGATCAGGTCGCCGGGCGCCACCGAGACGTCCTCGCGCAGGCGGTCCTTCTGGTTCGGCTTGTCGCCGAGCACCGCGTCGAAGGACGCCATCGCGATCGGGACCAGGTCGGGGTGGGCGACCCACGAGCCGTCGAAGCCGTCGCCGGCCTCGCGGTCCTTGTCGGCCTTGACCTTCTCGAAGGCGACCTTGTTGACCTCGGCGTCGCGCCGGGACGGGATGAACGCCGCCATGCCGCCGATCGCGTGCGCCCCGCGCTTGTGGCAGGTGCGGACGAGGAGTTCGGTGTAGGCCCGCATGAACGGGGCCGTCATCGTCACCGCGTTGCGGTCCGGGAGGACGAACTTGGCGCCGCCGTCGCGGAAGTTCTTGACGATGGAGAAGAGGTAGTCCCAGCGGCCGGCGTTGAGCCCGGACGCGTGGTCGCGCAGCTCGTAGAGGATCTCCTCCATCTCGTACGCCGCCGTGATCGTCTCGATGAGGACGGTGGCGCGGACGGTGCCCTGCGGGATGCCGACGTAGTCCTGCGCGAAGACGAAGATGTCGTTCCAGAGGCGTGCCTCCAGGTGCGACTCCGTCTTCGGGAGGTAGAAGTACGGGCCCTTGCCGAGGTCGAGCAGCCGCTTCGCGTTGTGGAAGAAGTACAGGCCGAAGTCGACCAGGGCGCCGGGGAGCGGCCGGCCGTCGAAGCGCAGGTGGCGCTCCTCCAGGTGCCAGCCGCGCGGGCGCATCACGACGGTGGCCAGTTCGTCGGCGGGCCGGAGCGCGTACGTCTTTCCGGTGCGCTCGTCGGTGAAGTCGATCCTGCGCTCGTACGCGTCGATCAGGTTGAGCTGGCCGAGGATCACGTTCTGCCACGTGGGGGCGGAGGCGTCCTCGAAGTCGGCGAGCCAGACCTTCGCGCCCGAGTTCAGCGCGTTGATGGTCATCTTGCGGTCGGTCGGACCGGTGATCTCCACCCGGCGGTCGTTCAGCGCGGCCGGCGCCGGTGCGACCTTCCAGCTCTCGTCCTCCCGGATCTGTGCGGTCTCCGGGAGGAAGTCGAGGGTGCTGGTGCGGGCGATCTCGGCGCGGCGCTCGGCGCGGCGGGCGAGGAGCTCGTCACGCCGCGGTGTGAACCGCCGGTGCAGCTCCGCCACGAAGGCCAGGGCGGCGTCGGTCAGGACCTCCTCCT
This sequence comes from Streptomyces sp. TRM64462, assembly GCF_013362995.1. Taxonomy (GTDB): domain Bacteria; phylum Actinomycetota; class Actinomycetes; order Streptomycetales; family Streptomycetaceae; genus Streptomyces. The sequence goes on along the minus strand of NZ_JABWDV010000236.1, from coordinate 1,967 downwards.
GCCGGGGCAGGGGCTCGGCTTCGACGATGGCCAGCGGAGACGGCGCTGGTGCGGACATGAGCTGTCACTTCCTTCAGCGGGCTTGCGATGGCGAGAGGCAGGGTGGCACGGAGTGGCACCGAGTGCCGCGTGAGCTGGGGAGCGGTCGCGAGCGCCTTCTGGCTGCCAGCTGCTTCTGATCAGTGGATACTAGTTTCCTCATAGTGGAAGTTCAATGGTTTGTTGATGTCGAGATTCTTTGGGTCGACACAACATGGCTCTGGGTGCCGCGCCGTTCACGGGGCGTTCACTCCCTCCCCTCAAGGTGCGCCAGATCCGCCTCCGTGTCGATGTCGTACGGCTCCGCCACATCCCCGCACGGCACCAGCGTGATCTCCCGCTCGTGCGCCCGCAGGTAGGCGCGCGCGCCCCGGTCGCCCTCCGCGCTCGCCGCGACCTCCGCCCACCGGTCGGCGCCCAGCAGCACCGGGTGGCCGCGCTTCCCCGCGTACGAGGCCGCGGCCAGCGACCCGGGCCCCCGGTACGCCGCCGCCACCCGCGCCACCGCCTCGGCGCCGATGCCCGGCTGGTCCACCAGCGCCACCACCGCCGCGGACGCCCCCGTGCCCGCGAGGGACGCCAGACCCGCCCGCAGCGACGAGCCCATGCCCTCCTCCCAGTCCGGGTTGTCGACCAGTACGCAGCCCTCCAGCGATGCCCGCTCCCGTACGGCGCCGGCCGCGGCGCCCAGCACCACGTGCACCACCCGGCAGCCGCCCGCGCGCAGCACGCCCACCGCGTGCTCGACCAGGGGCCGGCCCCGGTGCTCCAGAAGCGCCTTCGGCCGCCCGCCGAGCCGCCGTCCGCCGCCCGCCGCCAGCAGCAGCCCGGCGATCACGGGCTCCGTGAGTGCCTTTCCCGCGTCTCCTCCTGTGGTTTCCATGAGGAGTGCATACCGCACACGCTCACGCGTGGAGCCGGGCCACCCCCCTTGGATAGGGTGCGGGTCCGGCGCAGAAGCGCCGTCGGCGTACGTCCTGTGCGCGCGTGAAATCCTTTTCAGGAGACATGGGTTGATGAGTGGTCCTAACCGTGGGGGAACGGTCTTCCAGCCGTTGGAGGAGGACGATCCGCGCGCAGTCGCCGGCTGCCGGCTGGCCGCCCGGCTGGGCGCCGGTGGCATGGGCAAGGTCTATCTGTCGTACACACCGGGCGGCCGGCCCGTCGCCATCAAGGTGATCAGGCCCGACTTCGCCCAGGACGCCGAGTTCCGCCGCCGCTTCGCCCAGGAGGTGCAGTCCGCGCAGCGCGTCCAGGGCCTCTACACGGCGCCCGTCATCGACGCCGACACCGACGCGCGCGAACCGTGGCTCGCCACCGCGTACGTCCCCGGGCCCTCGCTCGCCGACGCCGTGCAGAACCACGGGCCGCTGCCCGTCGACACCGTCCTGCTGCTGGTCGCCGGGATCGCCGAGGCCCTCCAGGTCATCCACGGCGCCGGCATCGTCCACCGCGACCTCAAGCCCGGCAACGTCCTGCTCGCCGCCGACGGCCCGCGCGTCATCGACTTCGGCATCGCCCGCGCCGCCGACGCCACCTCGCTCACCAGCAGCGGCGTCACCATCGGTACGCCGTCCTTCATGGCGCCCGAGCAGGCCGCGGGCAGCACGGTGACCCCCGCCACCGACATCTTCGCGCTCGGCCAGGTCGCCGCGTACGCCGCCGTGGGCAGCCCCGCGTTCGGCGAGGGCACCTCGCACGGCGTGCTGTACCGGATCGTCCACGAGGAGCCGAACCTCGACGGGCTCCCCGAGGAGCTGCGCGAGCTGGTCACCCGCTGCCTGGCCAAGGCCCCGGAGGACAGGCCCCAGGTCGCCGAGGTCCTGACGATGTGCCAGAACGCCAGCGACCAGACGGCGCTGCGCCGCCCGGACGAGTGGCTGCCCGGCGCGGTCGCCGCGGACATCACCACCCGCGCCGCCGCCCCC
>NZ_JABWDV010000235.1 GCF_013362995.1 Streptomyces sp. TRM64462 | reverse complement strand
GGCCGCGCCCCCGTACGGGTCGCCCTCGCCGCAGCCCGCGTACGGCTACCCGCACGCCGCTCCCGCCCCGGCCGCCGCTCCGGCGGGTGCGCCCGTGCCGGACCCGCACTTCCAGCTGCCGCCCATGGGCCCGCAGTTCATGCGCCCCTGAGCCCTCGGGGCCGGTGCCCGATGCCCAGGGCCCGGGGTGCGCCGACGGGGCGCGACACGGCAGGACACGGCACCTACGTCAGACCTTGCCCGCCTTGAAGCCGCGCCCCCACTGCATGCCCCACCCGTACATCCGGTCCAGCTCGCCCTGGAATCCGTACACGAACTTCACCTCACGCCGTACGAGCAGGTCGCCCTTGACGTTCTCCAGCAGGAACACCGCGCAGGAGCGCGCCTCGGGTGCGCGCTCGTCCAGCTCGATCTCGATGCGCGGGCCGTTGCTCGGGTAGAGCGTCATCTTGGCGTGCGTCCGGTCGAACGCCGGTGTCTGGTCGTAGATGTAGACGAAGAACAGCAGCCGCTTGATGTCGTCGCGGTGGTCGAGATTGACGAAGATCGTCTCACCGGACCCCGATCCGAACCGGTCGTCGCCCGTGAGCTTGACGTACGGCGCGTCGTTGAGGTCGCCGTAGTAGCCGCCGAGCGGCTGGACGACGCCCTTGGTGCCGTCGGCGAGCTCGTACAGGCATCCGATGTCCAGGTCCACGGTCGCGACGCCCTGCGTGTGCGCCTGGACGGGCTCGGGCTGGAAGAACTTGAGCGGGTGCCGCAGCAGGCGTCCGCTCTGCTTGGACCTGCCCTCGATGTCGGAGGTCCGCATCTGCCAGGAGAGGTTGACGCGCAGATTGCCGTTGGCGGCGCCCTGTTTGGTCAGTGAGATCGTCGGGCGTCGCCTCGTCAGGTCGATCGCGTTGCTGGCCGCGCTGCCCGAGTCGAACTGCGCCGCCCTGTTCGGCCACAGGCTGTCCCAGAAGGCCATGCCCCCACCCCCATGTGTTGCGGATACGCCACGGGGCGGCCGGGAGCACCCGGCCGCCCCGCTCAGAAGCGTTCCGCATTGCCGGAGCAGTCACACCCCGGTCTCATGCAGTGGACGTCACACCGGACGCCCGCACGGGGCGCCCGCAGGACACCGTCACACCCCGGACGAGACCTCGGCCTTCTCCCCGGGTCCCTCAGCTTTTCCCTCGGCTGCCTCCAGCAGCTTGTTGCGGCGGACCGAGGAGAAGAACGACGCGGCGATGAGGAAGACACCGACGAGGCCGGTGATGATCTCGCTGATCTCGTGCTGGATGGTGATCAGCAGGATCACGGCGAGGGCGCCGATCGCGTAGTGCGCGCCGTGCTCCAGGTACACGTAGTCGTCGAGGGTGCCCTGGCGGACCAGGTAGACCGTGAGCGACCGGACGTACATGGCGCCGATGCCGAGGCCGAGCGCCATCCAGAAGATGTGGTTGGTGATGGCGAACGCGCCGATGACACCGTCGAAGGAGAACGACGCGTCCAGGACCTCCAGGTAGAGGAACAGGAAGAAGGCTGCCTTGCCGGCCAGGCCGACCATGGAGACCTGCTTGCCCTCCTGCTTGGCCTTCTCCTCCTCCTCGTGCTCGCGCTCCTCCTCTTCCTCGAGCTTGTCCTCGAAGTAGCCGGAGAGGCCGCCGACGACCAGGTACGTGATGAGGCCGGCGACGCCGGACAGCAGCACCGTGGCCGACTTGTCCACGTGGCCGGTGCTGGTGTGCGCCTCGGTGGCGAACGTCATGGCCGTGACCAGCAGGACGATCAGTGCGATGCAGACCGACAGCATGTCGATCTTGCCGAACTTCGCCAGGGGGCGCTCCAGCCAGGCGAGCCACTTGAACTCGCGCTCCTCGAAGATGAAGTCAAGGAAGATCATCAGCAGGAACATTCCGCCGAACGCGGCGATGGCGGCGTGCGCGTCGGTGACCAGGTTCTCGTACTGCTGCGGCTGGTTCATCGCGAGCTGGACGGCCTCGATGGGGCCGACCTTGGCGCTGATGGCGACGATGACGACAGGGAAGACCAGTCGCATGCCGAACACGGCGATCAGAATGCCGATCGTCAGGAAGATCCGCTGCCAGAAGGCATTCATCTTCTTGAGGATTCCGGCGTTGACGACCGCGTTGTCGAAGGAGAGGGAGATTTCGAGGATCGACAGGATCAGAACGATCCCGAACGCCTCCCACCCCCACTGCCATGCGGCGAAGGCGAGGCCGCCCGCCGTGACGGCGAACGACCACCCGAAGGTTTTCAGAACCACTGGCTACCCAATCGTCTTGGGGGTCCCCCGTGCGCCGCCGGGCGGAGGGACTCCGCGAGGGACTCCTCCACCCCGGGCGCGCCGGGCCTTGAACGAACCCTGATACGAGCTTTAGGAAACATTGACCCCGAAGTCTAGAGCGATGCCGCGGAGGCCCGACGCGTACCCCTGACCCACCGCACGGAATTTCCATTCCCCGCCGTAGCGGTACAGCTCACCGAAGATCATCGCGGTTTCGGTGGAGGCGTCCTCGCTCAGGTCGTAGCGGGCCAGTTCCTGCCCGTCGGCCTGGTTGACGACGCGGATGAACGCGTTGCTGACCTGGCCGAAGGTCTGCCCGCGGTTGTCGGCCTCGTGGATGGAGACCGGAAAAATGATCTTGTCGCAGTGGGCGGGGACCTTGGACAGGTCCACGATCAGCGACTCGTCGTCGCCGTCGCCCTCGCCCGTGAGGTTGTCGCCGGTGTGCTCGACCGACCCGTCAGGGCTGGTGAGGTTGTTGTAGAAGATGAACCACTCGTCGCCGAGGACCCTGCCGGCCTGGCAGAGGAGCGCACTGGCGTCGAGGTCGAAGGGCGCTCCGGTGGTGGAGCGCGCGTCCCAGCCGAGTCCGACCAGTACCTGGGTCAGGTTGGGTGCGGCCTTGGAGAGGGAGACGTTGCCTCCCTTGGCGAGCGTGACGCCCATGAATGATCCTCCCCGGTGACGTGCTGCGTGTCCTGCGTCCGGCGACGTGCCCGCGCAAGGCCTTGGTGCCCGGACCTGTGCGGTGCGCCCGGACCTGTGCGGTGTGCCCCCCGTGCGGTGGTGCGTCGCATGGTGTGCGCGCCCTCATCGTGCCCCGTTCCGGTGCCGGTACGCCCGCCGGTGCGCGGTGGGGGTGCGGAAAGGGCGCGTCCGGCGCCGCACGGACGAGTGCGGCGCCGGACGAAGCTGCGGTGTGCTCAGACGTTCACGCCGAAGTCCTGCGCGATGCCGCGCAGGCCCGAGGCGTAGCCCTGACCGATGGCACGGAACTTCCACTCCGCGCCGTGGCGGTACAGCTCGCCGAAGACCATCGCGGTCTCCGTCGAGGCGTCCTCGCTCAGGTCGTAGCGGGCCAGCTCCTCGTTGTTGGCCTGGTTGACGACGCGGATGAACGCGTTGCGCACCTGGCCGAAGGACTGCTGACGGTTCTCCGCGTCGTAGATCGAGACCGGGAAGACGACCTTCTCGACGTCCGCGGGGACGCCGGCCAGGTTGACCTTGATCTGCTCGTCGTCGCCCTCGCCCTCACCGGTGAGGTTGTCGCCGGTGTGCTCGACGGAACCGTCGGGGCTCTTGAGGTTGTTGAAGAAGACGAAGTTGCCGTCGGTGGCGACCTTGCCCTGGGCGTTCACCAGCAGAGCGCTGGCGTCCAGGTCGAAGTCCGTACCGGTGGTGGTGCGGACGTCCCAGCCGAGACCGACGGTGACGGCGGTCAGGTTGGGTGCGGCCTTGGTCAGCGAGACGTTGCCGCCCTTGCTGAGGCTGACTCCCACGAGTCCCTCCATTGGTTTCCAGGGGCAGCGCCCCCGTCGTGCGTTGGCATCGGATCAACGACTGGATCCTAGTGACGGGTTCCCGTCGTGAGCAGGCTCTTGTACCGATGAATCGAGGTGTCGGGCGAACCGGGATCAGAGGGCGTCGAGCGCCTCGACGTACTCGTTCAGGTCGCGGGCGTCCGGGAGGTCGTTGACGACGCTCCAGCGCACGATGCCGTCCTTGTCGATGATGAAGGTGCCGCGGACCGCGCAGCCCTTCTCCTCGTCGAAGACGCCGTAGGCGCGGGAGACCTCGCCGTGCGGCCAGAAGTCGGACAGCAGCGGGTACTCCAGGCCCTCCTGCTCGGCGAAGACGCGCAGGGTGTGGATGGAGTCGTTGGAGACGGCGAGCAGCTGGGTGTCGTCGTTGACGAACCGGGGCAGCTGGTCGCGCAGCGCGCACAGCTCGCCCGTGCAGACGCCGGTGAAGGCGAACGGGTAGAAGAGCAGCACCACGTTCTTCTCACCGCGGTAGTCGCCGAGCCGCACGGTGCGCCCGTGGTTGTCCTTGAGTTCGAAGTCCGGAGCCTTCGTGCCGACCTCGATCGCCATGGCGTACGCATCCCTTCGCTGGACCGGTGCAGTGGGTCCCACCCTACGCACAGGGCCCCCGCCGATGTGCTCGGCGGGGGCCCTCGGTCTGCGGGTGCGGGTGGTCAGCGCTTCTTGGCGGCGGCCTTCGGCGTCACCAGCCGGCTTCCGCTCCAGTCCTTGCCGACGCTGACGCTCTTGGTCGCGGACAGCCCGGCGGTCGTCGCGGCTTCGGAGATCTCGCTCGGCTCCACGTAGCCGTCACGCCCGGTCTTCGGCGTCAGGAGCAGGATCGCGCCACCTTCCTCGATGTACGTGATGGCGTCCACCAGCGCATCCGTAAGGTCGCCGTCCTCGTCGCGGAACCACAGCACCACGGCATCGGCGACGTCGTCGTAGTCCTCGTCGACGAGCTCACTGCCGATGACTTGCTCAATGGCCTCGCGGAGCTCCTGGTCGACGTCGTCGTCGTAGCCGATCTCCTGGACCACCTGCTCGGGCTGGAACCCCAGCCTCGCGGCAGGGTTCGTCCGCTCCTCCGCGTGGTCCGCGGTCGCGCTCACGGCTTGCCTCCTGATCATGAATGGGAAAGTACTTCGGCCACGCGTACGCGCGGCATGGGGCGTAGTCCACACGTGCTGGGCGGATCGCGCAAGTACCCGGCGACCTAGACCGCCGAAACGGTGACTTTTGGGGCCGTCCTGCCCCAAGCTCAGGCGCCCGCTCCTCCGGGCTCACGACATGGACCACACCTCTTGACCCACTTTAGGCTGTTGTATTCGGGACCCGCCCGGCGGCCGCCCGCTCTGGGCCGACCGAGAGGGGTTACCCCTCGGTAGAGATGACGTACGCGGGCAGGAGGTACACGATGGTGGCGACGCGACCGTACAGCCGAGACTCCGTACTCCGCCCCACCCCATGTACCCCTCCGTCCGCCGTGTATCCCGCACCCGTCGGCCTCATGGCACGCACGACATCCCCGTAGGCACCCGAGCAGCGAAGGAACAGCGTGGCTTCCGGATCCGATCGCAACCCGATCATCATTGGCGGCCTTCCCAGCCAGGTCCCGGACTTCGATCCGGAGGAGACCCAGGAATGGCTCGACTCGCTCGACGCCGCCGTCGACGAGCGGGGCCGCGAGCGGGCCCGCTATCTGATGCTCCGCCTGATCGAGCGGGCCCGCGAGAAGCGCGTGGCCGTGCCCGAGATGCGCAGCACGGACTACGTCAACACCATCGCCACCAAGGACGAGCCGTTCTTCCCCGGCAACGAGGAGATCGAGCGCAAGATCCTCAACGCGACCCGCTGGAACGCGGCCGTGATGGTCTCGCGCGCGCAGCGCCCCGGGATCGGCGTCGGCGGCCACATCGCCACGTTCGCCTCCTCCGCCTCCCTGTACGACGTGGGCTTCAACCACTTCTTCCGGGGCAAGGACGGCGGTGACGGCGGCGACCAGATCTTCTTCCAGGGCCACGCCTCGCCCGGTATCTACGCCCGCGCGTTCCTGCTGGACCGGCTGAACGAGACGCAGCTCGACGCGTTCCGCCAGGAGAAGTCGAAGTACCCGAACGGTCTGTCGTCGTATCCGCACCCGCGGCTGATGCCGGACTTCTGGGAGTTCCCGACGGTCTCCATGGGCCTGGGCCCCATCGGCGCGATCTACCAGGCGCGGATGAACCGCTACATGCACGCGCGCGGGATCGCCGACACGGAGCAGTCCCATGTGTGGGCGTTCCTCGGCGACGGCGAGATGGACGAGCCAGAGTCGCTGGGCCAGCTGACCCTGGCGGCCCGCGAGGGCCTGGACAACCTCACCTTCGTCGTGAACTGCAACCTGCAGCGCCTCGACGGTCCGGTGCGGGGCAACGGCAAGGTCATCCAGGAGCTGGAGTCCGTCTTCCGCGGCGCCGGCTGGAACGTGATCAAGCTGATCTGGGACCGTTCCTGGGACCCGCTGCTGGCCCAGGACCGGGACGGGGTCCTGGTCAACAAGATGAACACCACGCCGGACGGGCAGTTCCAGACGTACGCCACGGAGACCGGCGCGTACATCAGGGAGCACTTCTTCGGCGACGACCACCGGCTGCGCGCGATGGTCGAGGGAATGACCGACGACCAGATCCTCTACCTGGGCCGCGGCGGTCACGACCACCGGAAGATCTATGCCGCCTATGCGGCGGCGCGCGCCCACAAGGGCCAGCCGACGGTGATCCTGGCCAAGACCGTCAAGGGCTGGACGCTCGGCCCGAACTTCGAGGGCCGCAACGCGACGCACCAGATGAAGAAGCTGACGGTCGACGACCTGAAGCGGTTCCGGGACCGGCTGCACCTGCCGATCCCCGACGACCAGCTGGAGTCGGGCCTGCCGCCGTACTACCACCCGGGCCGGGACACGGAGGAGATCCAGTACATGCACGACCGCCGCAAGGCGCTGGGCGGGTACGTCCCGACCCGGGTCGTGCGGTCGAAGCCGCTGGTGCTGCCGGAGGACAAGACGTACGCGGCGGTGAAGAAGGGGTCGGGGCAGCAGTCGATCGCGACGACGATGGCGTTCGTGCGGCTGCTGAAGGACCTGATGCGGGACAAGGAGATCGGCAAGCGGTTCGTGCTGATCGCGCCGGACGAGTACCGCACGTTCGGTATGGACTCGTTCTTCCCGAGCGCCAAGATCTACAACCCGCTGGGCCAGCAGTACGAGGCCGTGGACCGTGAGCTGCTGCTCGCGTACAAGGAGTCGCCGACGGGGCAGATGCTGCACGACGGCATCTCTGAGGCGGGCTGCACGGCGTCGCTGATCGCCGCGGGCTCGGCGTACGCCACGCACGGCGAACCGCTGATCCCGGTGTACGTCTTCTACTCGATGTTCGGTTTCCAGCGGACCGGCGACCAGTTCTGGCAGATGGCCGACCAGCTGGCGCGCGGCTTCGTGCTGGGCGCGACCGCCGGCCGTACGACGCTGACCGGTGAGGGTCTGCAGCACGCGGACGGCCACTCCCAGCTGCTGGCCTCGACGAACCCGGGCTGTGTCGCGTACGACCCGGCGTTCGGCTTCGAGATCGCGCATATCGTCCAGGACGGTCTGCGGCGGATGTACGGCTCGTCCGATGAGCACCCGCACGGCGAGGACGTCTTCTACTACCTGACCGTCTACAACGAGCCGATCCAGCACCCGGCGGAGCCGGCGGACGTCGACGTCGAGGGCATCGTCAAGGGCATCCACCGCTTCCGGGCCGGGGAGTCGGGCGGGATCCCGGCGCAGATCATGGCGTCCGGTGTGGCCGTTCCGTGGGCCGTCGAGGCCCAGCGGATCCTCGCGGAGGAGTGGAACGTCCGGGCCGACGTGTGGTCGGCGACGTCGTGGAACGAGCTGCGCCGCGATGCCGTGGAGGCGGAGGAGTACAACCTGCTGCACCCGGAGGAGGAGCAGCGCGTTCCGTACGTGACGCGGAAGCTCACGGGCGCGGAGGGGCCGTTCGTGGCCGTCTCCGACTGGATGCGGTCGGTTCCCGATCAGATCGCGCGCTGGGTGCCGGGCCCGTACACGTCGCTCGGTGCTGACGGCTTCGGTTTCGCGGACACGCGGGGTGCGGCGCGGCGCTACTTCCACATCGACGCGCAGTCGATCGTGCTGGCGGTGCTGACGGAACTGTCGCGGCAGGGCAAGGTGGACCGCTCGGTGCTGAAGCAGGCGGTGGACCGCTACCAGCTGCTGGACGTGGCGGCGGCCGAGACGGGCGCAGCCGGCGGCGACGCGTAGCACACCGCGCGGCGGCGGGGAGCCGGGGCTCGGAGGCGGCCCCGCTCCCCGCTCCCCCTTAATATGCGCGGCATGAAAGAACCGACGGCGCAGGTCCGGTGGGAGCAGCGCACGCAGAGGCCGCTGCTGGCGCTGGCCGTGGCGTTCGGCGTCGCGTACGCGGTGTCGATCGTCGCCACGGAGGCCGCGCCATGGGTGCACGCTCTCTGCCTGACGGTGGAGTGGCTGGTGTGGGGCGCGTTCGCCGCCGACTACGTCGTACGGCTCTGCCTGGCGCCCGCGCGATGGGGCTTCGTACGGAGTCATTGGCTGGACCTCCTCGCGGTGCTGCTTCCCCTGGTCCAGCCGCTGCGGCTGCTGCGGCTGGTCTCGGCGCTGGTACTGGTGGGCCGGAGGGCCCGGATGGCGTCGCAGATCACGCTGACGACGTATGTGGTGGGCTCCGTGGCGGGGCTGATGATGTTCGGCTCGCTCGCGGTGCTCCAGGTGGAGCGGGACGCGCCGGGCGGGAACATCAAGTCGCTCGGTGACGCGGTGTGGTGGTCGTTCACGACGATGACGACCGTCGGCTACGGCGACCTTGCGCCGACGACCGGGCTCGGGCGGCTGCTGGCCGTGGGTCTGATGCTGTCGGGCATCGCGCTGCTCGGTGTGGTCACGGCGAACATCGCGGCGTGGTTCATCTCGCGCTTCGAGCGGGACGATGCCGAGGAGCGCCGCAGGACGGCTCTCCTGGAGGACCTGGCGCAGGAGGTGCGGGAGCTGCGGGCCGAGGTGGCCCGGCTGTCGGCGCCGTCACCGCAGGGCGAGCCGCCGGTTCCGGAGGGTCTGTCCGGGAGCTCCTTCCCGGAGCCGAGCGGCTCGCCCCAGGTCAGTTCTCCCAGATCTTGAAAGCCCGCACCTGGTAGGGGGAGCGGGGCACCCACGTACCGCTGCCGGGGTAGGTCTCGAACTCGCCGGTCTCGGCGCACGTCGCGGACTGGTAGGTGGTGACGGGGCGGCCGGTGCGGTTGGCGAGTGCGGCGGCGCTGGTGCCTGCGGGGAGGGCGATACAGCTTTCGATGTCGGTGTCGGCCAGTTCGTGCGTGTACCGCTTGCCCCGGAACCCTTCCTTCTGCCACAGGCACAGCTGTCCGGTGCCGCAGGTGCCGAGGCTCGGCGGGGAAGCGGCGGCCGGTGGGGCGGCGTCGGCCGGTGGGGCCGCGTCGGCCCGTGGGGCGCCGGCGGTGAGCAGGACGGCGGCGAGCGCGGCGGCGGCCAGGGTGGCGGTCGTGAGGACGGTCCGGGTCCGTGTGGTCGTGCGCATGGTGGTGAATCCCCCCGCAGGTCGTGACGCTCCGTATTGAACGTCTCCGCACAGCTTGACTCTGCGTGACCATCGAAGGGAAGCCCTCCCCGGGGGAACCACCCGGACGGGTGACGCCCCGGGCCCCGGCACGGGGGTGGTGTGCCGGGGCCCGGGGCGTCGTACGGGGGCGCGCGTCCGCGGATCGCGCACGCGTCCCTCAGATGTGGACGCCGCCGCCCGCCTCGGCGTTGGCGCCGCGCTTGGTGAGCGTCGCCACGAGGGCCGCGACGACCGCGACGCCGCCCGCGACGGTGAAGGCGAGGCCCATGCCCGACATGAACGTGTCGTGGATGACCTTGGTGATCGCGCCCAGCACGTCCGGCGTCACGCCCGGCGCCTTGGCCAGCTCGGCCGGGACGGTACCGAACTCGGCCGCCTGCTCCAGGCCCGGCGCGGGGTCACCCGGGAGGCCCGCGTCCTTCCAGTTGCCGGCGAACTCGGCGTTGACCTTGGACGACATCACGGCGCCCAGCACGGCCGTACCCAGCGCGCCGCCGACCTGCATGGCAGCCTGCTGGAGACCGCCGGCCACACCCGAGAGCTCCAGCGGGGCGTTGCCCACGATGACCTCGGTGGCGCCCACCATCACCGGGGCGAGGCCCAGGCCCAGCAGGGCGAACCACAAGGACGTCGCCAGCGTGCCGGTGCCTGAGGTGAGGGTGAGCATGCCGAACATGGCGGCGGCGGTGCACACCATGCCGCCCACGAGCGGGATACGCGGGCCGAACCTGGTGATGAGCGCGCCCGCCAGCGGCGAGGAGACGATCATCATGGCCGTCAGGGGCAGCAGCCGCAGTCCGCTGTCGACCGGGCTCAGGCCCTTCACGCCCTGGAGGTAGAACGTCACGAAGAAGAGGCCGCCCATGAAGGCGAAGGCCATGAGGACCATCAGCACCACACCCGCGGACAGCGGGACGGAGCGGAACATCGCCAGCGGGATGAGCGGTTCCCTGACCCGGTTCTGCCAGAAGGCGAAGAGCAGGAAGAGGACGACCGCGCCGAGCAGGAATCCCCAGGTCTTACCGCTGCTCCAGCCCCAGCTCTCGCCGGCTTTGATGATGCCCCAGATGAGCGACCCCATGGCGGCGGACAGCAGCGCGATACCGAGCAGGTCGAAGGAGCGGGGCGCGTTCCGCGCCCGGTGGTCCTTGAGGATCAGCAGGCCCATGGCCAGCGCGACGACACCGACCGGCACGTTGACGAAGAACACGGACTGCCAGCTGACGTGCTCGACGAGCAGGCCGCCGACGATCGGGCCGCCCGCGGTCGAGGCACCGATGACCATGCCCCAGATACCGATGGCCATGTTGAGCTTCTCCGCCGGGAAGGTGGCCCTCAGCAGGCCGAGCGCGGCCGGCATCAGCAGGGCGCCGAAGAGCCCTTGGAGCACTCGGAAGCCGATCACGAGGGCGATCGAGCCGGAGAGGCCGATCGCGGCGGAGGCGACGGCGAACCCGGCGATGCCTATGAGAAACGTCTGGCGGTGGCCGAAGCGGTCGCCGAGCTTGCCCGCCGTGATCAGGGCGACGGCGAGCGCCAGCAGATAGCCGTTGGTGATCCACTGGACGTCGGCGAGTGTCGCGCCCAGGTCCTGCTGGATCGCGGGATTGGCGATCGCGACGATCGTGCCGTCGAGCGCGACCATCATGACGCCGACTGCGACAGCGAAGAGGGTGCCCCACGGGTGGCCGCGGAGGCCCTTGGTCGGCGCGGGCACCGGTTCCGGGTTGCGCGGCGCCTTCTCGATGGTGGGCTGACTAGTCATACCGCGAGGCTAATGTCAGCCACTGACAATTGACAAAGCGATTCACACGCCGGTAACTGTCACATCGCTCACAGATAGGCTGAGCTGGCAGAAGAGGCGAATCGAGGACCATGAAGTGACGGGTGAGCAGCCGAAGCAGCCGACCACGGCAGGCACGGTCGGCACGGCGGGCACGGCCACAGGGCTGCGGGAGCGCAAGAAACAGCGCACCCGCGCCGCCCTGCTGCGCACCGCGCTGGAGCTCTTCACCACCCAGGGATACGAGGAGACGACGGTCGACGAGATCGTCGACAGCGTCGAGGTCTCGCAGCGCACGTTCTTCCGCTATTTCGCCAGCAAGGAAGAGGTCGCGTTCGCCCTGCAGCAGATGGCCGAGCAGCACTTCGTGACGGCGCTACGCGCGCGTCCCGCCGACGAGGGCCCCTTCGACGCGCTCCGCAACTCGGTGCTCGGCGCCTGGGACACCATCGGCGAGGCCATCACGGAGCTGGTGCCGGTCGAGGTGTACCTGCGCATGCTCCAGGTGATCGAGTCGACGCCGTCCCTTCTCGCCGTCCATCTGCGCCGCTCCTTCGAGATGGAGGAGAACATCGCCCGGCTCATCGCCGACCGGGAGGGCCTCGACGTGGACACCGATCCCCGGCCCCGTGTGGCCGTCGCCGCCTTCAGCGGCGTCATGCGGGTCACCGGTCAGATGTGGGTACGGGGCGAGGACACCAGCCTCGAAGCGATCCGCGCCATCACCGAGAACTACCTGGACCACCTGGGTCCCGCACTGGCGACCGGCTGGCGCACCCCGTGACATGCGCGGAGCCCGTGCCCTGCGCGCGCTGTGACATGCGCGACTCCCGGGCGTGCGACCCCTTCCCCGGAACGCCACACTGAACCGTGATCTGCGTCACCCTGTGACCGGGCGGCTTCTGCCGTCTCCTAGGGTGTCTCGTAGTGACTTCCTTCATCGCCTCCCCCACGCTCACCGTCTGGCGCACCCTGCTCGCCCTCGCGGTGGTGTTCGTCCTCCTCGCGACCACCGGCTGGACCGCGGTCCACCGGCAACGCGGCGCTCCGGCGGACTCCTGGAAGGGGGCGATCGCCGCGTGGCAGGCCGACCGGGTCGGCGCCCGGGCGCTCCCCAGCCCGACATCACCGCCCGGCGTCGTGGCCGGTTTCTTCGCCTCACTCAAGCCCGCGCAGCGTGACCGGCTCGCCGCCGAGCACCCCCTCGTCGTGGGCAACCTCGACGGCGTGCCGCTCGCCCTGAGGTACCGGGCCAATCGGCGTTCCCTGGCGGAGGCCCTCGCCGCCGAGAGGCCGCGCCTCAAGGACAGCAGGCTCTCCCCCGACGGGCGCCAGGAGGCCGTACGGAGGGTCCACCGGTTCTCGTCCCTCATGCGGAAGGGCCGGCAGATCCTCGCCTTCGACCCGTCGGGCAAGGGCCGAGTCGCCGAGGTGTTCGGCGACCTGAAGCGGGCCGAGCGGGTGTCGGTGATCGTGCCGGGTGTCGACACGACGCTGCTCACCTTCCAGAAGACGGCCCGCCGCTACACGGCGCCGGTCGGCATGGCCGAGTCCCTGTACGCCGCCGAGCGCCGGGCCGCCCCCGGCGTCCGTACCGCCGTGATCGCCTGGGGCGACTACACCGCGCCCGCCGGGGTCGGCATGGACGCGGCGACCGGCAGGCTCGCCGAGGAGGGCGCCCTGCGGCTGGTCTCCTTGACGGAGGCGCTGCCCGGCAACTCGCGGGTCTCCCTGTTCTGCCACAGCTACGGCTCCGTCGTGTGCGGGTTGGCCGCGCGCCGGCTGCCCGAGAGGGTCTCCGACATCGCGGTGGCCGGCAGCCCCGGGATGCGGGCCGGCACCGCGGCGGAGCTGGACACGCGTGCGCGCGTGTGGGCCATGCGGGACGCCGACGACTGGATCGCGGACGTGCCGCACCTGGACGTCGGCGGGCTGGGCCACGGCGAGGACCCGGTGGACCCCGCGTTCGGCGCCCGGCTGCTCTCGGCGGCCGGCGCGGGCGGCCACGGCGGCTACTTCGAGCCGGGCACCGAGAGCCTGCGCAACCTCGCGGGCATAGGGGTCGGCTCGTACGACAGCCTGCGCTGCGCGGCCGACGACAGCACCTGCCGAAGTGGAATTTCCGGCGCCGGACAGCTCTGACCCGCGTAGAAGGCGGGAAGGCTAGTCCATTTCCGCACCTCTTCCAGGGGCGACGCGCGGGCGCACGCCGCATACGATGAGGCGCATGGGTGATGTGCTGGCCGGAATTCATGCCACCTGGGAGTTCGAACCCGATGCCGTGCTCATCCGCTTCGAACGGGGGATCCGCGCGCCGAAGCTGTTCCAGGCGCTGCGCGAAAGACGTGTGCCCCACGAGGCGCTGGCGTCGGTGACCCTCTCCCCGGGCAAGCGGGGCACGGTGGTCCTGCACGCGGTGCCGCGGGAGGGTGCGGACCCGCTGATGGAGGCGGCCGCGGGCCAGCTCAAGGAGAGCTGCGACCCGTACCGCCTCGTGCTGCCCGCCGACCGGGAGACCCTCGCCGAGTACTACGCGGACGAGCTGCGGGCGCGGCTCGGGCCGGACAGGGCCGAGCGGTCCGAGCGGTTCGTGGTGGCGGCGCCCGAGGCACCGCTCCAGTTCAAGGCGTACGACGGCAAGGCGTCCTTCGACGGGCGGAGCGTGGCGTTCCGCTGGTTCTGGACCGGGGCGTCGTCCGCGAAGTGGAAAGCCGGCGACCAGACGTTCGCGGTGACCGACCTGAGCGGCGTCGAATGGCGGTCGCCGGACGTCCTGGACGGGTATCTGCGGCTGGTGCGGCGCGGTGGCGAGGGTCAGCCGGCGCAGGCGGACCAGGACCCGGCCGCGGTCGTCTTCGGGCTCGGGTACGGGCCGGTGCACGAGTCGCTGCCGTTCGCGGCAGCGGTGCTGGAGGCCGTGCGGAACGCCGATGGGGCGGTCCCGGTGCCGGTTCCGGTGGCGGCGGCCCGGCGGGACCCCGCCGACATCGCGGACCGGATCCGGCACCTCGGCGAGCTGCACCGGGCGGGGCTGGTGACGGACGAGGAGTTCACGGCGAAGAAGGCCGAGCTGCTCGCGGAGCTGTAGCGGCCGCGGAGCCGCAGGGGCGTGGCGAGGGCGCGGCCGTCCGGCACCGGACCGGGCGTGTCGTACCTGGGTATGAGGCCGGGAACTGGCTCCCTGGTATGACGCCGCGAGAGCGGCCCGCGCCTACGCTTACGGGATCATGAGCAACGAATCCCCGGCCCCGGCCGGCCCGGTGCCCGCAGGCCGCGGCGCGGCCGTGGCGCGCGCGGGGCGTTCCGTGTGGAGGACGTGGGGCGCGGTGGCCGACGCGCTGGCGACGCCCACGGCCCCGGGGAGCCCCCTGCTCGGCGGGTCCTCCCCGTGGTGGCTGCGCGTCCTGCCGTATGTCGTGGCGCTGGCGTGTGTCGCCTCGCTCCTGCCGGTCACGATCATCGTGCTGGTCGATGACTACGGCATGCACGGCGGTCTCGCCGGTGTGCTGGCTCCCGCGCAGACGGTTCCGCTGCTGCTGGCCGTGCGGCGGCCGCTCCTGGCATGGTGGCTCGTCTTCACGGCTGATGTGGTCGGTGCGGTGCTGATGCTGGCGGACGCGGACCTCGGCGGGGGCAGACAGTGGCCGTGGACGCCTATGGTCGTGATCGGCTATCTGGTGCTGATGCTTGCCGTGGGGCTGCGCGAGCGGCGTCGGACGCTGCTCTGCGTGTGGCTGGTGACGGGCGCCGTCGGGTTCGCGTTCGCGCTGGCCGCGCCGGAGCATGCGGGCCCGGTCCATGTGCTGCTGTTCGTGCTGAGCGGGATCGTGCTGCTCGTGACCGGGACGCTGCGGGAGCGCGGCGACGCCCAGCGAAGACTCGTCGAGCAGGAGGCGATCAGTGAGGCGGAGCGGGCCCGGCGGACGCTGCTTGAGGAGCGTGCCCGTATCGCGCGTGAGCTGCACGACGTGGTGGCCCACCACATGTCGGTGATCACGGTGCAGGCGGATTCGGCGCCGTACCGGATCAAGGACCTGCCGGACGCCGCCTGCGAGGAGTTCTCGACGATCGCCGCGTCGGCCCGGGAGTCCCTCACCGAGATGCGCCGGCTGCTGGCGGTGCTGCGCAGTGAGAACGGGGACGGCGAGCGGACGCCGCAGCCGCGGCTGGACCGGCTGCGGCATCTGGTGGAGGCGACGATACGGGCGGGGGTGCCGGTCGATCTGTCCCTGGCCGGGGAGTTGGGTCCGGTGCCGCAGGCGGTGGACCTTTCCGCCTACCGGATCGTGCAGGAGGCGCTGGCCAATGTGGTGCGGCACGCACCGGGGGCCACGACCAGGGTGTCGGTGTCGCGCTCCCCCAACTTGGAGTGGCTGATCGTGCTCGTCGTGAACGGGCCGCCCACCGAGCCGACTTCGCCCCTGGAGACGTCCGGCACGGGACACGGCCTGGTGGGGATGCGGGAGCGCGTACGGTTGACGGGCGGAACGCTCGACGTCGGACCGCTGCCGGACGGCGGCTTCCGGGTGGCGGCCCGCCTCCCGCTGATCACACCGGTCCCCTGACCGCCCCGCGCGCGTGCCGGCCGGAGGCCAGGACCGGCGCGCCGCGCGCTCTCCCGACCGTCATGAAAGGACCCACGTGACCATCCGCGTGATCATCGTCGACGACCAGGCCATGGTGCGGGCGGGGTTCGCCGCGCTGCTGTCCGCCCAGCCCGACATCGACGTGGTCGGCGAGGCCCCCGACGGCCGGGCGGGTGTGGAGGTGGGCCGTTCCACGCATCCGGACGTGGTGCTGATGGATGTGCGCATGCCCGAGATGGACGGTCTGGCCGCGGCGCGTGAACTCCTGAACCCGCCGCCCGGAGTGACGCACCGGCCGAAGGTCCTCATGCTGACCACGTTCGACGTGGACGACTACGTGTACGAGGCGCTGCGGGCGGGGGCTTCCGGGTTTCTGCTCAAGGACGCGCCTCCGGCGGACCTGATCGCCGCCGTGCGGGTGGTGGCGGCCGGTGAGGCGCTGCTCGCGCCGTCGGTGACGCGGCGGCTGATCGAGGACTTCGCGGCGCAGCGCCCCGCCTCGCGCAAGCAGCGGTCGGTGCGGCTGAACGGGCTGACGCCACGGGAGACGGAGGTGCTGGAGCTCGTGGCGCGGGGTCTGTCGAACCAGGAGATCGCGGACCACCTGGTGCTGGCGGAGCAGACGGTGAAGACCCATATCGGCCGTGTGCTGGCCAAGTTGGGGCTGCGGGACCGGGCGCAGGCCGTGGTCTTCGCTTACGAGTCGGGGCTGGTCACGCCGGGCGAGACCCGGTAGCGAGCGCCGGCTGGCCGGAGCGCGGGCCGGTGAGCACACCCCCTACCCCGGTATCACCCGGCAGTTGGCACCGTGGTGTGACGCTCGCTGAGGTGTCGTCTGCGTACCTTCTTCTCGTCGCAGCGCCGACGAGGACCGTAGTCGCCGCGCGCCCGGCCCGGGCGATGTGCCGGGCCGGGCGGGTCGCCCGAGGGGGCGGGCTACTGCTCGCGGGTGGTGGGGATGAGGGTCGTGTCCGGGTAGCGGGCGCCGGACACCTGCGCGGCGAGGGGTTCGAGGAGGGAGAGTTCCGATGCGGTGAGGGTGATACGGGTCGCCGCGGTGTTCTCCAGGAGGCGGCCGCGCCGGCGGGTGCCGGGGATGGGGACGACGGTCAGCCGGTGGACGGCCGCCTGCTGGTGGACCCAGGCGAGGGCCACCTGCGCGGGGGTGGCGCCGTGGGCGGCGGCGATGGTGTGGAGAGGCTCCAGGAGGGAGGCGTTGCGCTGGGCGTTCTCACCCGAGAAGCGCGGGTGGGTGCGCCGGATGTCAGTGCTGGACAGGTCCTTGGTGGCGTCGGCGAACGCCCCGGTGAGGAAGCCGCGCCCCAGTGGTGAGTAGGGCACGAGGGCGACGCCCAGCTCGGCCGCCGTGGGGACGGCGCTGTGCTCCACGTCGCGGGAGAACAGCGACCACTCCGACTGGAGGGCGGCGATGGGGTGGACGGCGTGGGCCTCGCGGAGTTCGGCTCCGGTGACCTCGCTCAGTCCCAGGTGCCGGACCTTGCCCTCGTGGACCAGTTCGGCCATGGCGCCGACGGACTCGGCGAGCGGCACGGAGGGATCGCGGCGGTGCATGTAGTAGAGGTCGATGACGTCGACGCCGAGGCGGCGCAGGCTGCCCTCGACGGCGGTGCGGATGTAGGCGGGATCATTGCGGACCGCCCAGCCGGGCCCGGACGCGGGGTCGTCGGTCCGGGTGATGGAGAACTTGGTGGCGATGGTGATGTCGTCGCGATGGGCGGCGACGAACGGTGCGAGGAACTCCTCGTTGGCGCCACGGCCGTACATATCGGCGGTGTCGAGGAGGGTGACGCCCTGTTCGAGTGCGGCGTCGAGGGTGTCCCGGGCGGCGGCCTGGTCGGTGTCGCCGTAGAACTCGCTCATGCCCATGGCGCCTAAGCCCTGGACACCGACCAGCGGGCCGTCGGTGCCGAGGCGCACCTGGGCGATCCGGTCCGCAGGAGGGGCCGTGGTCGTCGCGGCCCCGGTGGTGGTGGTCGTGGTGGAGGAAGTGGAGGAAGTGGAGGAGGTGGAGGAGGTGGTCATGCGTTCATGGCCTTTCGTGGGGCGTGCGAGCGCCCGAGTAAATGTCGATCTTCCTGTCGAGGACGGCGAGCGTCTCCTGGAGCTCCGCGATACGGGACCGGACGTCCCGGCGGGTGGCCTCCAGCAGTTCGCGGCGCGCGTCGAAGGTGTGCTCGCCCTCGCGGACGAGCTCGGCATAGCGCACCATCGCCGCGACGGACATGCCCGTCAGCCGGAGCTTGCCGACCAGCTCCAGCCAGTCCAGGTCCCGGTTGGTGAACCGGCGCTGGCCGGTGGCGGACCGGTCGACGTGCGGCATCAGCCCGATGCGCTCGTACCAGCGGAGGGTGTGCGCGGTGAGGCCGGTCCAGGCCGCGACCTCGCTGATGGTGTAGCGGTCCTCACCGTCGGGGCGCGGGTGCGGAGGCGGTGCCGCGCAGATGTCGGCGCCCCGGGTGCGTCCCCGGGCCCGTTCCCGGGTTCCGTCCCTGGTGCTCTCGATCACCGTCATGCCCCCACGCTAGGACCTTCGAGTGCACTCGAAGCAAGCGCCGGAACGACGAAGTACCCTCGTCCGCATGCAGAGCCTGGCGATGATCGAGAACTGGCCCGTGCCGACCGCGGCGACGGCCGTCGTGCGTGCGGACGGCACGCTCGCGGGGTCCCACGGACCCACGGCGCGGCGGTTCCCGCTCGCCTCGGTGACCAAGCCGCTGGCGGCGTACGCCGTCCTCGTCGCGTACGAGGAGGGGGCTGTCGAGCTGGACGAGCCGGCCGGTCCGGAGGGGGCCACGGTGCGGCATCTGCTGGCGCACACCTCGGGCCTGGCGTTCGACGAGCACCGCGTGATGGCGGCTCCCGGCACACGGCGCATCTACTCCAACACCGGCTTCGAAGTCCTCGCGGACCATGTGGCGAAGGCGACGGACATCCCGTTCGCGGAGTATCTGCGGCAGGCGGTGCTGGAGCCGCTGGCGATGGACGCGACGACGCTGGACGGGTCGCCCGCGAAGGACGGGGTGTCGACGGTCGACGACCTGGTGCGGTTCGCGGCGGAGGTGCAGGCGCCCCGGCTGCTGGACGCCCGTACGGTCCTGGAGGCCATGACGGTCGTACATCCGGGCCTGACCGGCATCCTCCCCGGCTACGGCCACCAGAAGCCCAACGACTGGGGCCTCGGCTTCGAGATCCGGGACGGCAAGTCGCCGCACTGGACGGGCGGTTCGTCGTCGCCCCGTACGTTCGGGCACTTCGGCCAGTCCGGGACGTTCCTGTGGATCGACCCGGACGCGGGCGCGGCGTGCGTGGCGCTGACGGACCGGGCGTTCGGGCCGTGGGCGATCGAGGCGTGGCCGCCGTTCACGGACGCGGTCCTCGCCGAACTGCGCGCCACCGCCCGCGGCTAGGCCAACCGCCCGCGACCAGCGCGACCGCCCGCGGCTGGACGCAGCCACGCGCGGCACCGGAGCACGATCCGGCCCCGCCGCGGTCAGGCCTCCGCCGTCATCTCCCACACCAGGACCTCGGCCGCCTCCGCCGCGGTCAGGTCCAGGTCCCGGGCGCCGGTGACGCGGGCCGCGTCGCCCGGGCCCAGTTCGTGCCCGGCCAGCACGATCCGGCCGCGCGCCACATGGACGTACAGGAAGTCGGCGTCCGGTACGGCGGTGCGCTCGCCCGCGGCGGGTCGCCGCACATGGAGCAGGGCGCCCGCCGCGGGCAGCGCGTACGGCGTGGCGTCGGCGAGCCCCGGCACGAGCGTGTACGACGGGTCGCCGCCCGGCTCCCGCGGGGCCAGCCACATCTGCACGAAGGTGAGCGGCACCGTACCGTCGTTGCGCTCCACGTGCCGTACCCCGCCCGCCGCGCTGAGGTGCTGGACGTCGCCGGGCCGGACGACCGTGCTGTGCCCGGCCGAGTCGCGGTGCGTCAGCTCGCCCTCCACGACCCAGGTGACGATCTCGGTGTGGCTGTGCGGATGCTCGGCGAACCCGGCGCCGGGCGCGAGCCGCTCCTCGTTGCAGGCGACGATCGCGCCGAAGCGGACGTTGTCCGGGTCGTAGTGGCGGCCGAAGGAGAAGGCGTGCCGGGTCTCGATCCCGGACTCCGGGTCGCCACCCGGGTAGCGTTCCGCGGCCCTCTGTATGGACATCTGCGTGGAGATCACAGGCCCAACGGTAGACCGGCTGGGCACTCCCCCGTCCCGATAAGGCAGTCTTGTCCCGTGCCTGAACCCGCAGCAAACGACGCCCACCCGCACGCAGCGACCCTGAAGCGCCTGGAGCAGTCCTCCGGCCGGCTGGCCGCGAACGCCATCGCCCGCATGGACGAGACGCTGCCGTGGTACCGGGCGATGCCCCCGGAGAACCGGTCCTGGATCGGGCTGGTCGCCCAGGCCGGTATCGCCGCGTTCACCGAGTGGTTCCGGCACCCGGAGACCCCGCAGGCCATCTCCACGGATGTGTTCGGGACGGCTCCGCGCGAACTGACGCGGGCGATCACGCTGCGCCAGACCGTCGAGATGGTGCGCACCACCATCGAGGTCATGGAGTCGGCGATCGAGGAGGTCGCGGCGCCCGGCGACGAGTCGGTGCTGCGCGAGGCGCTGCTGGTGTACGCCAGGGAGATCGCGTTCGCGACGGCGCAGGTGTACGCGCAGGCCGCCGAGGCGCGCGGCGCGTGGGACGCCCGCCTGGAGAGCCTCGTCGTGAACGCGGTCCTGTCGGGCGAGGCCGACGAGGGCGCGGTCAGCAGGGCCGCGGCGCTCGGCTGGAACTCGCCGGAGCACGTGTGCGTGATCCTCGGCACCGCCCCGGACGGCGACAGCGAGCTGACCGTCGAGGCGATCCGCCGCGCCGCCCGGCACGCCAAGCTCCAGGTGCTGACCGGGGTGCTGGGCGCCCGCCTGGTCGTCATCGCGGGCGGCAGCGACAACCCGCTCGCCGTCGCGAAGGCGCTGATCGGACCGTACGCGGCGGGGCCGGTGGTGGCGGGGCCCGTCGTACCGGACCTGCTGGCGGCGACCCGGTCCGCGCAGGCGGCGGCGGCCGGGCTGAAGGCGTGCACGGCGTGGCAGGACGCGCCGCGCCCCGTCCTCGCGGATGATCTCCTGCCGGAGCGCGCCATCGCGTCCGACCCCGCCGCGCGGGAGCAGCTGGTGGAGGAGATCTACAGACCACTGAAGGAGGCCGGCTCGGCCCTGCTGGAGACACTGAGTGTCTATCTGGAGCAGGCCAGCAGCCTGGAAGGGGCGGCGCGGATGCTGTTCGTCCACCCCAACACCGTGCGCTACCGGCTGCGACGTGTGACAGATGTCACCGGATGGTCACCCTCCGATGTACGGTCGGCGTTCACGCTGCGGATCGCGCTGATTCTGGGGCGTCTGGCCGACATCGACGCCCAGCCCTAGAGTTTTGTGGGGGATCAACAATTCGTCCGACGGTTCTTCGTCCCAGTCCCCACGGGCGCTCAGGACCGTCCACAAGAGAGAGTGTGAGGGTGCTCGTACTCGTCGCTCCCGGCCAAGGCGCTCAGACGCCCGGCTTCCTGACTCCCTGGCTCGATCTTCCCGGCGCCGCCGACCGTGTCGGCGCGTGGTCGGACGCCATCGGGCTGGACCTTGTCCACTACGGCACGAAGGCCGACGCGGAGGAGATCCGCGACACGGCGGTCGCCCAGCCCCTGCTGGTCGCGGCCGGTCTGCTGTCCGCCTCGGCACTCGGTGACAGCGTCGCTCCGGACGCCGTCGCCGGTCACAGCGTCGGCGAGATCACGGCGGCCGCGTTCGCGGGCGTCCTCGACGACACGGCCGCGCTCCGTTTCGTACGGACCCGTGGCCTGGCGATGGCCGAGGCCGCCGCCGTCACGGAGACCGGCATGTCGGCGCTGCTCGGCGGCGACCCCGACGTCTCCGTCGCGCACCTGGAGAAGCTGGGGCTGACCCCGGCCAACGTCAACGGCGCCGGCCAGATCGTCGCCGCCGGCACCATGGAGCAGCTGGCCGCGCTCGACGCGGACAAGCCCGAGGGAGTCCGCCGCGTGGTGGCCCTGAAGGTGGCCGGCGCGTTCCACACGCACCACATGGCACCCGCCGTGGCGAAGCTGGAGGAGGCCGCGCAGGCCCTCTCCCTCTCCGACCCGAAGGTGCCCTACGTCTCCAACAAGGACGGCGAGACCGTCGCCAAGGGTGCCGACGTCGTCACCCGTCTCGTGGGCCAGGTCGCCAATCCGGTCCGCTGGGACCTGTGCATGGAAACGTTCCAGCGGCTCGGCGTGACCGCGCTGGTCGAGGTGTGCCCGGGCGGCACGCTCACCGGTATCGCCAAGCGTGCCCTTCCCGGGGTCAAGACGCTCGCGCTGAAGACCCCCGACGACCTCGACGCGGCCCGTGAGCTCATCGCCGAGCACGCCGGTGCCGACGCCGCAGCCTGACCGGAGCAAGGAGCCGTAGAGCATGGCGAAGATCAAGCCCAGCAAGGGCGCCCCGTACGCGCGCATCATGGGTGTCGGCGGCTACCGTCCCACCCGTGTCGTGCCGAACGAGGTGATCCTCGAGAAGATCGACTCGTCCGACGAGTGGATCCGCTCGCGCTCCGGCATCGCCACGCGGCACTGGGCGTCGCCCGAGGAGACCGTGACCGCGATGTCGGTCGAGGCGGCCGGCAAGGCCATCGCCGAGGCCGGGATCACGGCGCAGCAGGTCGGCGCGGTCGTCGTCGCGACGGTGTCGCACTTCCGGCAGACACCGGCGGTCGCGACCGAGATCGCCGACAAGGTCGGTACGGACAAGGCGGCGGCCTTCGACATCTCGGCGGGCTGCGCGGGCTTCGGCTACGGGCTCACGCTCGCCAAGGGCATGGTCGTCGAGGGCTCGGCCGAGTACGTGCTGGTCATCGGCGTCGAGCGGCTCAGCGACCTGACCGACCTGGAGGACCGTGCGACGGCCTTCCTGTTCGGTGACGGCGCGGGCGCGGTCGTCGTCGGCCCGTCCGACGAGCCGGCCATCGGCCCGACCGTATGGGGCTCCGAGGGCGACAAGTCGGAGACCATCAAGCAGACCGTGCCGTGGACGAACTTCCGCGTCGGCGACGTCGCGCAGCTCCCCGTCGACGAGAACGGCGAGCTGAAGTTCCCGGCCATCACCCAGGAGGGCCAGACGGTCTTCCGCTGGGCCGTCTTCGAGATGGCCAAGGTCGCTCAGCAGGCGCTCGACGCAGCCGGCATCACCGCGGCCGACCTGGACGTCTTCATCCCGCACCAGGCCAACATGCGGATCATCGACTCGATGGTGAAGACGCTGAAGCCGCCGGAGCATGTCACGGTCGCCCGTGACGTGGAGACCACCGGCAACACCTCGGCCGCCTCGATCCCGCTCGCTATGGAGCGGCTTCTGGCGACCGGTCAGGCGAAGAGCGGTGACACCGCGCTCGTCATCGGCTTCGGGGCGGGTCTCGTCTACGCCGCGACGGTCGTTACCCTCCCCTAGGCACCGTACGGATCTTCCGGATTCCGGGCGGAAGCCATCACACCCTCTGAGATACATACCGAAGGAGCGCCACCATGGCCGCCACGCAGGATGAGATCGTCGAAGGCCTCGCCGAGATCGTCAACGAGATCGCCGGCATCCCGACCGAGGACGTCGAGCTCGGCAAGTCCTTCACGGACGACCTGGACGTCGACTCGCTGTCCATGGTCGAGGTCGTCGTCGCCGCCGAGGAGCGCTTCGGCGTGAAGATCCCGGACGAGGACGTCAAGGGCCTCAAGACGGTCGGCGACGCTGCCGACTACATCCTCAAGCACCAGGCCTGATCCGGTTCGCCACCCGGCGGTGGCGCCGTTTTCACGCATACCTCATACACGTGGAGAAAGAATTCCTGTGAGCTCGACCAATCGCACCGTGGTCGTCACCGGTATCGGCGCAACCACACCGCTGGGTGGCGACTCCGCCTCGACCTGGGAAGGTCTGAAGGCGGGCCGTTCCGGCGTCAAGCCCCTGGAGGGCGAACGCTTCGCGGAGCTGTCCGTCCAGATCGCCGCCCCCGTGGCGGTCGACCCGTCCGAGGTCCTGCCGCGGCCGCTGGCCCGCAAGCTGGACCGTTCGGCGCAGTTCGCGGTCATCGCGGCCCGTGAGGCCTGGGCGGACGCCGGTTTCACCGGTCCCGCCGGCGAGGACGAGAAGATCCGCCCCGAGCGCCTGGGCTCCGTCATCGCCTCCGGCATCGGCGGTGTGACGACCCTGCTCGACCAGTACGACGTGCTGAAGGAGAAGGGCGCCCGCCGCGTCTCCCCGCACACCGTGCCCATGCTCATGCCCAACAGCCCCTCCGCCAACGTCGGCCTGGAGGTGAACGCCCAGGCGGGCGTGCACACCCCCGTGTCGGCGTGTGCGTCGGGCGCCGAGGCCATCGGCTACGCCATCGAGATGATCCGCACCGGCCGCGCCGACGTGGTCGTGGCGGGCGGCACCGAGGCGGCCATCCACCCGCTGCCCATCGCGGCGTTCGCCAACATGATGGCGATGTCCAAGAGCAACGACGAGCCCGAGAAGGCGTCGCGCCCGTACGACAAGGGCCGTGACGGCTTCGTGCTGGGCGAGGGCGCCGGTGTGATCGTCCTGGAGTCGGCCGAGCACGCCGCCGCGCGCGGCGCCCGCGTGTACTGTGAGGCGCTGGGCCAGGGCCTGTCCGCCGACAGCCACCACATCGCGCAGCCCGAGCCGACCGGCCGCGGTATCGCCGCCGCCCTGCAGAACCTGCTGGACGCCACGGACCTGAAGCCGTCGGAGGTCGTGCACCTGAACGCCCACGCCACGTCGACCCCGCAGGGTGACGTCGCCGAGGTGAAGGCGCTGCGCAAGGTCCTGGGCGACGACCTGGACCATGTGGCGGTCTCCGCCACCAAGTCGATGACCGGTCACCTGCTGGGCGGCGCCGGCGGCATCGAGACCGTCGCGACGGTCCTGGCGCTGCACCACCGCGTGGCCCCGCCGACCATCAACGTCGACGAGCTGGACGAGGAGGTCGACGCCGACATCGTGCGCGGCGAGCCCCGCGCCCTGCCCGAGGGCACGATCGCGGCGATCAACAACTCGTTCGGCTTCGGCGGCCACAACGTGGTCCTGGCGTTCCGGACGGTCTGACAGGTCCCGTACGACGGAGACGTGTACGGCACCACGACGTATACGGCACATGAGTGAGGCCCCCGCCGCACGGCGGGGGCCTCACTCGTACGCCGGTGGTCACACGACCTGGTGCAGCCAGCGGACCGGGGCTCCCTCGCCGGCGTACCGGAACGGCTCCAGCTCGTCGTCCCAGGGCTTGCCGAGGAGCTTGGCGATCTCGGCCTCCAACTGGGTCTCGCCCTGCGCCGAACGGGCGAGGGCGGCGCGCAGCCGGTCCTCGGGGATCATGATGTCGCCGTGGATGCCGATGACCGCGTGGAAGATGCCCAGCTCGGGCGTGGCGCTGTAGCGCTCGCCCTCGGCGGTGGCGCACGGCTCGGCGGTCACCTCGAAGCGCAGCAGCTGCCAGCCGCGCAGCGCGGAGGCCAGCTTGGAGGCGGTGCCGGGCTGGCCCTGCCAGGAGAACTCCGCTCTCCAGGTGCCCGGTGAGGCCGGCTGGCGGATCCAGTCGAGCTGGACCCTCGTGCCGAGCACGCCCGCGACCGCCCATTCGACGTGCGGGCACAGCGCGCGCGGCGCGGAGTGTACGTACAGGACTCCACGTGTCGTCACCGGGACCTCCAGGGTGGGACGAGGTTCGCCTTTTCCCAGCGGCCTCAGTAAACAGCATCGGGAGAGAAACTCCGCAAAAGGGACAGCTTGTGACGTGATGTAATTTACCGGAGCCGGTCGGCCAGGCGCCTCTGGTTCGACGGGGAAAAGCTACCGTGCGGCGAGTCGCTTGGGATGACGTACGGTCGGTCCCGGGGGCCGTCGACACGAAGCTTTCACTCGCCAGGACGCCGATACGGCAAGGAATTCGGCGGGAACGGGCCGGCGGGAACGGACAGCGGCGGGCAACGGCAAGGGGTACGCGAGTGCGCGGGGTTCGGACGCGGAGCAGCGTCGCGCGGCGGGCGGCGGTCACGCTGGCGGGCGCGGTCCTGGCGGGCTCCGCGGTGCTGGCCGGGTGTGTCGCGTCCCCCGGAAGCAGCAGCGGCCCCGCCGACGGTGAGCGCCGCGCCTCGGCGAGCCCGAGCGCGAGCGCCGCCGGGAGCCAGAGCCCGAGCGCGAGCGTGAGTCCGTCCCCCACGGCACCCGTGTGGAACCCGCGGCCGGCGTCCGTCGCGGCCGTGGGCGACTCCATCACCCGCGGCTTCGACGCCTGCCGCGTGCTCGAGGACTGCCCCGAGGCGTCCTGGGCCACCGGATCCGACGCCCGCGTGAACAGCCTGGCGCTCCGGCTGCTCGGGGCGCCGGCGCTGACGTCGCACAGCTGGAACCTCGCGCGGTCCGGGTCGCGGATGGCGGAGCTGCCCGGACAGATGGCGCGGGCGGCGCGGCACAAGCCCGGCCTGGTCACGGTGATGGTCGGCGCGAACGACGCGTGCCGTCCTTCCGTGGACCTCATGACGCCGGTCGAGGACTTCCGGGCGCATTTCGAGGCGGCGATGGCGGGGCTGCGGAAGGCCTCGCCCACGTCTCAGGTGTACGTGACGAGCGTGCCCGACCTGTGGCGGCTCTGGTCCACGGGCCGGGACCACCCGGTGGGCCGGCAGGTGTGGAAGCTGGGCGTGTGCGCGTCGATGCTGGCCGACGCCGAGGACCTGGGGCCGGCCTCCGAGCGGCGCAGGAGCGCCGTACGGGACCGGGTGGTCGCGTACAACGACGTGCTCCGGGACGTCTGCGCGGCGGACGAGCGCTGCCGGTACGACGGTGGGGCGGTCTTCGACTACCGGTTCGGGGTCGGCCAGTTGAGCCCGTGGGACTGGTTCCATCCGAGCAGGGACGGGCAGGAGCGGCTGGCGGAAATCGCTTACCGCCACGTTACGGCGGAGCGTCCGCCCGCGTAGGCTCAGCGCTCGTGATCACGAAGGTTGAGGAGTGGGGGCGGCTGGCATCCGGTGCGGCGGTGCACCGCTGGACGCTGGAGCGGGCCGGGACGCGGGTGCGGGTCCTGACGTACGGCGGCATCGTGCAGTCGGTCGAGGTCCCGGACCGGGACGGGGCCGTCGCGAACGTCGTGCTGGGCTTCGACAGCCCCGAGGGGTACGAGGCGCGTCCCGAGCCGTACTTCGGGGCGCTCGTCGGGCGGTACGCGAACCGGATCGCGGGCGGGGCGTTCACGCTGGACGGGCGGACGTACCGGCTGGCCCGCAACGGCGGGCCGCACAGCCTGCACGGCGGGGAGCGCGGCTTCGACAAGCACCTGTGGGAGGCCGGCGAGGCGGAGGGCGGCGCCGGGGTACGGCTGTCCCGGGTGAGCCCGGACGGCGAGGAGGGGTTCCCCGGCCGGCTCCAGGTGTCCGCGACGTACTCCCTCGACGAGGAGGGCGCGCTGCGGATCGCGTACGAGGCGGTGACGGACGCGCCGACGGTGGTGTGCCTGACCAACCACACGTACTGGAGCCTCGGCGGGGCGCAGCGGCTGCGGATCGCGGCCGGGCGCTACACGGCGCTGGACGCGACGGGCGTGCCCACCGGGGAGCTCGCCCCGGTCGAGGGCACGCGGCTCGACTTCCGCGCCCTGCGGGAGGCGGGCACGGGCGTCGACCACAACTTCGTCCTGGACGCACCCGGCATGGGCCCGGACGCGCGGCCCGCCGCCGAGCTGTACGCGCCGCTGACGGGACGCCGGGTCGCGGTGTGGACGACGGAGCCGGGGCTCCAGGTGTACGCGCCGGATCACCTGGACGGGGTCGCGCTGGAGACCCAGCACTTCCCCGACTCCCCCAACCGGCCGGAATTCCCGGGGACGGTGCTCCGGCCGGGCGAGGTGTACACGTCGGAGACGCGGTACGGGTTCGGGGTCGCGTGACGCGGTACGGGGTCGGGGACGCGTGACGCGGTACGGGGTCGGGGTCGGGTGAGCCGACGGCGCGATGTCGCGCTGCCCGCCGCGGGGCGTCAGTCGAGTTCCAGGGTGACGCGGCGGCGGAGGTCCGTCAGGGAGCGGCCGACGTGGATGTCGTACACGCCGGGCACGGTCGTCCAGGTGCCCTTCGGCTCGTCCCAGATGTCGAACAGCCGGGGCGCGAGCCGGATCTCCGCGTCCGCGCACCCGCCGGGCTCCGCTTCGACGGTGGCGAACCCCGCGAGCCAGCGGGCGGGGCGCTCGACCAGGTCGGCGCGGGGTGCGACGTACAGCTGGACGACCTCGCGGCCGGGGCGGGTGCCGGTGTTGCGGACGGTGACGCGGGCCGTGGTGGGGGTGACCTCCAGGGAGTCGTACTCCCAGGTCGTGTAGCCGAGGCCGTGGCCGAAGGGGTACGCGGGTGTGGCGCCGGACCGGTCCCAGGCGCGGTAGCCGATGAAGACGCCCTCGGAGTAGGGCAGTTCGCCGTGCTCCGGGGCGACGCGGGTGACGGGCGCGTCCGCGAGGGCGGCCGGCCACGTGGTGGGCAGGCGGCCGCCCGGCTCGTCCGCGCCGAGCAGGACGTCGGCGAGCGCGGCGCCGCCCTCCTGCCCGGGGAACCAGCTGAGCAGCACCGCGGCGACGTCGTCGCGCCACGGCATCTCGACCGGGGCGCCCGCGTTGACGACGACGACCGTGCGCGGATTGGCGGCGGCGACGGCGCGGACGAGGTCGTCCTGGCGGCCGGGGAGCCGCAGGTCGGTGCGGTCGAAGCCCTCGGACTCGACGCGTTCGGTGGTGGCGACCACGACGACCGCGGTGTCGGCGGCGCGGGCGGCTTCGGCCGCCTCGGTGATCAGCTCGTCGGGGTCGCGGAGCGGCGGGCGGTGCAGGAGCGAGTGGACGACGGCGGGAACCGGCATGGGCCGATCGTGGTCGAGGGTGTGACGGAGGGACACCTCGACGGGGACGCCCTCGGCGAGGATGACCGTGCCGCGTTCCATGGGGGTTCCGATGAACGCCTCGAACAGATCGCTCTCGGTGCCCATCTCCTGGACGCCGTCGTACAGGGTACGTCCGGCGACGGTGAGCGTGAAGGCACCGATGCCGCGCGTGCCGAAGCAGTGGGCGCCGCTGTCGCGCGGGGTGAAGGTGCCGGTGATCTCGACGCTGTGCAGGGTCGCGTGGGTGGCGCCGGCGGGCAGGCCGTTGTCGCCGATCCACTTGATCTCACCGGTGGGCAGCGGGGTGTCCGCGAGGACGGCGCCGGACGCGTCGCGGCAGACCGCGCGGAGGGCGAAGCCGGGGCCGGCGGGGGCGGGTTCGTCGCTCGGCTCGGCGCCGACGGCGTAGGTGAGGGCCGCGCCGTCGGGCAGGGCGGCCGTGAGTCCGTCGAGCGGCGAGACGGTACGGGTGGGGAACACGTGCGCGGAGCCGCCGCCGAGGACGCGGGCGTCGCGGGCGGCCGCGCCGATCAGGGCGATACGGCGGCCGGGGGCGGGGGCGGGGCCAGGGGCGGGGCCGGGGGCGGGGCCGGGGCCGGGGTCGAGGGGCAGGACGTCGTGCTCGTTCCGTACGAGGACGAAGGAGCGGCGGGCGATCTCACGGGCGAGCGCTTCGCCGTCGAGGGGTTCGGGGGGCTGGTGGGTGCCGGCTGGTGCGGGCGCCTCAGAAGTCGCGGGGCCAGAAGTCGGCGCGTCAGAAGTCGGCGCGTCAGCGGCCGGCGTCTCCGGGGCCGCAGCCCCCGAGGGCGCTCCTTCCAGCGCGCCGACGCGTGCCGCGAGGCGCAGGACGTTGCGTACGGCCGCGTCGACCAGGCCCTCGTCGAGCTCCCCCGCCCGTACGGCGGCGGCGAGCGCCTCCCCGTACACGGTCCGCGGCCCCGGCATGGCCACGTCGAGGCCGCCGCGCAGCGCGCCCGTGGTCGAACGGGCGGCGAACCAGTCGGAGACCGTGAACCCGTCGAACCCCCACTCGCCGCGCAGCACCTCGGTCTGGAGCCGGCGGTGCTCGGTCATGGTGACGCCGTTGACCCTGTTGTACGCGGCCATGACACCCCACGGGCGGGCGTCGCGCACGATCGCCTCGAACGGGGCCAGGTACAGCTCGCGCAGCGGGCGCGGCGCGATGACGTTGTCGACCGTGAACCGGTCGGTCTCGGCGTCGTTCGCGACGAAGTGCTTGACCGTGGCGGCGACGCCGCCTTCCTGGACGCCGCGCACATAGCCGGTGCCGATCGCGCCGGTCAGGTACGGGTCCTCGCTGTACGCCTCGAAGTGGCGGCCGCCCAGGGGCGAGCGGTGCAGGTTCACGGTGGGTGCGAGGAGGACGTGGACACCCTTGCGGCGGGCCTCCTGCGCGAGGAGACGTCCGGCGCGGCGGGCGAGCTCGGGGTCCCAGGTCGCGGCGAGCGCGGTGGGCGACGGGAGGGTGACGGACGGGTCGTCGGGTGTCCAGCGCACGCCCCGGACGCCGACGGGGCCGTCGGACATCACGAGGGACGCCAGGCCGATCTCGGGAACGGCCGGAAGGGTCCACATGTCCTGGCCGGCGAGGAGCCGTGCCTTGGTGTCCAGGTCGAGCGCGCCCAGCGCCGCCTCCACCACCTTGTCGGCCGTCGTCATGGGCCGCACCTCCCTGTCCGCGGTCGCCGTGCGTCCGCCCATGGTGAACCGGGAACCTGGCAGGCGGTAGGTGTCGTTATCCTCTCGTAATCCAGTGCCTCCGCTCATGCCGTACGGTCCTGAGGCAGGAGCGACGGGAGGACGTAGGGGATGTCGGCTGCCAGGTCCAGACCCAGGAGCGAGGAGCGGCGCGCGGACATCCTGCGCGCCGCCTTCGAGGTGATCGCCGAGCGCGGCTACCGGGGCGCGTCGCTCACGGCGGTGGCGGAGCGGGCCGGGCTCACGCAGCAGGGGCTGCTGCACCACTACCCCAGCAAGGAGGCGCTGCTCGTCGCGGTCCTGGAGGAGCGGGACCAGTGGGACACGGGCGGCGCCGGGCCGGACGGGCGGGAGGGCTGGCGGCTGGATCTGCTGGCCTCGCTCGTCGAGTACAACGCCATGCGGCCGGGCATCGTGCAGACGTTCTCGGCGCTGCTCGGCGAGAGCGTCACGGACGAGCACCCCGCGCGGGACTTCTTCACGCGGCGGTACACGCAGGTGCGGGGCGACATGGCGGCGATCCTGCGCACCGAGTTCGGTGACCGGCTCCCCGGCGGGCTCACACCGGAGCGCGCGGCTCCACTGCTCGTCGCGGTGCTGGACGGGCTGCAGTACCAGTGGCTGCTTGACCCCGAGGCGGTGGACATGACGGCGGCGTTCCGGGACTTCATGGGGCTGTTGGGGGCGGTTGGCGCGAAGTAGCGGTCCGGTGGCGGGAGTTATGGGAGCGCCGCGATACTGCCCGGGCCATGACCCGTTCCGGCGAAAGGTCCCCTGTGCCACGGATACGCCGCACCCGCTCCCTCGCTCTCGCCCCCTCCCTCGGTCGCGCCCTCACGCTCGCCCTCGCGCTCACGGCGGTCGTCGCCGCGCCGGCCTTCGGCGGAGCACCGGCCTCCGCCGCGACCGGCTCCCCCGCCACTGGCTCCCCGGCCTCCGCCGCCACCGCCGACGCCCCCGCCACCGCCACCGCCGACGCCCCCGCCTCCGCCTCCGCCGCCTCCCGAGTCTCTGCCGCCTCCGCCGTTCCGACCGTCGAGGAGGCCCGCCTCGACCGGGCCGTCCCGCAGGAGATCCTGCGCCGCAGCGGATTCGACACCGCAGCGCCCCGGTTCGCGGCCTCTCTGAAGCGCGCGGGATCGTCCGCGGCGGCCGAGCGGGCCGTCGTAAGGCACGGCGGGGCGCTGTGGCGGCGGGCCGTGGACCGGGCGCAGGGCAGGGGGCCGGCGCGTGGCGACCTGGCCAGGGACGACGACCGGCCGCTGTACTGGGCGCGGCTCGCCATGACCCGTGAACTACGCGTCTGGCAG
The DNA here is from genome assembly GCF_013362995.1 of Streptomyces sp. TRM64462. Classification (GTDB taxonomy): domain Bacteria; phylum Actinomycetota; class Actinomycetes; order Streptomycetales; family Streptomycetaceae; genus Streptomyces. The sequence continues at coordinate 7,219 of NZ_JABWDV010000235.1, read as the reverse complement.
CCGGGCTTCGGCCTGTCGGCGGGGGCGCGGGCGCGGCTGCTCGACCGGCTGGAGTCGGCGTCGCGCGGCCAGGACTCGATCCGCTTCCCGGCGGGCCGCGGCGTCAAGCGCGTGATGATGACCGGGTTCGACCCGTTCACGCTGGACCGGGACATCCGGATCAGCAACCCGTCCGGCGTGGCCGCGCTGGCCCTGGACGGCACGCTGATCCGTACGGCGGACGGCTCGTGGGCGCGGGTCGAGGCGGTCGTGTTCCCGGTGCGCTGGCGGGATTTCGCCGACGGCACCGTGGAGCGGACGCTGCGCCGGCAGCTGCCGCGCGTCGACCTGTTCACGACGGTGAGCCAGGGGCGGGTCGGCCGCTTCGACATCGAGCGGTTCAACGGGGCCTGGCGGGGCGGCTTCCCGGACAACGAGAACGTCTCGTCGACCGGGACCGTGCCGGTCGACGACCCGGCCGGGCAGCCGCAGTGGACCGCGACGAGCCTGCCGTACGCGGCGATCGTGACGGCGGAGACGGGGCCGTTCCCGGTGTACGACAACACGCGGGTCACCGAGGTCCCGGCGGGCGGCACGGCCCCGGTCGTCCGGCCCGAGGGGCCGACACCCGGCTCGACGGCCCGCGCGGGCGGCGGCGGTGACTACCTGTCGAACGAGATCGCCTACCGCGCGACGCTGCTGCGCGACCGGCTGGGCCTGCGCGACCTGCCGGGCGGGCATGTGCACACGCCGGTGCTGCGGTTCGGCGACGGCAACGCGGAGGCGGTGCAGGACCCGGAGTTCCTGCGGAACCGGGCGGCGATCACGGCTCAGGTCCGGTCGGTCATCGCGGTCGCCGCGGGGCCCGCGGGCACCCCGAGCTGACGTCCGCGTCACGCCGAGCTGACACCAGGATCACGCCGAGCTGTCGCCCGGGATCACGCCGAGCTGACGCGGGTCACGCCGAGCTGACGCCCAGCGTCACCCCGAGCCCGACCAGCGTCCCGCCGATGACCCTGTTCAGGGCCTTCTGGGCGCGCAGCATCGCGGCCCGCAGCCGGCTGTGCGAGAAGAACAGGGCCACGGCCCCGAACCAGGCCAGGTGGGCGAACGACATGAACAGGCCATAGCCGAGCTGCTGCCACAGCACGGTGTCGGGGCCCACCACCTGCGTGTAGGTGGAGACGACGAACAGGGTGGTCTTCGGGTTGAGGACGTTGGTGAGGAAGCCGGTGCGCAGCGCACCCCACCGGGTCAGCTCCGTCCGCGCCTCCAGGTCGACGGTGAGGTCCGCGCGGGCGAAGAACGTCCGCAGGCCGATGTACACGAGGTACGCCGCGCCCGCTAGCTTGATCGCCGTGAACAGCGCCGTGTTCGCGGCGATCAGCAGGCCCACGCCGAGCATCGTGTACGCGACGTGGACGAGGACGCCGGCGGCGACGCCCGCCGCGGAGAGCAGCCCGGTCGCCCTGCCGTACGCGTAACTGCCGCGTACGACCATCGCGAAGTCCGCGCCGGGGCTGATGACGGCGAGGACGGTGATGACGGCGACGGCGATCACTTCGGTCATCCGCCCATGCTCACCGGCGCCGCGCGCACATGACAAGCGATAATCCCGTCGTGATCACGCTTGCAGCCGCGCAGTTCAGCGCCGTGCCCGGTGACATCGGGGCCAATGTCCGCACGATGGCCGGGATGGTCCGCGCCGCGGAGGGGGCGCAGGTGGTCGTCTTCCCCGAACTGGCGCTGACCGGGTACGAACCGGAGCTCATCGCGCGGGACCCGAGCCTGTGGATCGGCGCCGACGACGCGCGGCTCGCGGCGGTGCGGGACGCCTGCCGTGCCGTCGGTGCCGCAGCCGTCGTCAACGGGCCCGCGCCCGCCGTGGGTTCCGGCGAGCGGCGGCCGGCCATCACCTCGTACGTGATCGGTCCGGACGGGACGACGCTCACGCGGTACGACAAGCAGCATCTGTACGAGACCGAGCGCGACGTCTTCGTGGCGGGCACGGGCGACGGGCGGTTCACGCTGGACGGGCACCGGTTCGCCCTCGCCACCTGCTTCGACAACCACTTCCCGGAACTGGGCGGGCGCGCGGTGGCGGACGGCCGCCGGGTGTACCTGGCGAGTTCGCTGTACGGGACGGGCGACGGCGTACGGGAGCGGGCGACGGTGTACCCGGCGATCGCCCGGCGCAACGGGCTGTACGTCGTGCTCGCCAACCACGTGGGCCCAGCGGGGCCGTGGACCGGGTGCGGGCGCAGCGCGGTGTGGGGGCCGGACGGCGCGCTGCTGGCGGAGGCGGACGCGACGGCGCCGGGCCTGGTGCGCGCGCGGATCGGCGTCGGCTGACGGTCCGCCTCCCGGTCCTTCAGTCCTTGCGGAAGCTGTAGGGCTCCGAGTCGGGCCGCTTCTGCGGGGTCCCGGGCTCCGAGGCCCCGGAGTCCGAGGCCCCGGAGTGCGGGGCCCCGGAGTGCGAGGCCTCGGAGTCATCGGCGTCCGGGGCGAGTTCGCGGGCCATCAGGGTCGCGCCCGCGACGGCGCCCGGCATGAGGAAGACCGCGACGAACGGCACGAGGTACGCGAGCGTCAGCGGAACGCCGAAGCCCAGGACCAGCAGGCGGCGGCCGCGCAGCAGTTCCAGGCGCTTCTTGAGGTCGACGCGGCGGCGCTGGAGGGCGACGGCGGTGAGCTCTTCGGTGAGGAAGAACCCGGAGACGCAGACGCCGATCACGGGGACGACGGTCTGGCCGACGACCGGCAGGAAGCCGAGGGCGAACAGCAGGATGCCGTAGAACACCACGCGCAGCAGGATGCGCAGGCTGTCGCGGGCGGAGATCCACAGCTCGCGCCAGTACGGCAGCCCGGACGTCGGGACCTTGCCGCCCTCGGTGCGGTCGACCTCCTCGGACAGCGACTCGTAGAAGGGCTGGCCGATGAGCAGGGTGACAGCGGTGAAGGTGATCACGGCCAGGAACAGGCCGAGTGCGAAGACCAGCGCCGTGAGGAAGCCGCGGAACAGGCCCTGCCACGGCGACGACCAGTCGTCGGCGAACGGCGTCGCCCACGCCGTCAGGTCGTCGGCGCCGTAGGCGAGGCCGACCAGGGCACCGGCGTACAGGACGAGGGTGACGAGGCCGGGCAGCAGCCCGAATCCGTACCAGCGGCCGTGGCGGCCGACCCAACGCTGTCCCCGTACCAGATAGCCGAATCCCGTGCCAAGATCACGCATGGGGTCACCCTATCGGGGTGCTCGCCTGGGCTCAGGGCCGCCACCATCGGCCTGGAGAGGGAGGGACACGCATGACTGACATACCGAACACCGTACGAGGTGTCGTAGCCGACGGGTACGAGGAGGTGCGGGACGTGTTCGCCGCCGTCGTGGCGCAGGAGCGGCCCGACTACGCGGGGCAGCTCGCGGCGTACGTGCGGGGGCGGAAGGTCGTCGACCTGTGGGCGGGACCGGACCGCGCCGACGGCCCCGACGACGGGGAGGGCGTGGACGGTGACGCGCTCTTCGGGGTCTTCTCGTCCACGAAGGGCGCCGCGCACCTGGTGGTGGCGCTGCTCGTACAGGAGGGCGTCCTGGACCTGGACCGCGAGGTGGCGTCCTACTGGCCCGCGTTCGCGGCGGGCGGCAAGGGCGGGGTCACGCTGCGGCAGTTGCTGGCCCACCAGGCGGGCGTCGTGGGCACCGACAGCGGGTTCACGCCCGACGAGGTGGCCGACGACCGGCTGATCGCCGAACGCGCGGCGGCCCAGCGGCCCTACTGGCGGCCCGGCACGGCCTTCGGCTACCACGCCCTGACCATCGGGGCGCTGACCGGCGAGGTGGTACTCCGGGCGACCGGGCAGACCCTGCACGAGGTGTACGAGGAGCGGATCCGCGCCCCGTACGGGCTCGGCTTCTTCCTGGGGCTGCCGCAGGAGCACGAGCCGCGTTTCCGCTCCCTGCTGCCGATGGACCCGACGCCCGCGCAGCGTGCCGTGCTCGACGCCTCACCGGACGGGCCGCACACACTGGCCGCGATCGCCTTCAACCACCACACCCCGCACCCGACCGACCTGGAGTCCCTGCCGAACTCCCGGCTGGTCCGCGCCAAGGGCCCCGCCTCCGTGGGCGGCGTGGCCTCGGCCCGGGGCCTCGCCGGGATGTACGCGGCGGCGATCGGCGTGCTCGACGGGCGGCCGCCACTGCTGAAGGACGACACGGCCGCCGAGTTCGGGCAGATCCACTCGCACGGCTTCGACGTGGTGGCCCGCGCCCACAAGTCGTTCGCGCTCGGCTTCCAGGACCCGACGCTGCCGTACCCGTGGCTGGGCGCGGGGTCCTTCGGGCACAGCGGGGCGGGCGGCTCGCAGGCCTTCGCGGACCCGCGAGCGGGCCTCGCGTACGGCTACACCCGCCGCCGGTTCGCGTTCCCGGGCGGGGCGGCGCCGGAGAACGACCGCCTGGTGGCGGCGGTGCACCGCGCGGCGACCCGCTGACGAGCGGTCCGTGGCGGCGGCCCGCCGACGGGCGGCTCGCCGCCACGGACTGCTGCTGCCGCCGTACGGCGAAGGGCCGCGCCCCTGCGGGTGCGGCCCTTGCCCGGTGCGTGCAGGTCTGTCACTCGCGCGTCAGACGGCGAGCTCCACCGTGATGTTGCCGCGGGTGGCCTTGGAGTACGGGCACACCTGGTGGGCCTTCTCGATGAGCTCCTTGGCGGTGGCGGCGCTCACGTTCGGGATCTTCGCGGAGATCTTGACGATGATGCCGAAGCCCTCGGAGTTCTTGCCGATACCGACCTCGGCGGTGACCGTGGAACCGGAGATGTCGGCGCCCTCCTGGCGGGCGACGACGCCGAGCGCGCCCTGGAAGCAGGCGCTGTAGCCGGCCGCGAACAGCTGCTCCGGGTTGGTGCCCTCCCCGGAGCCGCCCATCTCCTTGGGCGGGTTCACGACCACGTCGAGCTTGCCGTCGTCGGTGGCGACGCGACCGTCACGCCCGTTCTCGGCGGTGGCGACAGCGGTGTACAGGACGTCGGACTGCTGTATGGACATGTAAGAGGTTTCCTCCTGTGTTGTCGCCGCGACTCGCGCCCACGATCGCGACGGCCTGGAGGGAGCCTAGCGGGTGAGGGAGACGATCATCTTTCCGGTGTTCTCACCGCGGAGCATGCCGAGGAACGCCTCGACGCCGTTCTCCACGCCCTCGACGAACGTCTCGTTGTACTTGAGTTCGCCCGTGGCCAGCCAGCCGGCGACGTCCTTGACGAACTGCGGCTGGAGGGCGGCGTGGTCGCGGACCATCATGCCCTGCACCCGCAGCCGCTTGCCGATGATCATGGCCATGTTGCGCGGGCCGGGCGCGGGCTCCGTGTCGTTGTAGCCGGCGATCATGCCGCAGACGGTGATGCGGCCGTGCACGTTCATCCGGGATATCGCGGCCTCCAGGTGGTCGCCGCCCACGTTGTCGAAGTACACGTCGATGCCGTCGGGTGCCGCCGCCTTGAGCTGCTCGGCGACCGGGCCGTTCTTGTAGTTGAAGGCGGCGTCGAAGCCGTACTCCTCGACCAGGAGCTTCACCTTCTCGTCCGAACCCGCCGAGCCGATGACGCGCGAGGCACCGCGGAGCTTGGCGAGCTGGCCGACCTGGCTTCCGACGGCGCCGGCCGCGCCGGAGACGAACACGGCGTCGCCCTCCTTGAACGAGGCCGTCTCGAAGAGGCCCGCGTAGGCCGTCAGACCGGTCATGCCGAGCACGCCGAGGTACGCGGAGAGGGGGGCGAGGGAGCCGTCGACCTTGGCGGCGTGCCCGGCCTCCAGCTCGGCGTACTCGCGCCAGCCGAGACCGTGCAGGACGTGGTCGCCGACCGCGAAGCCCTCGGCGTTCGACGCGATGACCTCGCCGACCGCGCCGCCGTCCATCGGCTGGTCCAGCTGGAACGGCGCGACGTAGGACTTCACGTCGTTCATCCGGCCGCGCATGTACGGGTCGACCGAGAAGTGCAGGTTCCGTACGAGGATGCGGCCCTCGCCGGGGGCGGCGACGGGCACCTCGCGCAGCGCGAAGTCCTCCGGCTTCGGCCAGCCGTGCGGACGGGCGACGAGGTGCCATTCACGGCCGGACGTGGGGAGTGCCTCGGAGAGTGCGGACATGCTGCGGTGCCTCCTAGAGATGTTTCATGACCTGAAACAACCATGCTCCTGGATATTTCAGGTTGTCAAGTAAAGGGGTAGGGTTGTGGGCATGCCCAGCACACGCACCGACCCGCTCACCCTTGAGGTCGTGGAACTCATCGGCACCGTCGTGGCCCGCTACCACGAGGAGTACGAGCAGGCCGCCGCACAGCACTCGCTGACCGGCGCCCAGGCGCGGGTCCTGAGCCTGCTCGCGCTGGAACCCCTGCCCATGCGGCGCATCGCCCGTTCGCTGCGCTGCGAGCCGTCCAACGTGACGGGCATCGTGGACCGCCTGGAGGCACGCGGCCTGGTGGAGCGGCGCCCCGACCCGGCGGACCGCCGCGTCAAGCTGGCCGCGCCGACGCAGGACGGCCGGGACACGGCCCGGCGACTGAGGGACGCACTGGACTTCGCGCGCGAACCGCTGGCCGGCCTGTCGGTGGCCGAGCGGTCCCTGCTGCGGGACCTGCTGCGCCGCATGCTGGGCGACGACGCGGCCTGAGAGGCGGCGGCGCACCCGTCAGAAGCACCACCAGAGCCACTGCGTGCACGTCTCGCTGGGCGACGGCGCGGGCGACGGCTCCGCCGGGGGCTCCGGGTCCGGGTCGGGGTCGTCGATCGGGGGTGAGGGCGTGGCCGACGAGGACGGCGAGGCGCCCGGTGTACCGCTCGCGCCGCCGGAACCCGGCTCGTCGTCGCCCGGGTCCGCGCCGCCGGTCCCTGCGCCGCCGGCGGAGCCGGGACCGGGGCCTGAACCCGTGCCGTCGCCGGACGCCGAGACCGCGGGGCCCGGCGCGCCGGACGCGTCACCGCCGCTGCCGCCCTGGGCGTCACCGCCCTCGCCCTTGCCGCCGTCGGCGCCGTCCGGGTCGCCGGTGTCCGAGGCGGACGGGTCGGGTGACGGTTCCGCCGCGGAGGCGGACGCGTCGACCTTGTCCGGATCCTCGGGCTGACCCGCGCTGCCCGACGGCTCGGGCAGCGGCTCCGGGTCGGCCACGTCGTCCTGCCGTACCGCGGTCGCCGCGCGGTCGTCGGTGGGCATGTGCTCCATCGCGAGCTCGGCCAGGCTCAGGGC
>NZ_JABWDV010000022.1 GCF_013362995.1 Streptomyces sp. TRM64462 | reverse complement strand
CCGCCCGAGCCCGCTCCCCGACGCCCACGGCTACGCCGAACTGCTGCCCAAGTCCACCCGCCCCGACCGCCGGGAGGGGTTCCTCGACCTGTGGAAGGGGAAGCTCGGCCCGTGGGAGGACCTGAACGCGTTCCAGCGGGAGCTGGTGCTCACCTGCCGGAAGATCATCGACGAACGGGGCGTCGCCCTGGTGTACGCGGTGACCAACAGCGGCAAGACGACGGTCGCCCGGGTGGGGATGACCATGGCCCTGAACGGCAACCAGACCGCCATGATGCTGCTGCCGACCAAGGCGCTCGTCGCGCAGGAGGAGGCCGAGTGGCGGAGCTGGTACGCCGACGACGAGCGGCTGCAGAACCTGCGCGTGTACGGCGTGTCGCGTGACTACCCGGAGAGCGACCGCCCGGTCGGCCGCGGCAACTACGACGTGGCGGTGGCCATCTACGAGAAGCTCGGCGTGTACCTGGTCAACGGCATGGGGCCGCTCGGCAGGAGCGGGCTCCTGGTCGTCGACGAGCTGCAGATGCTGGCCGAGAGCAGCGAGCGCGCGGCCAAGCTGGAAGCGCTGCTCACGCTGATCAAGATGCTCCCGCCGGAGCAGCGTCCCGCGCTGCTCGGGCTCTCCGCGGCGCTCACCCCGGAGGCGGGGGCGATCCTGAAGAAGTGGCTCGGCACGGGCCGTACGATCTACACCCCGAGCACCAACGACCGCCCCGTGCCGCTGGACAGCTATGTCGTCGACCGGCGGACCTGGCTGCTGCAGCGGGACGCGCATCTGCTGAGCATGCCCGGCGAGCAGCAGCCGGAGGCCCCGATCCGGGAGCAGCACGCGCTCCCCGCGCTGCGCACGAGCTATCCCCAGGCCATGTCCGGGCTCAACAAGCTCCAGGGGCAGCTCTCCACGGCGGAGCTCGCCGCCAGCCTGGTCGTCGGCATCCTCAAGGAGAACGGCAGCCGCCGGATCATCTGCTTCGTGCCGACGCGGACCGCCGCCGATCAGCTCGCCATGGCGATCCAGAAGGTCCTGGACGCGGCCCTGAACCGGCCCCAGGCGGGGTCGCCGTGGCGGAACGGACGGTTCAAGAGCGAGTCGTCCGCCGCCCGGGACGACGAGGGCAACCTGTACTGGAGGCTCCGCAACTCCGACATCCCGGAACACAAGGAGGTGACCCGCGGGCTGCGCACCGGAGTCGCCTCCCACTCGGCCGCCCTGGCCCCGCCCCTGCGCCGGCTGCTGGAGGAGGAGTTCCGCTCCGACGACGGACTGCTGCGGGTGCTGGTGGCCACGGACACGCTGGCCGTGGGGCTCAATCTCCCCGCGGACACCGTCATCGCGACCAGCATCACCGGTGTCACCGGTTCCGGGTCGGAGCGCAGCCGGCAGATCCTCCAGCCCTCCGACCTCGACAACAAGGGCGGACGCGCGGGGCGCCGGGGCAAGACCACGACCCGGCGCGGCAAGTTCTACATCCTCGTACCGTCGGAGCGGGAACTGCAGCGGATCGACGGGCTGACCAACGACGAGATCAAGGAACTCGCCAGCGTCGACGGCGTGTACCGGCGGTTCGTCGCCAGCAAGTCCCGGTCGCTGACCGTCACGTCGCAGTTCCGGGACCCGGTCGCGATCAGCGGCCTGGTGCTGCAGGTGCTGTGCCAGGACGGCCGCAGGCGGGACCGCGACAGCTGGTTCCGGAGGGTGCGGGAGATCCTGGACAATCTGCTGATCAGCTTCGAGCCGGGCGCGCAGCTCCCGGCGCCCGAACGCGTCCTGGAGGAGCTGGAGGACCGGCAGTTGGTCACCACGGTCATCAGCCAGGGCGGCCCGCGGAAGGCGTCGGAGGAACTGGCGCTCACCGGCCTCGGACAGGCCGTGGGCCGCTCCGGGCTGGAGCTGGACGACGCGCCGGACCTGGAGCGGCTCGCCGCGCTCGCACGGAGTGACGCCGGCACCATCGACCTGCTGTGGCACGCGTTCCGGGCGCGCTCCATCCGTCAGGTGACGGCGTGGGTGGCGCTGCCGACGGGAAGCAGCAGTCGCCATCAGCCCTCCCTGAGGGGCACCGTCCTCACCATGGCCATGGCGCACTGCGCGGAGGACGGGACACGGCGCACGGACTGTGCGCAGTTCGTCGCCTTCCAGGGGAAGGAACCCCTTCCCGAACGTCTTCTGCGGACACCGAGCAAGGTGGTCTCCAGGGAACTGCGGGAACTGCTCGACAGCGACGAGGAGTACGCCTCGACGGACGAGGTGAACGCGCTGCTCCGGGCGGTGGTCGCGTACGAGTGGCTGCACGGTGTGCCGTTCTCCGAGATGCAGCGGCGGTTCTCCCGTGTCATCAAGTCGCACGAGGATCCCGACCGGGGGTACGACAAGTCCCCTTCGCTCAAGCTGTTCTACTCGGACGTGGAGCAACTGTGCGAGCAGGTCGCCGGGTACATCCGTGCGGCGGCGGACATCAGCGTCACCGCCGACGGCGTCGACCACTCGGGCCGTATGCAGCTGATCGCCCAGCGTGTGGAGGCCGGTCTGCCGAGCTGGCTCGCGCTGGTGGCGAAGATGCGGATTCCGGCGCTGCACCGCGAGCGGCTGGCGAAGCTGGCCGACAAGGAGCCGCCGTCGGTGCTGTCGGACCTGGTCGACATGGAGCCCCTGCGCGAGGGGCTGACCGACGCCGAACGGGAAGAGGCACGGCGCATCATCGACAACCGGGTGTCGCAGGAACAGCAGCAGCGGGAGCGCATCGCCTGGGAGCTGGGCCAGCAGCTCGTACCCAACGGCGACGGCGAGACGTTCGACGACATCTCGGCGGAGCTGGAGGCCGCCACGGGGGCCCTCGACTACCTGGAGAAGCTCTGCTGGACGGCCCGCTGCCTGGGAGCCGAGACCACGCGGCCCGAGTCCCAGGGGGACTACGCCGTGGCGCACTGGACCTGCGAGGGCGCCGACGAGCGGGTGACCGTACGGGTGCCGCTGTCCCCGCTGACCGGCACCATGGCGCGGGAGATCGCGAACCACCGGTGCCTGGTCGTGGTCCGCGACCGGCGGATGGGGGTGCAGGAGGCCCTGGAGGCCCAGGGCTCGCTGGCCAGGTTCCTGGAGCCCGACCACATGCTGTCCGTCCTGGCCCGCCTGGTGAAGACGCTGGTGCAGGTGTCCGGCACGGATGTCATCACCGAACTGTCGAACATCCGCTCGTCCAGCATGGGGGCGAGCGACTGGTCCCTGCCCCTGTCCCAGGCGGTGTTCGCGCCCCCGGCCCCCGAGGGCTGACCACCGGGCTCCGCCGGCAGCGCACGCACCCCCTCCCGACCCCACGTCATTGCAGGCCGGGAGGGGGTGCGGCGGAAGGACTCGCCGGTCAGATGTCGCGGAAGATCTCGATCTGCGCGCCCACCGAGTTGAGCCGCTCCGCGAGGTCCTCGTAGCCGCGGTTGATGACGTACACGTTGCGCAGCACCGATGTGCCCTCGGCGGCCATCATGGCCAGCAGGACGACCACCGCCGGGCGGAGTGCCGGCGGGCACATCATCTCGGCGGCGCGCCAGCGCGTGGGGCCCTCGACCAGGACGCGGTGCGGGTCCAGGAGCTGGAGGCGGCCGCCGAGGCGGTTGAGGTCCGTGAGGTAGATGGCGCGGTTGTCGTAGACCCAGTCGTGGATGAGGGTCTGGCCCTGGGCGGAGGCCGCGATCGCCGCGAAGAACGGGACGTTGTCGATGTTCAGGCCGGGGAACGGCATGGGGTGGATCTTGTCGATGGGCGCCTCCAGCTTGGAGGGGCGCACGGTCAGGTCCACCAGGCGGGTGCGGCCGTTGTCGGCGGTGTACTCGGAGGAGCGGTCGTGGTCGAGGCCCATCTCCTCCAGGACGGCGAGCTCGATCTCCAGGAACTCGATGGGGACGCGACGGATCGTCAGCTCGGACTCGGTGACGACGGCCGCGGCCAGCAGGCTCATCGCCTCGACCGGGTCCTCGGACGGCGAGTAGTCGACGTCCACGTCGATGTGCGGGACGCCGTGGACGGTGAGCGTGGTCGTGCCGATGCCGTCGACCCGTACGCCCAGGGCCTCCAGGAAGAAGCACAGGTCCTGGACCATGTAGTTGGACGAGGCGTTGCGGATGACGGTGACGCCGTCGTGGCGGGCGGCGGCGAGCAGCGCGTTCTCGGTCACGGTGTCGCCGCGCTCGGTCAGCACGATGGGGCGGCCGGGCGTGACGTCCGGGTCGATCTCGGCGTGGTACAGCCCCTCGGTCGCGGTGATGTCGAGGCCGAACCTGCGCAGCGCGATCATGTGCGGTTCGATGGTGCGCGTACCGAGGTCGCAGCCGCCCGCGTACGGGAGTTTGAAGGACCGCATACGGTGCAGCAGCGGGCCCAGGAACATGATGATCGACCGGGTGCGGCGGGCCGCGTCCGCGTCGATGGCCTCCATGTCGAGCTCGGCCGGCGGGACGATCTCCAGGTCCGTGCCGCCGTTGATCCAGCGGGTGCGGACACCGATGGAGTTGAGGACTTCGAGGAGCCGGTAGACCTCTTCGATCCGGGCGACCCGGCGCAGGACCGTACGGCCCTTGTTCAGCAGTGAGCCGCACAGCAGGGCGACGCAGGCGTTCTTGCTCGTCTTGACGTCGATCGAGCCGGAGAGGCGGCGCCCGCCGACCACCCGGAGGTGCATCGGGCCGGCGTAGCCGAGCGACACGATCTCACTGTCGAGCGCCTCACCGATACGGGCGATCATCTCAAGGCTGATGTTCTGGTTCCCGCGCTCGATGCGGTTGACGGCGCTTTGGCTAGTGGCCAGCGCGTCGGCGAGCTGCGTCTGTGTCCAGCCGCGGTGCTGGCGGGCGTCACGGATGAGCCTGCCGATGCGTACGAGGTAGTCGTCTGCCATGTGCGGCAGGTTATCTCAGATATGAGATGTCGCTCGCGGTGGGGTGGGCTGTTCGGGTGATGTCCCGTCGACCATACGCCAGTTCTGGAGGGGTACCGCGGGCGGTCGGCCGACAAACAGTCAGGTTCCCTGTCTATCCCCCGGATACACCATGTCCAGTGCATTCCTTGCGAAAAGGTCCAGATCGGACAGTCCGCAGACTGCGCGCGTCCCCGGCCCCCGTGTCGGCGGGCGCGTGCACAGCCCGCGCCGCCCGCGCGGTCGCGTCGCGCGTCCGGGCGGGACACACGCCCGATCGCCGGGCCCGCGCATGACCGAACCGCGGTGATGTACTAGAGTTATCTCGACATCGAGATATCTGCTGACGACGCACCGCGGTCGCCCGTGTGGGTAAGGGTCACCTAACTAAGCCTTACCTTAGCGGATCGGCGAGAAGCCGTGGCGGCAGGATGCGGTTGAACGCGCACATTGATGAAGGAGACTGTCGTGTCGGCGAACAGCTTCGACGCCCGCAGCACGCTGCGCGTGGGCGACGAGTCGTACGAGATCTTCCGGCTGGACAAGGTGGAGGGCTCGGCCCGCCTCCCGTACAGCCTCAAGGTCCTGCTGGAGAACCTGCTCCGCACCGAGGACGGCGCGAACATCACCGCCGACCACATCCGGGCCCTCGGCGACTGGGACTCGCAGGCCCAGCCCAGCCAGGAGATCCAGTTCACCCCGGCCCGCGTGATCATGCAGGACTTCACCGGTGTGCCGTGTGTCGTGGACCTCGCCACCATGCGCGAGGCCGTCAAGGAGCTCGGCGGCGACCCGTCGAAGATCAACCCGCTGGCCCCGGCCGAGCTGGTCATCGACCACTCCGTCATCGCCGACAAGTTCGGCACCCGCGACTCCTTCGCGCAGAACGTCGAGCTGGAGTACGGCCGCAACAAGGAGCGCTACCAGTTCCTGCGCTGGGGCCAGACCGCGTTCGACGAGTTCAAGGTCGTCCCGCCCGGCACCGGCATCGTCCACCAGGTGAACATCGAGCACCTGGCCCGTACCGTCATGGTCCGTAACGGCCAGGCGTACCCCGACACCCTCGTCGGCACCGACTCGCACACCACCATGGTCAACGGCCTCGGCGTGCTCGGCTGGGGCGTCGGCGGCATCGAGGCCGAGGCCGCCATGCTCGGCCAGCCGGTCTCCATGCTCATCCCGCGCGTCGTCGGCTTCAAGCTGACCGGCGAGCTGCCCACCGGCACCACCGCCACCGACCTCGTGCTGACCATCACCGAGATGCTCCGCAAGCACGGTGTCGTCGGCAAGTTCGTCGAGTTCTACGGTGAGGGCGTCGCCGCCACCTCCCTCGCCAACCGCGCCACCATCGGCAACATGTCGCCGGAGTTCGGCTCCACCGCCGCGATCTTCCCGATCGACGGCGAGACCCTGAACTACCTCAAGCTCACCGGCCGCTCCGAGCAGCAGGTCGCGCTCGTCGAGGCGTACGCCAAGGAGCAGGGCCTCTGGCTGGACCCGTCCGCCGAGCCCGACTTCTCGGAGAAGCTGGAGCTGGACCTCTCCACGGTCGTCCCCTCCATCGCCGGCCCGAAGCGCCCGCAGGACCGTATCGTCCTCGCCAACGCCGCCCAGCAGTTCAACAGCGACGTGCTCGCCTACGTCGAGGGCCCGCACGAGGAGCCCGCCGCGGCCGCTGAGTCCCCGGTGGACGAGGCCAGCGCCGAGTCCTTCCCGGCCAGCGACGCGCCTGCCTACGCCCACGAGGAGAACGGCGCGGGCGCCCCGCAGCACTCCGCCGTGGTGCCCGGCCCTGGTCCGTCCCGCCCGGTCACCGTCACGGCCCCCGACGGCTCCACGTACGAGATCGACCACGGCGCCGTCACGGTCGCGGCCATCACGTCCTGCACCAACACCTCGAACCCGTACGTCATGGTCGCCGCCGCGCTCGTGGCGAAGAAGGCCGTCGAGAAGGGCCTGACCCGCAAGCCGTGGGTCAAGACCACGCTCGCCCCTGGCTCCAAGGTCGTCACCGACTACTTCGACAAGGCGGGCCTCACCCCGTACCTCGACAAGGTCGGCTTCAACCTCGTCGGCTACGGCTGCACCACCTGCATCGGCAACTCCGGCCCGCTGCCGGAGGAGGTCTCCAAGGCGGTCAACGAGCACGACCTGGCCGTCACCTCGGTGCTGTCCGGCAACCGCAACTTCGAGGGCCGGATCAACCCGGACGTCAAGATGAACTACCTGGCGTCCCCGCCGCTGGTCGTCGCCTACGCCCTCGCGGGCTCCATGAAGGTGGACATCACCAAGGACGCCCTGGGCACCGACACCGAGGGCAACCCGGTGTACCTGAAGGACATCTGGCCGTCCGAGGCCGAGGTGAACGACGTCGTCGCCAACGCCATCGGCGAGGACATGTTCTCCAAGTCCTACCAGGACGTCTTCGCGGGCGACGCGCAGTGGCAGGCGCTGCCGATCCCGACCGGCAACACCTTCGAGTGGGACCCGGAGTCGACGTACGTCCGCAAGCCCCCCTACTTCGAGGGCATGGGCATGGACCCGGAGCCGGTCTCCGACATCTCCGGCGCCCGCGTCCTCGCCAAGCTCGGCGACTCGGTGACGACGGACCACATCTCGCCCGCCGGCGCCATCAAGGCCGACACCCCGGCCGGCAAGTACCTCACGGAGCACGGCGTCGAGCGCCGCGACTTCAACAGCTACGGCTCGCGCCGCGGCAACCACGAGGTCATGATCCGCGGCACGTTCGCCAACATCCGCCTGCGCAACCAGATCGCGCCGGGCACCGAAGGCGGCTACACCCGCGACTTCACCCGGGCCGCCGAAGGTGAAGGGGGAGCCCCGGTCTCCTTCATCTACGACGCCTCCCAGAACTACCAGGCCGCGGGCATCCCGCTGGTCGTCCTGGCCGGCAAGGAGTACGGCTCCGGCTCGTCCCGCGACTGGGCGGCCAAGGGCACCGCGCTCCTCGGCGTCAAGGCCGTCATCGCCGAGTCGTACGAGCGCATCCACCGCTCGAACCTCATCGGCATGGGCGTCCTGCCGCTCCAGTTCCCGGAGGGCCAGTCCGCCGAGTCCCTCGGCCTCACCGGTGAGGAGACCTTCTCCTTCTCCGGCGTCACCGAGCTGAACGAGGGCCGCACGCCGCGCACGGTCAAGGTCACCACCGACACGGGCGTCGAGTTCGACGCGGTCGTCCGCATCGACACCCCTGGTGAGGCCGACTACTACCGCAACGGCGGCATCATGCAGTACGTGCTGCGCAACCTGATCCGCGGCTGACACCGCGCCAGGAGCCGAACGGCCGAGGGCCGCACCCCGTTTCCGTACGGGGTGCGGCCCTCCCCGCATGTCAGCCGCATGTGAGCCGCATGTCAGCGGAGCCCGATGCGCGCGGCCGCCTCGGCCGAGGGACCGTCGTCGGCGGGGAAGGGTTACGGCTCCTCGACCGGCAGCAGCCGCCGCGCGGCGTCCGCTTCACCGGCGCGCACCAGCGCACACACCTCGTGCGCGAGCGGCGTGACGTCGCGTATCGCCACGGTCCACTCGTCCGCGTACCGCCACGCCGCCTCACCCGACAGGCCCAGTTGCAAGGACCGGTACGGCAGCGGCTGGAGCCTCAGATCACGCTCCGGGTCCCACTGCACCCGCGCCGGGGCGTGCCGCAGCTCCCGCCGCCACGCGGCCCGGTCGGCGTGCAGGCCCGGCGCGTAGTGCGACAAGCACGCGTGGCGCAGCGCCCACTCGAAGCCCTCGCGGCTGATCTCGACGGCCAGGACGGTCTCCTGGCCCTCCCTCGTGGCCCATCCGCAGCGGTACATCATCCACAGGAACGACGGCTTGACCCATGTCATCCGGTCCCGCTTCCAGACGGCCGGGAACCGCCCGTCCCGGGCGGCGGGCAGCCCGATGTGCGGCCCGTAGGCCTGGTAGACGGTGACGGTGGACGCGGTGTGGCGGGCGCGGATACGACGGTGTGGCTCTTCCATGGCGCACAAGTCGACACCGTCGACGGCGAACGGGCCATCGAATTTGTCCGGGCCCGGGGCGTGGGCCTCGGCGTGTCCGTACGTTCCTCAGTCGGGGCCGCTCCAGTCGAACGGGAAGTGCTTGCTGGACTTGCCGCCGCGGTCCCAGGTGAAGCCGAACGCGTCCGCGCGGTCGGTGGTGGCACGGCCCCACGTGGCGACCTGGCCGGGACCGACCTCCGCGCCGGGCGCGTTGTGGACCTGGACCCGCGCGCCCTCCGGCGTGGTCGGGCCCGTGAGGGCCTCGGCGCGGGCGGTGACCCGGCCCGGGATCTCGGCGCTCCACGTGCCGAGGTCGTCGTCGATCTCGACGTGGATGGGCGCGACGTCCATGCCGCGCATCTCGGCCCCGAACGTCTCGCCGAACTGCTGCGGCCAGCCGCCCGCCGCACCGCCGAAGATCGCGCCGAGCGCGTCGCGCTGCTTGTCGTCGGCACGTTCGTCGAGGAACACGGCCGCGTACGGATCGGTGTGCGTCCCCGCCCAGACATTGCCGACGAACGACCCGAGCATCAGGACGTTCAGGTCGTCCAGCCGGACGTCCCCGTACCGGCCCTCGCGGATGTGCCACACCAGGACGCCTTCGCAGTCGCCCTCGGACGGGGGCTGCGCGAACGTACAGGGGCACGGAATGGAGCACTTGCAGGTGTCGAACCAGTCGCCGGTCAGATGCCAGCGCGGGCTCGTGGGAGTGGTCTGTTCAGTCATCGCCTGTCCTCCTCGGTCAGGTGGACACGGCCTGCTGCGGTCGCTCATTTCCAGCCTAGGCGCCAGAGACGCGACCGGACACCCTTGCGGCTCACGTCCTACGGGCAGCGCGCCGCCGGTGCCAGTTCCGCGACGCGGTGCATCGGGACGTGGAAGCTCCGCCCCTCGACGCGCAGCCGCACCACGCCCTCGCCGCCCGCTTCCAGCGTCCCGCACGCCGTGCCCGCCGACGTGGTCACGCGGACCAATCCGCCCCGGTCCGCGTCCTCCGCCGGCCACCACTCGGACGCCGTCGCGACGGCGACCAGCACCACCGCCGCGAACGTCAGCCACAGCCCGCGCCGCAGCCGTCGCCCGTCCCGCACCACGTCCACCTCGCGCCCGGTCGGCGGCCAGGCGGCACGCCCCACCAGGTAGGTGGCGCAGCACGCCACCGCGAGCGCCACCAGCAGCAGCACCCCGGCCGCCGCCTCCAGACCCCGGGGCGCCGCCGACTCGCCGCTCTTCAGGACACCGCACAGGCCCACGAATCCGAGCACGGCGAGCTGGATCGTGTGCCAGCCCCGCGCCGACGCCTGAAGCCGCGCGCTGCCGCTCTGCTCTCCGTCGCTCATCCCGCCACGGCAGCACCCTGCCGCCCGCCGGTC
>NZ_JABWDV010000234.1 GCF_013362995.1 Streptomyces sp. TRM64462 | reverse complement strand
TACCGCGGCTGCTGGCACGTAGTTAGCCGGCGCTTCTTCTGCAGGTACCGTCACTCTCGCTTCTTCCCTGCTGAAAGAGGTTTACAACCCGAAGGCCGTCATCCCTCACGCGGCGTCGCTGCATCAGGCTTTCGCCCATTGTGCAATATTCCCCACTGCTGCCTCCCGTAGGAGTCTGGGCCGTGTCTCAGTCCCAGTGTGGCCGGTCGCCCTCTCAGGCCGGCTACCCGTCGTCGCCTTGGTGAGCCGTTACCTCACCAACAAGCTGATAGGCCGCGGGCTCATCCTGCACCGCCGGAGCTTTCCACCGCCGTCAGATGCCTGAAGCGGTCGTATCCGGTATTAGACCCCGTTTCCAGGGCTTGTCCCAGAGTGCAGGGCAGATTGCCCACGTGTTACTCACCCGTTCGCCACTAATCCCCCACCGAAGCGGGTTCATCGTTCGACTTGCATGTGTTAAGCACGCCGCCAGCGTTCGTCCTGAGCCAGGATCAAACTCTCCGTGAATGTTTTCCCGTAATCGGGATCAACACCACGAGAGCGGTGCGAGCGGGAGGAATAGTCCCACTCGCACACAGCGTCCTCGCTGTGTTTTTCAAAGGAACCTCATCCCCC
>NZ_JABWDV010000233.1 GCF_013362995.1 Streptomyces sp. TRM64462 | reverse complement strand
CCCGGCGGACACGCAGATCGTCGCGTGCCGCGACGCCGACGCGTCCAGCACCGTCGGCAGCCGCTTCCGCTGCCCGAGCGGCGAGATACCGCCCCGTACATACCCCGTCGTACGCTCCGCCGCCGCCGGGTCGGCCATCGTCGCCCGCTTGCCGCCCACCGCCGCCGCCAGCGCCTTCAGGTCGAGCTGGCCCGCCACCGGCACGACCGCCACGGTGAGGGCGCCGTCCACGTCGGCGACGAGCGTCTTGAACACCCGGTCCGGCGACACCCCGAGGGCCTCCGCGGCCTCCGCGCCGTACGAGGCGGACGACGCCGGGTCGTGCTCGTACGCGTGCACCGTGAACGGCGCGCCCGCGGCCGTCAGCGCGACCGTCGCCGGCGTACCGTTGGCCTGCTTCCCGCCCCTGCCGGCGGCCCGGCCCGCCTTCTCCTTCTTCGCCACAGCCCTTTTCCCTCCCGTCAGTTGGGGCTCGTCGGAGCCTGTGTCAGATCGACCGCCGGCAGCGACGGCAGATGCCGCAGCACCGCCGTCTCGGCGCGCAGCAGCCGCAGCTCCTCGCGCAGCCGTGTCGCGGTGTCCGGCGCCTGGAGCAGCCGCTGCTTCGCCGGGATGTCCAGCACCGCCGCCGCGGCCACCAGGTACGACACGACCGACGGCTCGTCCGGCAGCTCCGTGCCCGCCGCCAGGGACCGCTCCCGCGCCCCGGCCAGCCGTTTCTGATACGTACGGAACGCCCGCAGCACGCCCTCGGCGAGCGCGCCCGCCTCCTCGCCCTGACGCTCCTCCAACTCCTCGACCTCCGCGGTGAGGAACGGGCCGCTCGCGTCGACCGACAGCAGCCGCACCCGCTTCGTACCGGTCGCCAGCAGCTCGAAGCTGCCGTCCGCCCGCTCCCGTACGCTCGCCGCGTCGGCGACGCAGCCCACCCCGTGGAAGGCCTTCATCGGGTCGGGGCCGAAACCGGCGGCGGGACCCTTCTCCGGCACAGCCGTCGGGTCCGGCATGCCCGGTGCGGTCGGCGCCACCTCACGCCCGTCGCGGATCGCGACGACGGCGAAGCGGCGCGGCTGCGATTCGTCGATCTTCAGCAGTTCGCGCATCATGGCGCGGTACCGCTCCTCGAAGACGTTCAACGGCAGCACGAGGCCCGGGAACAGCACCGCGTTGAGCGGAAAGAGTGGCAGGCGAGCGGTGGTCACAGCGGTCAAGCGTAATGGTCAGCCCGGCGGCCACGTCCGGCCCGTCCGCACACCGCGCCCCGCAGCGCCGGGAAGCGCCCGCCGCACGCGCCGGCGCGCGTCGAGGAACCGCGACAGCGGATCGCCCCCGGCACCGGCCCACGGGAACGACGTCGCGTACGGGCCGATGAGCCGCAACTGGTCCAGCGCCGCCGCCCACCGCTCCCGCCCGATCAGCACGTACACCAGCGTGTTGCGCAGCTCCGCCGGCCAGGGGTCGGCCGCCGCGTGACGCGCCGACAGCCGGATCGCCAGGTCGGCTGCGGCGTCGATCCGGTCCTCCGGCACCCGGGCCGAGTCCCCGCCCGGCATCGTCATCTGGGCCAGCGCGGCCCGCAGCGGCAGCGCCTGGATCAGCGAGTCGGGGCGGGCGTCGAGCGCGGCCTGCTCCGCGAAGTCGAAGCCCGTGCGGTGCGATCCGTACCAGCGGGCCGACAGGTACTCCAGGGCCGACAGATGGCAGCCGAAGTGGTGCGCCGAGCGGCGCAGGGCCTGCTCCCACAGCGCGGCGAACACATGGTGCGGGGTGCGCGTACCGCGCGCGTGGTCCAGCGCGAGCCGCCAGGGCACCGGGTCGCGGGGCGCCGCCTCGGCCGCCGCGCGGATCATCGGCTCGATCTCGTGGAGCCGCTCCGCCCGGGCCGGCGACTCCCAGGCCCGGCGCAGCGCCAGTTGGGCCGTCACGAGCAGCGCGTCCGGGTCGCCCGGTGCCTCGGCCAGCCAGCCGGTCAGCCACGCGTCCCGGCTGTACGCGAAGGCGGCGAGCCGTACCGCGTACCGGTCACGCTCGTCCCACTCGGCGCACCGCCGGGTCTCGGCCATGAGACGCGCGGCCGGGACATGGTCCCCGAGAGCGGCGGCGACCAGCGCGGGACCGAGCCGGTGGTCCGGCGCGTCCAGCAGCACCGCATCGTCCGGCGGCAGCCCGTCCGCGGGCTGTGCGGCAGGCCGGAGCGGGCGGGGGCCGCCCAGCAGGGCACGGAGCAGAGACATCGTGCCGCCCATTGAAAACCGCAGGTCGGAGCCGCACCAGGGAACGGCTGTGAAGCTTTGGTAGGGGCGGAAAGGTTGTGCGGCCGAATGTCAAGAGACCGTAAAAAGAGCAGGGGTACGGGAGGAGTTCAACTGCGCCGCAGCAGCCGCGACGCCCCCGCCGCCACCGTCGTGGCCAGTATCCAGCCCACCAGGATCAGCACCGTCGACATCCACTGCCACACCCCCGACACCCGCCAGTACCCGTCCTGGCCCAGGTTGATCACCGGCAGCAGCAGATCCAGCGCGTACAGCGCCGCGTTCCAGTGCGGGGACTCGTCGTTCTTGATCGGCACCGGGTCGTACCGCGAGAACGCCAGCGTGCCCGCCGCCCACAGCACCGCCATCCACACCGCAGCCCGCCCCGGCCGGTAGCCGTACGCCACCGTCCAGTCCTGGAGGTACCCCCACAGCTTCGCGGCGAGCGGCAGCGTCTCGCGCCGCCGCCGCTGCTTGGCCAGCAGTACCTCGCGGGCGTCCGCGTCCTCGCCGGTGTTGCGCAGCACCGTCGCCAGCCGTTCGTACGGCTCCGGCGCGTACTCGGGCGTCGCCGCCGCCACCCACTCCAGCCGGCGGGCCAGCGGGAACGGCCCGTACGGCACCAGGTTCTCGTACCCGAACCCGCTCAGCGCGAGCCCGCCCGGGCCCGGCCAGCTGATCGCCTGGTCGACGAGCGTGACGACCTTCGCCCCGTTCAGCACCACCCGCCCCTCCTCCGGGCGCTCGCAGTTGAACCGCAGCTCCGGCGTCACGATCCGGCGGAACGACACCTCCTCCTTGCGGGCCGACGACAGCAGGAACCGCGCGTGGTGCAGATCCACCGCGTCCCCGAACCGCCCGTCGTCCAGACGCACCCCGCCGTGGCACTCGAAGGGCCGCATCCGCGTCCCCCGCATCGGCGTGTTCACCTCACCCACCCCGTACGGCGGTGTGCCGCCCAGCGAGTCGGACGCGCCGCCCACCGAGTCGCTCACCCACGCGTACGTCATGTACAGCGTCCGCTCCACGGTCAGCTGCGGCGCGTTCAGCGCCCGCCGCCCCTCGGCGCCCCGCAGCCGGCTCCCGCGCAGGCTCAGCGAGACGCCGATCTTGGCGCCGCGCAGGCTGAACTCCCCGTACGTCTCGATCAGCTCCGCCTGGAGGTCCTGCGCGACCGACATGCCGTCCGCGATGATCGCCCGGCCCCGCCGGTCCGGCTCCACATGGATCTGGCTGATCAGCAGATCGGTGCCTATCTGGGCGTCCGTGAGCCGCACCCCCCGGTCCACCCGGCAGCGCGGCAGATGCAGGTCGCCCTCCGTGTGCAGCCGCGCCGCCTCCAGGCGCGGAATCGCGCACCCCACCATCCGCAGCGTCGTGAACCGGGACTCCGGCAGCACCACCTCGTTCTCGAACCGGCAGCCCTGCAGCTCCACGTACGGCGCGACCGTGCCGCCCGCCAGGTCCAGCGTCCCGGTGATCATCACGCCGCGCAGCTTCAGCGCCGACACCCGGCCCGCCAGCGCCGCAGGCCCCGACAGCAGCAGCCGCGCCACCACCCGCGCCCGCACCGACCGCGCCTCCGGCCACGGCTGCGGCGCGAACGCGTCGTCCAGGACCGGATGGCCTGCCCGCAGGTCGTACCAGGCCCCGATCCGGAACGCCTGCCACATCCCCAGCTCGGCAGGGGTGAGATCGCCGGGCATGTCGTCGTCGTGCGCGCCTGTGCCGTGCGGCTCGGTCAATGCCGCCCCCTCGCTTCCCCTGTTCGTACGGGTGTTCTTCCCGCTGAGTGACGAACTGAACGCTAACGGTCAGGTGTGACAGTCGGGGGGTGGTGTGGCGTGTATCAGCCAGTGATACGGACCGCCGGAGGCCCGAAACCGTCTGCGAGAATTGACCTGTGATCTCACGAATCGATCTGCGCGGCGACGCCCTCCCGAAGGGCGGCGCTCTGCGCGACCTGCTGCCCCGTGCCGAGTTCGACGTGGAAGCCGCCCTGGAGAAAGTGCGGCCCATCTGCGAGGCCGTGCACCATCGGGGCGACGCGGCGCTGATCGACTACGCCGAGCGGTTCGACGGCGTCACCCTCGACCAGGTACGGGTCCCGGCCGCCGCGCTGACCCGCGCCCTGGAGGAGCTGGACCCGGCCGTCCGCGCGGGCCTGGAGGAGTCCATCCGGCGCGCCCGGATCGTCCACCGCGAGCAGCGCCGCTCCTCGCACACCACGCAGGTCGTGCCCGGCGGCACGGTCACGGAGAAGTGGGTCCCCGTCGAGCGCGTCGGCCTGTACGCGCCGGGCGGCCGCTCCGTCTACCCCTCGTCCGTGATCATGAACGCCGTTCCGGCGCAGGAGGCCGGTGTCGCGTCCATCGCGCTCGCCTCACCGCCGCAGAAGGAACACCACGGCCTGCCGCACCCGACGATCCTCGCCGCCTGCGCCCTCCTCGGCGTCGACGAGGTGTACGCCGTCGGCGGCGCCCAGGCCGTCGCCATGTTCGCTTACGGAACCGAGACCTGCGCCCCCGCCAACATGGTCACAGGCCCCGGCAACATCTGGGTCGCCGCAGCCAAGCGCTACTTCACCGGCCGCATCGGCATCGACACCGAGGCGGGCCCGACCGAGATCGCCGTACTCGCCGACGCCACGGCCGACCCGGTCCACGTCGCCGCCGACCTGATCAGCCAGGCCGAGCACGACCCGCTCGCCGCCGCCGTCCTCGTCACCGACTCCGTCGAGCTGGCCGACGCCGTCGAGCGGGAACTGGAGCCGCAGATCGCCGCGACCAAGCACGTCGAGGACCGCATCCTGCCCGCGCTGCGCGGCAAGCAGTCCGCGATCGTCCTCGTCGACGGCGTCGACGAGGGCCTGCGCGTGGTCGACGCGTACGGCGCGGAGCACCTGGAGATCCAGACCGCCGACGCCGCCGCCGTCGCCCAGCGCGTCCGCAACGCCGGCGCGGTCTTCGTCGGCCCCTGGTCGCCGGTCTCCCTCGGCGACTACTGCGCCGGGTCCAACCACGTCCTGCCGACCGGCGGCTGCGCCTGCCACTCGTCCGGCCTGTCCGTGCAGTCGTTCCTGCGCGGCATCCACATCGTGGACTACACGCGCGACGCCCTCGCCGAGGTCACCCACCACGTGGTCACCCTCGCGGAGGCCGAGGACCTGCCGGCGCACGGCGCCGCCGTGAAGGCGCGCTTCGACTGGAAGGTGCCCGGCAAGTGAGCTCCACGAACGACATCCGCGTCGACGACCTGCCGATCCGCGACGAGCTGCGCGGCAAGTCCGCGTACGGCGCCCCCCAGCTCGACGTCCCGGTCCGGCTGAACACCAACGAGAACCCGTACCCGCTGCCCGAGCCGCTCGTCGAGCGCATCGCGGAGCGCGTCCGCGAGGCCGCCCGCGGCCTCAACCGCTACCCCGACCGCGACGCCGTCGAGCTCCGCACCGAGCTGGCCCGCTACCTCACCCGCACCACCGGGTACGAGGCCGGCACCGGCCAGGTCTGGGCGGCCAACGGCTCCAACGAGGTGCTCCAGCAGCTCCTCCAGGCCTTCGGCGGGCCCGGCCGTATCGCGATGGGCTTCGAACCCTCGTACTCCATGCACGGGCTGATCTCGCGCGGCACCGGCACCGGCTGGATCTCCGGCCCCCGCCGCGAGGACTTCGGCCTCGACGTGGCCGCCGCGGCGGACGCCATCGCCCGGCACCGCCCCGACGTGCTCTTCATCACCTCGCCCAACAACCCCACCGGCACCGCCGTCGACGCCGACACCGTCCTCGCCCTGTACGAGGCCGCCCAGGCCGCCAAGCCGTCCCTGGTCGTCGTCGACGAGGCGTACGTCGAGTTCAGCCACCGCGCCTCGCTGCTGCCGCTCATCGAGGGCCGCCCCCACCTGGTGATCTCCCGCACCATGTCCAAGGCCTTCGGCGCCGCCGGGCTGCGTCTCGGCTACCTCGCCGCCCACCCGGCCGTCGTCGACGCCGTCCAGCTGGTCCGCCTGCCGTACCACCTGTCCGCCGTCACCCAGGCCACCGCGCTCGCCGCACTCGAACACACCGATACGCTGCTCGGGTACGTCGAACAGCTCAAGGCGGAACGGGACCGCCTGGTCGCGGAGCTGCGCGGCATCGGATACGAGGTCACCGAGTCGGACGCCAACTTCGTCCAGTTCGGCCGGTTCGACGGCGAGGGCGCCGCCCACGCCATGTGGCAGCGGATCCTCGACCACGGGGTCCTCGTCCGCGACAACGGCGTACCGGGCTGGCTGCGCGTCACCGCCGGCACGCCCGAAGAGAACGACGCGTTCCTCGATGCGGTTCGCGCAATCAAGAAGGAGCACAGCTGATGAGCCGCGTAGGACGGGTCGAGCGCACCACCAAGGAGACGTCCGTCGTCGTCGAGATCGACCTCGACGGCACCGGCAAGGTCGACGTCGCCACCGGCGTCGGCTTCTACGACCACATGCTCGACCAGCTCGGCCGCCACGGCCTCTTCGACCTCACGGTCAAGACCGACGGCGACCTGCACATCGACTCGCACCACACCATCGAGGACACCGCCCTCGCCCTCGGCGCCGCCTTCAAGCAGGCACTCGGCGACAAGGTCGGCATCTACCGCTTCGGCAACTGCACCGTCCCGCTGGACGAGTCGCTCGCCCAGGTCACCGTCGACCTCTCCGGCCGCCCCTACCTGGTGCACAGCGAGCCCGAGAACATGGCGCCGATGATCGGCTCGTACGACACGACCATGACGCGCCACATCCTGGAGTCGTTCGTCGCGCAGGCCCAGATCGCGCTTCACGTCCACGTCCCGTACGGGCGCAACGCCCACCACATCGTGGAGTGCCAGTTCAAGGCCCTCGCCCGCGCCCTGCGGTACGCCTCCGAGCGCGACCCGCGGGCCGCCGGCATCCTCCCGTCGACGAAGGGCGCCCTGTGACCGGGCTGTCCACGATTCTGATCGTCGTCGGCCTCTTCCTGGCCGGCGGCGTGTACTCCTTCAGCAAGCAGAAGATGCCGAGGGGCGTCATCGTCCTGCTGGCCGGCGCCTCCGCGATGTGCCTGCTCGCCGGCGTTCTGCGCATTCAGGGAATCTGGGATTGACGGTATGACCGCCACCACCAAGAAAGTCGTCGTCTTCGACTACGGATTCGGCAACGTCCGCTCCGCCGAACGCGCCCTCGCGCGCGTAGGGGCCGATGTCGAGATCACGCGCGACTACGACAAGGCCATGAACGCCGACGGGCTCCTCGTCCCCGGCGTCGGCGCGTTCTCCGCGTGCATGACCGGTCTCAAGGAGGCCCGCGGCGACTGGATCGTCGAGCGCAGGCTCTCCGGGGGCCGCCCCGTCATGGGCATCTGCGTCGGCATGCAGATCCTGTTCGCCCGCGGCATCGAGCACGGCGTCGAGACCGAGGGCCTCGACGAGTGGCCCGGGACCGTCGGCCCGCTCAAGGCCCCCGTCGTCCCGCACATGGGCTGGAACACGGTCGAGGCGGCCGACGACAGCGAACTCTTCGCCGGTCTCGACGCCGACGCCCGCTTCTACTTCGTGCACTCGTACGCGGTGCACGACTGGACCATGGAGATCGGCAGCCCCCGTATGCGCGCCCCCAAGGTCACCTGGGCCACGCACGGCGAGCGGTTCGTCGCCGCCGTTGAGAACGGCGCGCTGTGGGCCACCCAGTTCCACCCGGAGAAGTCCGGCGACGCGGGCGCCCAGTTGCTCACCAACTGGCTCAAGACCTTCTGACCGCCACCGCCACCGCCCCACCGCCACCGCTATCGCTAGAGACCAGGACTCTGAGATGACCAAGCTCGAACTCCTCCCCGCCGTCGACGTCCGGGACGGCCAGGCCGTGCGGCTCGTCCATGGCGAGTCCGGCACGGAGACGTCCTACGGCTCCCCGCTGGAGGCGGCCCTGGCCTGGCAGCGCGCGGGCGCCGAATGGCTCCACCTCGTCGACCTCGACGCCGCGTTCGGCACCGGCGACAACCGCGACCTGATCGCGGAGGTCACCCGGGCCATGGACATCAAGGTCGAGCTGTCCGGCGGCATCCGCGACGACGCCTCCCTGGCCGCCGCCCTGGCCACCGGCTGCACCCGCGTCAACCTCGGCACCGCCGCCCTGGAGACCCCCGAGTGGGTCGCCAAGGTCATCGCCGAGCACGGCGACAAGATCGCCGTCGGCCTCGACGTGCGCGGCACGACCCTGCGCGGCCGCGGCTGGACCCGCGACGGCGGCGACCTGTACGAGACGCTGGAGCGCCTCAACACCGAGGGCTGCGCCCGCTACGTCGTCACCGACATCGCCAAGGACGGCACCCTCCAGGGCCCCAACCTGGAGCTCCTGAAGAACGTCTGCGCGGCCACCGACCGCCCCGTCGTGGCCTCCGGCGGCGTCTCCTCGCTGGCCGACCTGCGGGCCATCTCCGAGCTCGTCCCGCTCGGCGTCGAGGGCGCCATCGTCGGCAAGGCGCTGTACGCCAAGACGTTCACCCTCGAAGAAGCCCTGGCGGCGGTGGCGGAATGACGTCGGCGGACGCCGTACGACGGGTGCGGAGCGGAAGCCCCTGCGAGGAGCCGTGCGGCTTCTCGGTCGAAGTAGAGCTGGAAGCATTCCGAGGAGCCGTGTCATGACGCTCGCCGTCCGAGTCATCCCCTGCCTCGACGTGGACAACGGCCGCGTCGTCAAGGGCGTCAACTTCCAGAACCTGCGCGACGCCGGCGACCCCGTCGAGATGGCCAAGCTGTACGACGCCGAGGGCGCCGACGAGCTGACGTTCCTCGACATCACCGCGTCCTCGGGCAACCGCGAGACCACGTACGACGTGGTGCGCCGCACCGCCGAGCAGGTCTTCATCCCGCTGACCGTGGGCGGCGGCGTGCGCAGCGCCGAGGACGTCGACAAGCTGCTGCGCGCCGGCGCGGACAAGGTCGGCGTCAACACGGCGGCGATCGCCCGCCCCGAGCTGATCCGGGAGATCGCGGAGCGCTTCGGCCGCCAGGTCCTCGTCCTGTCCGTGGACGCCCGCCGCGCGGCCGGCACGGCCTCCGGGTTCGAGGTCACCACCCACGGCGGCCGCCGTGGCACCGGCATGGACGCCGTCGAGTGGGCCCACCGCGCCGCGGAGCTGGGCGCCGGCGAGATCCTCCTCAACTCGATGGACGCGGACGGCACGAAGGACGGCTACGACACGGAGATGATCGCGGCCGTACGCCGCCATGTCACCGTGCCGGTCATCGCCTCGGGCGGCGCGGGCAGGCTGACGGACTTCCCGCCGGCGATCGACGCGGGCGCGGACGCGGTCCTGGCCGCGTCGGTCTTCCACTTCGGCGACCTCCGCATCGGCGAGGTCAAGGAAACCCTGCGAGACGCGGGCCACCCGGTCCGCTGAGCCGCCGCCGGCGGGTCCTGACGCGCGGGCCCGCCGCCGGCGGTTCGCGCTTCAGCTCACGTGCTGGGCCAGTTGGATCAGGTTCCCGACCGTGTCGTCCAGGACGGCCGTCAGGACGGGTCCCTGCTCCTGCGGCTCCTGCGTGAACACCACGCCCAGCCGGCTCAGCCGCTCGTACTCCGCCCGCAGATCGTCCACGCCGAAGACGATGCACGGCAGCCCCGCCTCCCGCAGCCCCTTCGTGTACGCCCGCGCGATCGGGCTGTCCCCGGGCTCCAGCAGCAGCTCCACGTCCTGCCCCGGCGCGCCGACGGTGATGAAGAGGGCACCGCCGAGATCGATGCGGGTGCGTGTCTCGAACCCCAGGACGTCCGTGTAGAAGGCGTGCGCCTTCTCCTCGTCGTCCACGTACACGCTGGTCATCGCGATCCTGAGCATCGTCGTCCTCTCCGCCGGTGGAGGTGGGTCAGATGCCCAGTTTCGCCTCCAGCACACGCGCCACGGCCTCTTTGTCCCCGTCCAGCTCCACGTGCGCGGCGCCCTGGCGCCCGTACAGGAACAGGATCAGCTCGCCCGGCTCTCCGGTGACCGTCACCACGGGCGCACCGCGGTGCGCGACCGCCGTCTGACCGTTCGGGCGCCGCACCACGAGCCCCACCGGGCATCGGCGCCCCGCGAGGCGGGCCATCTTCTCCAGCCTGGTCCACAGGGCGTCCGTGAACACGGGGTCCAGTTCCCGCGGCGTCCAGTCCGCCTGCGCGCGCCGGACGTCCTCGGTGTGGACGTAGAACTCGACCGTGTTCGCCCCCTCGTCGACCTGCTTGATCGAGAAGGGCGACATCCGGGGCGGGCCCGTACGGATCAGCTGGATCAGCTCCTCGTACGGCTTCGCCGCGAACTCCGCCTGCACCCGCTCCAGGCGGTCCCGCAGCGGTCCGATCAGGACGCCGGCCGCCGCGTCCGGGCGGCGCTCCCGCACCACCACATGGGCCGCGAGCTCACGGGCGGTCCAGCCGTCGCACAGGGTCGGGGCGTCCGGACCCGCCGCCTCCAACAGGTCGGCGAGCAGAAGCCGTTCACGCTTGGCATGGGTCGACATGTCCGCAAGGGTACGGCCGCCCCGCCCGGTCCGCCCAGTGGACACGGCCCGGGCGCCCCCCGAGCGCGCGGCACAATGGCGTCATGACCAGCAACCTTGACCCGGCCATCGCCGCCCGTCTCAAGCGCAGCCCCGACGGGCTGGTCCCGGCCATCGCCCAGCAGTACGACACCGGCGAAGTCCTCATGCTCGGCTGGATGGACGACGAGGCCCTGCACCGCACCCTCACCACCGGCCGCTGCACCTACTGGTCGCGCAGCCGCCAGGAGTACTGGGTCAAGGGAGACACCTCCGGCCACGTCCAGCACGTCAAGTCCGTCGCCCTCGACTGCGACGCCGACACCGTGCTGGTCAAGGTCGACCAGGTCGGCGCCGCCTGCCACACCGGCGCCCGCACCTGCTTCGACGCCGACGTCCTGCCGCTCGGCAAGTAAGGTCGGGCGCCATGGACCTCGAGACCTTCCGCAAGCTGGCGGCCGACCGCCGCGTGATCCCCGTGAGCCGCCGCCTGCTCGCGGACGGCGACACGCCGGTGGGCCTCTACCGCAAGCTCGCCGCCGAGCGCCCCGGGACGTTCCTGCTGGAGTCCGCCGAGAACGGCCTCGGCTCCTGGTCCCGGTACTCCTTCGTCGGCGTCCGCAGCGCCGCCACGCTCACCGCCCGCGAGGGCCGGGCGCACTGGCTGGGCACCCCACCGGTCGGCGTGCCCCTCGACGGCGACCCGCTGGCCGCCCTGCGCGCCACCGTGCAGACCCTGCACACCCCGCGCGACCTGGCCTCCGGCATGCCGCCCTTCACCGGCGGCATGGTCGGCTACCTCGGCTACGACATCGTGCGCCGCCTGGAACGCGTCGGCGACCACGGCACCGACGACCTGCGGCTGCCCGAGCTGACCATGCTGCTCACCTCCGACCTCGCCGTCCTCGACCACTGGGAGGGCACGGTCCTGCTGATCGCCAACGCGATCAACCACAACGACCTCGACACCGGCGTCGACGAGGCCTACGCGGACGCCGTCGCCCGGCTCGACGCCATGCAGGCCGACCTCACCAAGCCCGCCGACTCCGCGCCCGCCGCCCTCCCGCCGTCCGAGCTGCCCGAGTACACCGCCCTGTGGGGCGGCACGGCCTATCAGGAGGCCGTCGAGGACATCAAGGAGCGCATCCGGGCCGGCGAGGCCTTCCAGGTCGTGCCCTCGCAGCGCTTCGAGACCCCCTGCACGGCGAGCGCCCTGGACGTCTACCGGGTGCTGCGGGCCACCAACCCGTCCCCGTACATGTACCTGTTCCGCTTCGACGGGTTCGACGTCGTCGGCTCCAGCCCGGAAGCACTGGTCAAAGTTGAGGACGGCCGCGCGATGGTGCACCCCATCGCCGGAACGCGCCCGCGCGGGGCGACCCCGCAGGAGGACCAGGCGCTCGCGGACGAGCTCATCGCGGACCCCAAGGAGCGCGCCGAGCACCTCATGCTCGTCGACCTCGGCCGCAACGACCTGGGCCGGGTCTGCGAACCGGGCTCCGTCGAGGTCGTCGACTTCATGTCGATCGAGCGCTACTCCCACGTCATGCACATCGTCTCGACCGTGACCGGCCGGGTCGCGGACGGCCGCACCGCCTTCGACGTGCTCACCGCCTGCTTCCCCGCCGGCACGCTCTCCGGCGCGCCCAAGCCGCGCGCCCTGCAGATCATCGAGGAGCTGGAGCCCACCAGGCGCGGCCTGTACGGCGGCGCCGTCGGCTACCTCGACTTCGCGGGCGACTCCGACACGGCCATCGCCATCCGCACCGCCCTGCTGCGCGACGGCACCGCCTACGTGCAGGCCGGCGCCGGTGTCGTCGCCGACTCGGACCCGGTCGCCGAGGACACCGAATGCCGCAACAAGGCGGCCGCGGTGCTCCGCGCCGTCCACACCGCCAACCGGATGAACCGCGTCTGAGGCCATGGGGGATAGTGGGTACGTGAGTGCCGCATCCGTACCCCAGCCCCGTACCACGCGCGCGGGCGACGCGGCGGCCGCCACGGGCGGTCGCCGCAGCCTCGCCACCGCCCTCCTGCTCGGCGCCGTCGGCGCCGCCGTCGTCCTCCTCGCCTCCGGCCAGACCTGGACCGAGGGCAAGGTCGTGTCGACCGTCGGCTCCGGTGCCGTCCTGGACGCGGCGGGCGGTGACGTCACCGGGGCGCCCACCGCCCTCGCCATCGTCGGGCTCGCCGCCCTGGTCGCCGTCCTCGCGGCACGTGGCGCAGGCCGCCGCCTCGTCGCGCTGCTGCTCACGCTGAGCGGTGCCGGAGCGGCCGCGGCGGCCCTCCTGGGTGCCTCCGACAGCGCGGCACTCGACGCGGAGGCCGCCCGCGCGACCGGCGACACCGCCGCCCGCGTCGACGCCCTCACCCAGACGCCCTGGCCGTACATCACGGCCGCGGCCGCCCTGCTGATCCTGGCCGCCGGCCTCCTGGCCCTGCGCTACGGCCGCACCTGGCCCGCCATGTCCGGCCGGTACGAACGCGACACCGGCCCCCGCGCGCGTAGCGCCCGCCGGACGGCCGGCGACCCCGAGCGGCCCGAGGAGCTGTGGAAGGCCCTCGACCGCGGCGAGGACCCCACCGACCGCACCTGATCCCCGGGTACGCCGCACGACCCACGCACGAGCGGCCCACCCCGGGATCACTCCGCACGCGCGCGTGCGGAACAATGGCGACGAGCGACCGCACTCGGCGGGGCCTCACACAGAGCAACATTCAACGAGGAGCAACTCATGGCGGGCAGCGCCCACGGACACACCCCGGCCGCCTGGACCGGTGTCACCATCTCCTTCATCGGCTTCTGCGTCGCCGGTGTCTTCATGGTGGCGGCGAACCCGCTCGGCTTCTGGGCCGGGATGGGCGTCGTCGTGCTCGGCGGTGTCGTCGGTCTCGCCATGAAGGCCGCCGGCCTCGGCATGCCGAAGCCGACCCAGGAGGCGCTCGACGCCCGCGCCCAGGTCGGCGCGCGGAAGGCCTGACCCTCGGTCACACCCCGCGAGGCGCGGTCCGGCACGGCCGGGCTGCGCCTCTCCGCATGAGCGGCGACAATCACCGGGTGGACGTCACCCCGAGCCCCTCAGCCCCGAACCGCGCAGCCCCGAGCCCCTCAGCCCCGAACCACGCAGCCCCGAGCCCCTCAGCCCCGCCCCCGCCGCCCCAGCAGCCCCCGCCCCGCCCGGGCGCCGGGCCCGCCCCCGTACCGCCGCTGACCCGGCGCCTCGCCGCGCCGCTGGGCGCGCTCGCCGGGGTCGCCGCGGCCTTCGCGTACGTGGGGACGGTCGACCCCAACGAACCCGGCCACTACCCCGTCTGCCCCCTGTTGCGGTACACGGGCCTCTACTGCCCCGGCTGCGGCGGCCTGCGCAGCGCGCACGCGTTCATCCACGGCGACCTCACCACCGCGCTCGGCGCCAACGCCCCGGCCGTCGCCGGGTATGTCGCGTTCGCCGTGCTGATGGTGTTCTGGCTGGTCAAGGCCGTCCGCGGGATGCGCTTCCAGGTCACCGTGCCGCCGGCCGCCTGGTGGGTGCTCGGCACGGTGGGCGCGGTGTTCTCGGTGGTGCGGAATCTGCCGTTCGGCTCCGCACTGGCCCCGTGAACCCACAGGTCACAGCGGTGTTCCCGACCAGATGCGATTTCTGGCCCCACCTCCGGATACCATCGAGGTGTCCGGCTTGATCAAAACATCACCCTCCCGGAAGGGGGCCTCTCGCGTGAGTGTGCTCGACGAGATCATCGAGGGCGTGCGCGCCGACCTCGCAGAGCGACAGGCGCGGGTCTCCCTCGACGAGCTGAAGGAGCGCGCCGCCAAGGCTCCCCAGGCCCGCGACGGTGCCGCCGCGCTGCGTGGCGAGGGTGTGCAGGTCATCTGCGAGGTGAAGCGCTCCAGCCCGTCCAAGGGCGCGCTGGCGGCCATCGCCGACCCGGCGGGGCTCGCCGCCGACTACGAGGCGGGCGGCGCGGCCGTCATCTCCGTCCTCACCGAGCAGCGCCGCTTCGGCGGCTCCCTCGCCGACCTGGAGGCCGTCCGGGCCCGGGTCGACATCCCGGTGCTCCGCAAGGACTTCATCGTCACCGCGTACCAGCTCTGGGAGGCTCGCGCGTACGGCGCCGACCTGGCCCTGCTGATCGTGGCCGCCCTGGACCAGCCCGCGCTGGTGTCCCTCATCGAGCGCGCCGAGTCCATCGGGCTCACCCCGCTCGTCGAGGTCCACGACGAGGCGGAGGTCGAGCGCGCCGTCGACGCCGGCGCCCGCATCATCGGCGTCAACGCCCGTGACCTGAAGACCCTCAAGGTCGACCGCTCCACCTTCGAGCGGGTCGCCCCCGAGATCCCGGCCGGCATCGTCAAGGTCGCCGAGTCCGGTGTGCGCGGGCCGCACGACCTGATCGCCTACGCCAACGCGGGCGCCGACGCCGTGCTCGTCGGGGAGTCGCTGGTCACCGGCCGCGACCCCAAGGCCGCCGTCGCCGACCTGGTCGCCGCGGGCGCCCACCCCGCCCTGCGCCACGGACGGGCCTGACCGCCATGTCCGCCGCCGTCACCCGCTTCGCGTCGCCCCAGGCCCTCCCGGGCCGGGCCACGCGCGCGTGGGCGACGGCCGAGGCACCCCCTCCCGGCTACGCCCGCCTCGCCCGCGGCTGCCGCCCGCGCGGCTGCCGCGCACCGGCGCGGCGGGTGCACGGGCGCCGGGTGCGGTACGTCATCGGCTCCGAGCCGGGTCAGGTCAACGGGATGCGATGGCGCCGCGGGGCTTCTGTCCCCCACCCCGCGCCTTTCTGAATCGGGGG
>NZ_JABWDV010000232.1 GCF_013362995.1 Streptomyces sp. TRM64462 | reverse complement strand
CGTCGGCACGTCCGTCGTCGACTGGCTCCGCACCCCGCGCCCCGACGCCGAGCCCGGGGTGTGGCGGCTCGGCCACCGGCCGCGGCCGCTGGAGGAACCCGAGCGCGTACCCGCCCGCAGACTGTTCGCCGGAGCCGTCATCGCCCTGCTCAGCGGCTGGCTCCTGTGGTCCCTCCTCTGGAACGGCTACCTCGGCCACTACTGGATCTGGCCGCTCCTCGTCCTCACCCCCGAGTCGTGGCGCAGCGACCCGTCCACCTGGGCCACCGCGAGCTACACCTACTACGCGCTCGTCGGCGGCGGCCTCCTCGTCTTCTTCGCCCGCATCGGCCACGTCCCGGAGATCTGGCGCCGCTACGGACTCCGCCCCCTGCGCGCCCGGTCCCGCGCCAAGGCCGCCGCGCCGCCTCCGCCGCGGCCCGGCGCCGACCCCGCCGAGTGGCCCGAGCTGCGGGACGCCGGGCTCGCCGACGCCGCCGCGCGGCTCACCGACGCCACCCGCACCGGGGCCCTCGGCGACGTCGACTACGCCCGCATCCAGCGGGCCTGGCACGGCGTGCGGACCCACCCCGGGCGGCTCGCCGCGTTCACCGACGCCGTACGGGCGCACGGGGCCGCCGCCTGTGCGCACCCCTCCGGCGTGCGCGACCTGCCGGTTCGCAGCGCCGCGCACGACCTGCTCACCGGTCAGGTGCGGATCGGCACCGCCGCCGACCACCCCCGCAACCCGTACGCGCGCCGCACCACGGGCGTCGCCCTGGAACCCGAGCTGCTCGGGACCTCGCTGCTCGCCGTGGGACCGGCCGGGTCGGGCAAGACCGTACGGCTCACCCGGCCCGTCACCGAGTCGCTGTGCCTCCAGGCGCTCGCCAACCGCGCCGCCGTCGTCGCCGTCACCGCGCAGGGCGCCGCCCTCGCCCCCGACGCCGCCTTCGACGCTGTCGTCTCCGTCGGCCGTCCCGACGCCCGCCACGACCTCGACCTGTACGGCGGAGCCGACGACCCCGACGAGGCCGCGCGCCTCCTCGCCGAGGCCCTGGTCGGCGACCTCGTCCCGGACAGCCGCCGGGCCGCCACCGCCCTCGCCCAGCTCATCGGCCCCTACCGGGCGGCCCACGGCCACTTCCCGCCCGTGCCGGAGCTGCGCGAACTCCTCGGCGGCGCCCCGCAGGCCATCGCCGCCCTGCGGACCGCCGTCTCCGGCGACCCCGCCCAGCTGCGCGAACTCGACGCCCGCGCCCGGCAGGCCGAGCGTGGCGACGACGTCGCGGTGCTCCTCGCCGAGCGGATCGCCTTCCTCGACCGGCCCGCCTTCGCCGACTTCTTCCGCACCGACGGTGCCGGCCGCCCCTTCTCGCTGCGCGCCATCGAGCACCCCCTGCGGGTCCGCGTCGACCTGCCCGAGCGCGGCCACACGGAGGCGTCCCGGATCATCGCCCGGCTGCTGCTCGGCCAGTTCACGGAGGCCGCCCTGGCCCGCGCCGACCGCTCCCTGTTCGCCTGCCTCGTCCTGGACGACGCCACCGACACGGTCACCGCCGACTCGGTGCGCGGCATCCAGCGGCTCCGCTCCGCCCACGCGGGCGTCGTCCTCGCGCTGCGCACCCTGGAGGACGTCCCCGAGGCCCTGCGGGGCCCGCTGCTGGGCGCGGTCGGCTGCCGTATGGCGTTCGCGGGGCTCGCCCCGTGGGACGGCGGCCGGTTCGCGGAGGTGTGGGGCACCGAATGGGTGCAGACCCGGGACGTCACCAACCGGCAGATCATCGCGGACGAGCCGTTCACCAAGTTCGTGCACGCCATGCGCCGCCTGGTGACCGGCCGCGCCGCCACCGCCGAGGCCGTCACCGTGCGGGAGGTCGAGCGCGCCCGCTGGTCCGCCTCCGACCTGGCGCACGACGTACCCGCCGGGCACGCGGTGCTGTCCCTCACCGGCGTACGCGGGGACCGCACGCCGCCGCTCCTGGTCGATCTGCGGACGTGACCTCACGCGGTACGCGCGCCTCACGCCGTGCGGGCGCGCTTCACGCCGTGCGCGCGCCTCACGCCGTGCGCGCGCCGCATGCCGCCCGTGCGGCCACGCCGTACGTGCGCCCTGGCCGTACGCGCGCCTCACGCCGTACGCGCGCCGAGCGCCGGACATGCGGCCGCGCGCCGTAGGCCGCAGTCGTACGTCCTGGCAGAATCGGGAGCAGCCGTTCATACGGGACGGCGAACTCCCCCTCCCGAAGGCCCCCCGGTCCCATGCCGCTCACCCTCACCTCGCTCGTCCAGCACTCCGCGCTCAAACTCACCGTGCGCGCCGGTGAGGACCGCCTCGAAACGCCCGTCCGCTGGGCGCACGTCAGCGAACTCGCCGACCCCGTCCCGTACATGGAGGGCGGGGAGCTGCTGCTCACCACCGCCATGACCCTCGACGCCGAGGACGGCGACGCCATGCGCCGCTACGTACGGCGGCTGGCCGGCGCCGGTGTCGTGGGCGTCGGCTTCGCCGTCGGCGTCAACTACGACGCGATCCCGCAGGCCCTCCTGGACGCCGCCCGCGAGGAGGACCTGCCGCTCCTGGAGGTGCCGCGCCGCACCCCGTTCCTCGCCATCTCCAAGGCCGTGTCCGCCGCGCTCGCCGCCGACCAGTACCGCGCCGTGACGGCGGGGTTCGAGGCGCAGCGCGAGCTGACCCGCGCGGCGCTCGCCGAGGGCCCGGACGCCGTGCTCGCCCGCCTCGCGGCGCACGTGGACGGCTGGGCCGCCCTGTACGACGCGTCCGGCGCCGTCATCGCCGCCGCACCCGACTGGGCGGCACGGCGCGCCGCCCGGTACACGCCGGACGTGCAGCGGCTGCGGGAGCGCGCCGCCCCGGCGAGCGCCGTCGTGGGCGGTGCGGACGGCGGCACCGACGACCGCGTGGAGCTCCAGTCGCTGGGCTCCGGGCGGCGGGTGCGCGGCGCGCTCGCCGTGGGCACGGCCGCCCCGCTGGGCACCGCCGAGCGGTACGCCGTCCACTCGGCCGTCGCCCTGCTGACCCTGACGACGGAGCGGTCCCGCTCCCTGCAGGCCGCCGAGCAGCGCCTCGGCGCGGCCGTGCTGCGCATGATGCTGGCCGGGCAGCCGGACCACGCCCGCACCGTGGCGGGCGACCTGTACGGGGGGCTGCTCGACGCCCCGTTCCGGCTGCTGATCGCCGAGGCGGCGGGCGCGGACGCCGAACCGGCCGACGAGCCGCCGCTGGGCTCGCTCACCGACGCCCTGGAGGCCGCGGCCGCCC
The DNA here is from genome assembly GCF_013362995.1 of Streptomyces sp. TRM64462. Lineage (GTDB taxonomy): Bacteria > Actinomycetota > Actinomycetes > Streptomycetales > Streptomycetaceae > Streptomyces. The sequence continues at coordinate 18,092 of NZ_JABWDV010000232.1, read as the reverse complement.
GCGTCGGCGAGGCGGTGCTGACCGTCCCGGAGGGCGACGACCGGCTGGTCGTCGTCGCGGCCGACGGGGGAGCGGTGGTCTCCGCCTGCGAGGTGTACGCGGAGAAGGACGCCGAAGAAGCGGGCTCCGTCATCGGGCTCTCCGCGCCGACCGGACCGATAGCGGCCGCCGGCGCCTACAAGCAGGCCGAGCAGGCCCTGTCCGTCGCCCGCAGGCGCGGCCGCGCCCTGGTCGAGCACGAGGAGCTGGCCGCCGGTTCGCTGCTGCCGCTGCTCGCGGACGACGCGGTACGGGCGTTCGCGGACGGCATGCTGCGGGCGCTGTACGAGCACGACGCGACCGGGCGCGGCGACCTCGTGGCGTCCCTGCGCGCCTGGCTGTCGCGGCACGGCCAGTGGGACGCGGCGGCGGCGGACCTGGGCGTCCACCGGCACACGCTGCGCTACCGGATGCGGCGCGTCGAGGAGATCCTGGGCCGCTCGCTGGACGACGCGGACGTGCGGATGGAGCTGTGGCTGGCTCTGAAGGCGACGGGGGAGCGCCCGGCGCCGTAATCCCGCACCCGAAGGGCCCCTCGCCTTTGGTTCTGCCCGAATCCTGCCCGGATTCGGGCAAATTCTTTGCCGTGGAGGGTGGATGATCCATATTCTCCTGCCCATGACAACCCCGGCCGCGGACGCGGCACCCCCTGCCTCACGGCCCCCGGAGGGCTCCGCGCCCGTACGCCCAGGGCCCGCCCGCCGCCGGATCGGCGGCGCCGTCTGGGCCGCCCTCGCCATCGTCTACGTCGTGTGGGGCTCCACCTACCTCGGCATCCGCGTCGTCGTCGAGACCCTGCCGCCCTTCCTCTCCGCCGGTGCCCGGTTCGTCGTCGCGGGGCTCGTGCTCGCCGCGCTGCTCGCCTGGCGGCAGGGGCCCGCCGCCCTCAGGGTCACCCGCGCGCAGCTCGCGTCCACCGCCGTCGTCGGACTGCTCCTGCTGCTGGGCGGCAACGGCCTGGTCGTCCTCGCCGAGACCTCCGTACCGTCCGGGCTCGCCGCCCTGCTCGTCGCCGTCGTCCCCGCCTGGGTCGTGCTGCTGCGCACCGCCTACGGCGAGCGCCCGGGCACCGGCGCGTACGCGGGCGTCCTGCTCGGCCTGGCCGGGCTCGCCGTCCTCACCCTCCCCGGCCTCAGCGGCGACGTCCGGATCAGCGGCGTACTCCTGGTGGTCGTGGCGACGCTCATGTGGTCCGCCGGGTCGTTCTCGTCGTCCCGTATCCCCATGCCGCGCAACCCGTTCACGGCGAGCGCGTACGAGATGGCCGCCGGCGGCCTCGGCTGCCTCCTCGTCGGCCTGGCGCGCGGCGAGCAGCGCGGCCTGGACCTGTCGGCCGTGTCCGCCCGCTCCTGGACCGCGCTCGCGTACCTGATCGTCTTCGGTTCGCTGATCGCCTTCACCGCGTACGCCTGGCTTCTCCAGCGCGCGCCGCTCTCGCTGGCCGCCACCTACGCCTACGTCAACCCGGTCGTCGCGGTCCTCCTCGGCTGGCTGATCCTGGACGAGACGCTGACCTGGCCCATCGCGCTCGGCGGCAGTGTCGTGGTGGCCGGTGTGTGGCTCATCGTGCGCACCGAACGCCGTACGTGAGCGCGTACGTCACGCGGGGCCGCATCTGCCGAACCGGCGGACCCGGCCCCGCGACCACTCCATCACGGACAAACACCGATCCGGCCCCTCGGCCCTACCGTGTGAGCTGAGCGCAAGCGACGCACGCCAGCACCACACCCCACTACTCGGAAGGGCCGGGACCGCGATGACCGCCACCCACGCCTTCTGGCTCGCCGGCCGCGAGGCCACCGGCGACGCCACCTTCGACGTCACATCGCCCTGGGACGGCCGGACCGTCGGCCAGGTCAGCGTGCCCACCGAGGCCCAGGTCGAAGAGGCCGTGGCCGCCGCGCACGCCGTCGTCGACGAGTTCGCCGCTACCCCCGCCCACGTCCGCGCCGCCGCCCTGGACCACGTGTCCAAGCGGCTCGCCGAGCGCACCGAGGAGATCGCCCAGCTGATCTCCGCCGAGAACGGCAAGCCCGTCAAGTGGGCCCGCGGCGAGGTCGGCCGCGCCGTCTCCGTCTTCCGCTTCGCCGCCGAGGAGGCCCGCCGCTTCAACGGCGGCGATGCCCAGCGCCTCGACACCGACGCCGGCGGCACCGGCCGTCTCGCCCTCACCCGCCGCTTCCCCAAGGGCGTCGTCCTCGGCATCGCGCCGTTCAACTTCCCGCTGAACCTGTGCGCCCACAAGGTCGCCCCGGCCATCGCCGTCGGCGCGCCCATCATCCTCAAGCCGGCGCCCGCGACCCCGCTGTCCGGTCTGATCCTCGGTGAGCTGCTCGCCGAGACCGACCTGCCGGCCGGCTCCTGGTCGGTCCTGCCGGTGCCGAACGACCGGATGCCCGCCCTCGTCCAGGACGAGCGTCTGCCGGTCATCTCCTTCACCGGCTCCGACACGGTCGGCTACGCGATCCAGCAGTCCGTGCCTCACAAGCACTGCACCCTGGAGCTCGGCGGCAACGCCGCGGCCGTCGTCCTCGCGGACTGGGCCTCCGACGAGGACCTGGACTGGGCGGCGACGCGTATCGCCACCTTCTCCAACTACCAGGGCGGCCAGTCCTGCATCTCCGTGCAGCGCGTCATCGCGGACGCCTCGGTCTACGACCGGCTTGTCCCGAGGATCGTCGCCGCCGTCGAGGCGCAGGGCACCGGCGACCCGTCCGATGACGCCACGGACGTCGGCCCTCTGGTCAGCGAGGACGCCGCCAAGCGCGTCGAGTCCTGGGTCGACGAGGCCGTCAAGGGCGGCGCGAAGCTGCTCACCGGCGGCAAGCGCGAGGGCGCCACGTACGCGCCGACCGTGCTCGCGGACCTGCCGTCGGACGTCACGCTCGCCCGCGAGGAGGTCTTCGGCCCGGTCCTCACGCTCCACAGGGTCGACGGCGAGGCCGCCGCGTTCGCGGAGGTCAACAACTCCAAGTTCGGCCTCCAGTCGGGTGTCTTCACGCACGACCTGCAGACGGCGTTCCGCGCCCACCGCGCCCTGGAGGTCGGCGGCGTGATCATCGGCGACGTCCCGTCGTACCGTGCCGACCAGATGCCGTACGGCGGCGCCAAGCAGTCCGGCGTCGGCCGCGAGGGCGTGGCGTACGCGATGGACGACTACACCTACGAGCGGGTCCTGGTCCTGACGGGCCTCGCCCTGTGACACGCCCGGCGGCGTGACGGCCGGCGCGTTCTCACTCGTACGGCCCCGTGAACCGGCGGCCTGAGCCCACTGTGCGGGGGCTCAGGCCGCCTTATCGTATTTTCGTACGCGCTGTCATCGGGTAATACGGATGAGTAGCACCGACCGGTAGGACGACCGGCCGGCCGCCCCGAACCCGCGGTGAGGTGAGCCCCCATGTCCGGCCCACACCACAAGCCCAAAGTCTCCGAGCGCGAGGCCCGCCAGGTCGCCGAGGCCGCCCGCCAGCAGGCCTGGCACAAGCCCAGCTTCGCCAAGGAGCTGTTCCTCGGCCGCTTCCGCCTGGACCTGATCCATCCGCACCCGCTGCCCGGCGCCGAGGACACCGAGCGCGGTGAGGAGTTCCTCGCCAAGCTCCGCGACTTCTGCGAGACGAAGATAGACGGCGCCCTGATCGAGCGTGAGGCCCGTATCCCCGACGCCGTGATCGACGGGCTCAAGGAACTCGGCGCGCTCGGAATGAAGATCGACACCAGGTACGGCGGCCTCGGCCTCACCCAGGTGTACTACAACAAGGCCCTGGCGCTCGTCAGCTCCGTGAGCCCCGCCGTGGGCGCGCTGCTCTCGGCGCATCAGTCGATCGGCGTACCGCAGCCGCTGAAGATCTTCGGTACGCAGGAGCAGAAGGACACCTTCCTGCCGCGGCTCGCCCGCACCGACATCTCCGCCTTCCTCCTCACGGAGCCCGACGTCGGCTCCGACCCGGCGCGGCTCGCCACCACGGCCGTCCCGGACGGCGACGGCTACGTCCTCGACGGCGTCAAGCTGTGGACCACCAACGGGGTCGTGGCGGACCTGCTCGTCGTCATGGCGCGCGTACCGAAGTCCGAGGGGCACCGGGGCGGCATCACCGCCTTCGTCGTCGAGGCCGCGTCCGACGGCGTCACCGTCGAGAACCGCAACGCGTTCATGGGCCTGCGCGGCCTGGAGAACGGCGTCACCCGCTTCCACCGGGTCCGTGTCCCCGCCGCGAACCGCATCGGCCCCGAGGGCGCGGGCCTGAAGATCGCCCTGACCACGCTGAACACCGGCCGCCTGTCCCTCCCCGCGATGTGCGCGGGCGCGGGCAAACTGTGCCTGAAGATCGCCCGCGAGTGGAGCGCCGTCCGCGAGCAGTGGGGCAAGCCGGTCGCCCTGCACGAGGCGGTCGGAGCGAAGATCTCCTTCATCGCCGCGACCACCTTCGCCCTGGAGGCCGTCCTCGACCTGTCCAGCCAGATGGCCGACGAGGACCGCCACGACATCCGCATCGAGGCGGCACTCGCCAAGCTGTACGGCTCCGAGATGGCCTGGCTCATGGCCGACGAACTGGTCCAGATCCGCGGCGGCCGCGGCTACGAGACCGCGGAGTCCCTGGCGGCCCGCGGCGAACGCCCCGTCCCGGCGGAGCAGCTCCTGCGGGACCTGCGCATCAACCGCATCTTCGAGGGCTCGACGGAGATCATGCATCTGCTGATCGCCCGCGAGGCCGTCGACGCCCACCTGGCGGTCGCCGGCGACATCATCGACCCCGACAAGTCGCTGGGCGACAAGGCGAAGGCGGGCGCCCACGCGACGGCGTTCTACGCCCGCTGGCTCCCGAAACTGGTGGCGGGCCGCGGCCAGCTCCCCACCTCGTACACCGACTTCCACCCGAAGGGCCATCCCGACCTGGCCACGCACCTCCGCTACGTCGAACGCACCTCCCGCAAGCTGGCCCGCTCGACGTTCTACGCGATGTCCCGCTGGCAGGGCCGTATGGAGACCAAGCAGGGCTTCCTCGGCCGGATCGTCGACATCGGCGCCGAGCTGTTCGCCATGAGCGCGGCGTGCGTCCGCGCCGAACTGCTGCGCTCCCAGGGCGACAACGGCCGCGCCGCGTACGAACTGGCCGACGCGTTCTGCCGCCAGGCCCGCCTGCGCGTGGAGGAGCTCTTCGGCCGCCTGTGGTCCAACACCGACGACGAGGACCGCAGGCTCGTCAAGGGCGTCCTGGCGGGCCGCTACACCTGGCTGGAGGAGGGCGTCCTGGACCCCAGCGGCGAAGGCCCCTGGATCGCCGACGCGACCCCGGGTCCCTCGGAGAAGGAGAACGTGCACCGCCCGATCCGTTAGCGATCGACCCGATCCGTCCCCGCCTCACGTGCGTATGCGTGAGGCGGGGATGGTGTTTTGTGCGAATGCTTACGCTTCTTTGATCTTTCTTGTTCGCTTCTTGTCCTTGTGCTGGCCGATGAGGGCGGAAGGTGAGGGACCGGTCGCCCACCCGGGTGACCGCCCCCCAACCCGTCCACGAGGTGTATTCAGCATGTACTCGCGCGTCATACGCATGGCCGCCACCGCCGCAGTCGCCACCCTCACCGTCCTCACGGCCACCTCCTGCGCCCACGGCGGCGACGCGGCCGCCGCCCCCGCCCCCGCCCAGAAGGGCACCGCGCACTGGAGCTACGAGGGCGCCGGTGGCCCGGCCGACTGGGCGACGCTCGCCGAGGACTTCGAGGCCTGCGAGAAGGGCCACGAGCAGTCCCCCGTGGACCTGCGCGAGGAATCCGCGGCCCAGGCGCCGGTCGACAAGGCCGTCACCTTCGACTACAAGCCCGTGACCGCGGAGGTGGTGAACAACGGCCACACCGTGCAGGCCAACGTCTCCCCGGGCAGCAGAATCATCCTCGACGGCACCCCGTACGACCTGAAGCAGTTCCACTTCCACCTACCGAGCGAACACACCGAGGAGGGCGAACACAGCGCCATGGAGCTGCACTTCGTCCACGCGGACAAGGCGGGCAGACTGGCCGTCGTCGGCGTCCTGATGCAGGAGAAGGCGGGCGCCTCCGCCTTCGCGGACCTCTGGAAGCGGCTCCCGGAGAAGGAAGGCGGCAAGGCGTCCGTCACCGAGCCGATCGACCTCACCGCGTTCCTGCCGGGCGACCGCGACCAGTACCGGTACGAGGGTTCGCTGACCACCCCGCCGTGCACCGAGGGCGTCAAGTGGACCGTCCTGAAGGACCCGGTCACGGTCGCGCCGGCCGAAGTCGCGGCGTACAAGAAGATGTTCCCGAAGACCAACCGGCCGACCCAGCCGCTCAACGAGCGCAAGGTCACGGTCGTCGAGGACTGACCGCCGCATACGGTCCCCGCTTCCGCACGCGGTCCCGGCTTCCGCACACGGTCCCCGCTTCCGCACGCGGTCCCGGCTTCCGCACGCGGCGACCAGCAGCTGAGACGCCCGGCGGCCGGGGCGGGACGCGCGGCAGGATGGGGGCCGTGACCGTCATCGACATCCCCGGCTCCAAGTCCGTCACCGCCCGCGCCCTGTTCCTGGCCGCCGCGGCCGACGGCACCAGCACGCTCCTGCGCCCGCTCGCCTCCGACGACACCGAGGGCTTCCTGGAGGGCCTCGGCACCCTCGGATACGAGGTCGAGCGCACCGCCGGCGCCTGGCGCGTCACCGGCCGCCCGGCCGGCCCCGGCGCCGCCACCGCCGACGTGTACTGCCGCGACGGCGCCACCACCGGGCGGTTCCTGCCCGCGCTGGCCGCCGCCGGGCACGGCGACTTCCGGTTCGACGCCTCACCGCAGCTGCGCCGCCGCCCGCTCGGCCCGCTCACCGACGCGCTGCGCACCCTGGGCGTCGACCTGCGCCACGAGGAGGCCGAGGGCCACCACCCGCTGCGGATCGCCGCCTCCGGCATCAAGGGCGGCGCGCTCACGCTCGACGCGGGCCAGTCGTCCCAGTTCCTCACCGCGCTGCTGCTGCTCGGCCCCCTCACCGCCGAGGGCCTGCGCATCACCGTCACGGACCTGGTCTCCGAGCCGTACGTCGAGATCACCCTCGCGATGATGCGGTCCTTCGGCGCCGAGCCCACCCGCGAGGGGAACGTCTTCACGGTCCCGCCGACCGGCTACCGCGCCACCACGTACGCCATCGAGCCCGACGCCTCCACGGCGAGCTACTTCTTCGCGGCCGCCGCCCTCACCGGCCGCGAGGTCACCGTGCCCGGCCTGGGCACCGGCGCCCTCCAGGGCGACCTGCGGTTCGTCGACGTGCTGCGCCGCATGGGCGCCCACGTCGACATGACCGCCGACCGCACGACCGTACGCGGCACGGGCCGCCTCACCGGCCTCACCGTCAACATGCGCGACATCTCCGACACCATGCCCACTCTCGCGGCCCTCGCGCCCTTCGCCGAAGGCCCCGTCCGCATCGAGGACGTCGCCAACACGCGCGTGAAGGAGTGCGACCGCCTCGACGCCTGCGCCGAGAACCTCCGCCGCCTCGGCGTCACCGCCACCACCGGCCCCGACCGGCTGGAGATCCTGCCCGGCACCCCGGGCCCCGCCGAGATCCGCACCCACGGCGACCACCGCATGGTGATGTCCTTCGCCGTCACCGGACTGCGCACGCCCGGCATCACGTTCGACGACCCCGGCTGCGTACGGAAGACCTTCCCCGGCTTCCACGAGGCGTTCGCCCGGTTCCGCGACGGCGCCTGACACCCGGTCGAGGGGACCCGGTCAAAGCCGGGTGCGGATGCGGCAAGAATGGGGGGCATGAGCGACAGCCCAGCACCCCTCGCCGACCCGCACATCGCCTTCGATCCGACCGAAGGCCGCCGGGACATCGTCGTCCTCGGCTCCACCGGGTCCATCGGCACCCAGGCCATCGACCTGGTGCTGCGCAACCCCGACCGGTTCCGCGTCACCGCGCTCTCCGCCGCCGGCGGACGGCCCGAGCTCCTCGCGGAGCAGGCGCACCGGCTGCGGGTCCGCACGGTCGCGGTCGCCCGCGAGGACGCGGTGCCCGCGGTGCGCGACGCGCTGAAGGAGCGATGGGGGTCCCCCCGCTCGAGCGAAGCCCGGAGCGGGGGAGGCACCGAGCCGCTGCCGGAGATCCTGGCCGGCCCGGACGCCGCCGCGGAGCTGGCCGCCTCCGACTGCCACACCGTCCTCAACGGCATCACCGGCTCCATCGGACTCGCCCCCACGCTCGCCGCCCTGGAGGCGGGCCGCACGCTCGCGCTCGCCAACAAGGAGTCGCTCATCGTGGGCGGCCCGCTGGTGAAGGCCGTCGCCAAGCCGGGCCAGATCATCCCGGTCGACTCCGAGCACGCCGCGCTGTTCCAGGCGCTGGCCGCCGGCACCCGCGCCGACGTGCGCAAGCTGGTCGTCACCGCGTCCGGCGGCCCGTTCCGCGGCCGTACGCGCGCGGAGCTGGCCCAGGTCACCCGTGAGGACGCGCTCGCGCACCCCACCTGGTCCATGGGCCCGGTCATCACCGTCAACAGCGCGACGCTCGTCAACAAGGGCCTGGAGGTCATCGAGGCCCATCTGCTCTACGACATCCCGTTCGACCGCATCGAGGTCGTCGTCCACCCCCAGTCGTACGTCCACTCGATGGTGGAGTTCACGGACGGCTCGACGCTCGCCCAGGCGACCCCGCCCGACATGCGCGGCCCCATCGCCATCGGCCTCGGCTGGCCCGAGCGCGTCCCGGACGCCGCGCCCGCCTTCGACTGGTCCAAGGCCTCCACCTGGGAGTTCTTCCCGCTCGACACGGAGGCGTTCCCGTCCGTCGGCCTCGCCCGGCACGTCGGCGAACTCGGCGGCACGGCCCCGGCCGTCTTCAACGCCGCCAACGAGGAGTGCGTGGACGCGTTCCTCGCCGGCCGGCTGCCCTTCAACGCGATCATGGACACGGTCACCGATGTCGTCACCGAACACGGCACACCGGATCCGGGAACTTCACTGACGGTGACGGACGTCTTGCAAGCGGAGACCTGGGCACGGGCCCGGGCACGTGAACTGGCGGCGAAAGCCGCGAAGACGACGGCGGAGGCTCGCGCATGACGATTCTGTTGACGATCCTCGGCATCGCGCTGTTCGCCGTCGGACTGCTGATCTCCATCGCCTGGCACGAGCTCGGCCACCTCTCCACGGCCAAGCTCTTCGGCATCCGCGTGCCCCAGTACATGGTCGGCTTCGGCCCGACGCTCTGGTCCCGCCACAAGGGCGAGACGGAGTACGGCATCAAGGCCATCCCCATGGGCGGCTACATCCGCATGATCGGCATGTTCCCGCCCGGTGACGACGGCCGCGTCGAGGCCCGCTCCACCTCGCCCTTCCGCGGCATGATCGAGGACGCCCGCTCGGCCGCGTACGAGGAACTCCAGCCCGGCGACGAGAAGCGCATGTTCTACACGCGCAAGCCGTGGAAGCGCGTCATCGTGATGTTCGCGGGCCCGTTCATGAACCTGATCCTCGCCGTCGCGCTGTTCCTCGGCGTCGCCATGAGCTTCGGCTTCGCCACCCAGACCACCGAGGTCGCCGGCGTCCAGAAGTGCGTCATCGACCAGAGCACCGGCCGCGACAAGTGCGCCAAGGGCGATCGCGAGAGCCCCGCCTACGCCGCCGGCCTCAAGGAGGGCGACCGGATCGTCGCCTTCAACGGCGAGCGCGTCGACGACTGGGACACCCTCTCCGCCCGCATCCGCGCCACCACCGGCCCCGCCACCCTCACGGTCGACCGCGCAGGCCAGGAGATCGTCCTGCGCCCCACCCTCGCCGAGAACCTGGTGGCGAAGAAGGACGCCGACGGCAGGATCGTCCGCGACCAGTACGTGAAGGCGGGCTACCTCGGCTTCATCTCCCAGACCGAGATCGTCCCGCTCGGCTTCGGCGAGTCCGTCGACCGCATGGGCGACATGATCGAGGACGGCGCCCACGCCGTCATCGCGCTGCCCTCCAAGATCCCCGACCTGTGGGACGCCACCTTCGGCGACGGCGAACGCAAGGAGGACTCCCCGGTCGGCATCGTCGGCGCCGCCCGCATCAGCGGCGAGGTGATGAACCTCGACATGCCCACGCAGAACATCATCGCGACGTTCCTGCTGGTCCTCGCCACATTCAACCTGTCCCTGTTCCTCTTCAACATGCTCCCGCTGCTGCCCCTCGACGGCGGCCATATCGCGGGCGCTCTGTGGGAGTCTGCCCGCCGGCACGTCGCCCGGGTGTTCCGGCGCCCCGACCCGGGGCCCTTCGACGTCGCGAAACTCATGCCGGTCGCGTACGTCGTCGCGGGCATCTTCATCTGCTTCACGCTGCTCGTGCTGCTCGCCGACATCGTGAACCCCGTGAAGATCACATAACCCGAACAGCATCCCGTCACGGCGGACACAGGGCCGGGCGCGAACGTGCGCCCGGCCGCTCCCTTCGGGCGGCACACCCCGGCACGATGTGCTGGCGGGAGCACGCCACCTGTAATCTCGAAGCCTGGAGCCCGCCGATCTCGGGACCTCGATCCACACCTTGGGGTTGCACAGCAGATGACCGCGATTTCTCTCGGTATCCCGTCCGTTCCGACCAAGCTGGCCGAGCGCCGCGTCAGCCGCAAGATCCAGGTCGGATCGGTCGCCGTCGGCGGCGACGCACCCGTGTCGGTGCAGTCCATGACCACCACGCGGACCTCCGACATCGGCGCCACCCTCCAGCAGATCGCCGAACTCACCGCGTCCGGCTGCCAGATCGTCCGCGTCGCCTGCCCCACGCAGGACGACGCCGACGCCCTCGCCACCATCGCGAAGAAGTCCCAGATCCCCGTGATCGCGGACATCCACTTCCAGCCGAAGTACGTCTTCGCCGCCATCGACGCCGGCTGCGCCGCCGTCCGGGTCAACCCGGGCAACATCAAGCAGTTCGACGACAAGGTCAAGGAGATCGCCAAGGCGGCCCGCGAGACCGGCACCCCGATCCGCATCGGCGTCAACGCCGGCTCCCTCGACCGGCGGCTGCTCCAGAAGTACGGCAAGGCCACCCCCGAGGCGCTCGTCGAGTCCGCCCTCTGGGAGGCGTCCCTCTTCGAGGAGCACGACTTCCGCGACATCAAGATCTCGGTCAAGCACAACGACCCGGTCGTCATGGTCAACGCCTACCGGCAGCTCGCCGCCCAGTGCGACTACCCGCTGCACCTCGGCGTCACCGAGGCCGGCCCGGCCTTCCAGGGCACCATCAAGTCCGCCGTCGCCTTCGGCGCCCTCCTCTCCGAGGGCATCGGCGACACCATCCGCGTGTCGCTGTCCGCCCCGCCCGCCGAAGAGGTCAAGGTCGGCATCCAGATCCTGGAGTCCCTCAACCTCCGCCAGCGCCGCCTGGAGATCGTCTCCTGCCCGTCCTGCGGCCGCGCCCAGGTCGACGTCTACAAGCTCGCCGACGAGGTCACGGCAGGCCTCGAAGGCATGGAGGTGCCGCTGCGCGTCGCCGTCATGGGCTGCGTCGTCAACGGCCCCGGCGAGGCCCGCGAGGCCGACCTCGGTGTCGCCTCCGGCAACGGCAAGGGCCAGATCTTCGTCAAGGGCGAGGTCATCAAGACCGTCCCCGAGTCCAAGATCGTCGAGACCCTCATCGAAGAGGCCATGAAGATCGCCGAGCAGATGGAGAAGGACGGCATCCCCTCCGGCGAGCCCGAGGTCTCCGTGAGCTGACACCCCGCGCATCCCGCGCACCCCGCACCTCCACCGTGAGCCCCGCCGCACCACGCGGCGGGGCTCACGCCGTCCCCACCCGCCACTCCCCGACCTGGCCAGGTACAGTGCGGAGACTGACTGACCACTGGTGAGGCCCCCCGTGTTGACGCACACCACCACCCGGGTCCTCGAACCCGGCGACCTCGGCGCCGCGCTCGCCGTCCTGGAGAGCGAGCCCGTCGCCAACGCGTTCGTCACGGCCCGCGTCCAGGCCGCCGGCCTCGACCCCTGGCGCCTCGGCGGCGAGATGTGGGGCTGGTACACCGAAGGACGGCTCCGCTCCCTCTGCTACGCCGGCGCCAACCTCGTCCCCATCTGCGCCACTCCCGACGCCGTACGCGCCTTCGCCGACCGCGCCCGCAGGACCGGCCGCCGCTGCTCCTCCATCGTCGGCCCCGCCGAACCCACCGCCCACCTGTGGCGGCTCCTCGAACCGAGCTGGGGCCCCGCCCGCGACGTCCGCCCGAGCCAGCCCCTCATGGTCACCGAGCAGCCCGCGCCCGGCATCGAGCCCGACCCGCTCGTCCGCCGCATCCGCAAGGACGAGATGGACGTGATCATGCCCGCGTGCGTCGCGATGTTCACCGAGGAGGTCGGCGTCTCCCCGATGGCCGGCGACGGCGGCCTCCTCTACCAGGCCCGCGTCGCCGAACTCGTCGCCGCCGGCCGGTCCTTCGCCCGCGTCGAGGACGGCCAGGTGATCTTCAAGGCCGAGATCGGCGCCGCCACCCCGCAGGCCTGCCAGATCCAGGGCGTCTGGGTCGCCCCCGAGCACCGGGGCCGCGGCCTCTCCGAGACCGGCATGGCCGCCGTACTGCGCTACGCGCTCGCCGACGTGGCGCCCGTCGTCAGCCTGTACGTCAACGACTACAACACGCCCGCGCGGGCCGCGTACCGCCGGGTGGGGTTCCGCGAGGTGGGCACGTTCATGAGCGTTCTGTTCTGAAAACGCGGGAAGTAGGGTTCGGGGCATGGATGACGTCGTGCAGGTCGGGCCCCTCGACCTGGCCGCGCGCGTGGACGAGGCGCTCGGCGTCCAGGCCATCGCCTTCGGACTCACCCAGGGCGAGGTCGCGGTACGCCGCCACATCGTGCTGCGCCACATGGCCTGCCGCGGCGCCCGCGCCTTCGGCGCCACGACACCCGACGGCCGGCTCGTCGGCTTCGTGTACGGCATGCCCAACGACCGCGCCCACTGGTGGTCCTCCGTCGTCCAGCCGTACCTGGTCCGCGAAGGCAACGACGGCTGGCTCGACGACTCCTTCGTCATCACCGAACTCCACGTCCACCCCGCCCACCAGGGCCGCGGCCTCGGCACCGAACTGATCACCACGATCACCGGCACGGCGGACGAGCCCCGCTCGATCCTCTCCGCCATCGACACGGAAAGCCCCGCCCGCCGCCTCTACCGCCACCTCGGCTACGTGGACCTGGCCCGCCAGGTCCACTTCCCGAGCGCGTCCCGGCCGTACGCGGTGATGGGGGCGCGTCTGCCGCTGCGGCGGGGATGAGGGCGGGGGCGGCCCGTGCTGGGGCGGCCGGGGGTCCGGGGGTTGTCCCCCGGGATATGCAGCCCGAGCGCGTCCCGGCCGTACGCGGTGATGGGGGCGCACCTGCCGCTGCGGCGGAGGTGAGGGCGGCCGGGGGTCCGAGGGTCGGCCCCCGGGAATTTCGGCCTGATTTCCGCCTGCCGGGTGCGCACGGCTAACCTCCTGCACATCACACTTTTCACCGCAGGAGAGTTCCCCATGGCCCAGGTCCAGCGCATGTCCCGGTTGATGGTCAAGACACTGCGCGACGACCCGGCGGACGCCGAGACGCTCAGCCACAAGCTGCTGGTCCGCGCCGGTTACGTCCGCCGCAACGCCGCCGGCATCTGGTCCTGGCTGCCGCTGGGCAAGAAGGTGCTGGAGAACGTGGCCCGCGTCGTCCGCGAGGAGATGGACGCGATCGGCGCCCAGGAGGTCCTCCTGCCCGCGCTCCTCCCGAAGGAGCCGTACGAGGCGACCGGCCGCTGGGACGAGTACGGCGCCGAGCTGTTCCGCCTGAAGGACCGCAAGGGCGCCGACTACCTGCTCGGCCCCACCCACGAGGAGATCTTCACCCAGCTGGTCAAGGACCAGTGCACGTCCTACAAGGACCTGCCGGTGATCCTCTACCAGATCCAGACCAAGTACCGCGACGAGGCCCGCCCCCGCTCCGGCATCCTGCGCGGCCGCGAGTTCCAGATGAAGGACTCGTACTCCTTCGACACCACCGACGAGGGCCTCGCCGAGTCGTACGGGCTGCACCGCCAGGCGTACGTCAAGATCTTCGAGCGCCTCGGCCTCCAGCACAAGATCGTCTCCGCGGTCTCCGGCGCCATGGGCGGCTCGGCCTCCGAGGAGTTCCTGGCCCCGGCCCCCGCCGGTGAGGACACCTTCGTGTACTGCCCGGCCTGCGACTACGCGGCCAACACCGAGGCCGTCACCTTCGCGGGCGGCGAGCCGGCCGACGGCTCGGCGCACGGCCCCGTCGAGGAGCTGGACACCCCGGACACGCCGACCATCGAGACCCTCGCCGAGCACCTCGGCGTCCCGGCCTCCGCCACGCTCAAGAACCTGCTGGTCAAGGTCGACGGCGAGATCGTCGCCGTGGGCGTGCCCGGCGACCGCGAGGTCGACCTGGGCAAGCTGGAGGACCACCTGGCCCCGGCCGTCGTCGAGATGGTCACCGCCGAGGACTTCGTCGGCCGCCCCGACCTCGTGCGCGGCTACGTCGGCCCGCAGGGCCTGGACAAGGTCCGCTACATCGCCGACCCGCGCGTCGCCCCCGGCACCGCCTGGATCACCGGCGCCAACAAGCCCGACACGCACGCGAAGAACGTCGTGTGCGGCCGCGACTTCGAGGTGGACGACTACCTCGACGTCGTCGTGGTCGAGGAGGGCGACCCCTGCCCGAAGTGCGGCACCGGCCTGAAGCTGGACCGCGCCATCGAGATCGGCCACATCTTCCAGCTCGGCCGCAAGTACGCCGACGCGTTCCAGCTCGACGTACTCGGCCAGAACGGCAAGCCCGTCCGCGTCACCATGGGCTCCTACGGCATCGGCGTCTCGCGCGCGGTCGCGGCCCTCGCCGAGCAGACCGCCGACGACAAGGGCCTGTGCTGGCCGCGGGAGATCGCCCCGGCCGACGTCCACGTCGTCGCGGCCGGCAAGGCCCTCCAGACGGAGCTGGCCCTCGACGTCTCCGAGAAGCTGCGCGAGGCGGGCCTGCGCGTCCTCGTCGACGACCGCGCGGGCGTCTCGCCGGGCGTGAAGTTCACCGACGCGGAGCTGATCGGCGTCCCGAAGATCCTGGTCGCCGGCCGCCGCTCCGGCGAGGGCGTCGTGGAGCTGAAGGACCGCCGTACGGGCGAGCGCGAGGAACTGACGGTCGAGGAGGCCGTCGCGCGCCTCACCACCGTCTAGGGCTACACCGCGTAGTGGCTCACAGGCACCCCGCCGTACCGGCGTCGTCGTCCCGCACCGGGACGGTCGGCGCCGGTTCGCGTACGGGCGGTACGACGGGCTCGGCGGTACGCCGCCGGGCACCGGCCCGCTCACGCTGGGCGGCCGTCTCGTGCCGTGGCGCAGGCTCGGCCGCCGGGGCCTCGCGAGGTGCCGCCGCGAGCTCGTGCTCGGCCCGGTCCTGCTCGGCCCTGTCCCGCTCGGCGACCTCGTGCTCCGCGATGTCGTGCTCGGCCGACTCGGCGGACCGCTCCAGGAAGCGCAGCAGCTCCACCGGGATCGGCAGCACCAGCGTCGAGTTCTTCTCGGCCGCCACCGCCATCACCGTCTGCAGCAGCCGCAGTTGGAGCGCGGCGGGCGTGTCCGACATCTCGCGCGCCGCCTGCGACAGCTTCTTCGACGCCTGGAACTCGGCGTCCGCGTTGATCAGCCGGGCCCGCCGCTCACGGTCGGCCTCGGCCTGCCGGGCCATGGACCGCTTCATGGTCTCGGGCAGCGACACGTCCTTGATCTCGACGCGGTCGATGGTGACGCCCCACTCCACGGCCGGATTGTCGATCATCAGCTCCAGGCCCTGGTTGAGCTTCTCGCGGTTGGACAGCAGATCGTCCAGCTCGCTCTTGCCGATGATCGAACGCAGCGACGTCTGCGCGATCTGCGCGACGGCGAACCGGTAGTCCTCGACGCGGATGACCGCGTCGACCGGGTCGACGACCTTGAAGTAGACGACGGCGTCCACACGCACGGTGACGTTGTCCCGGGTGATGCCCTCCTGCGCGGGCACGGGCATCGTCACGATCTGCATGCTCACCTTCCGCATCCGGTCGACACCCGGGATGATCATGGTGAACCCGGGCGTCCGGAGCCGGCCGCGCAACCGTCCGAAGCGCAGGACGACGCCCTGCTCGTACTGCTTGACGACCTTGGCCGCGGCCGAGACGTACGCCAGCACGGCGATGCCGCTCAGCACCAGTGCGGTCAACAGTTCCTCGCCCATGACGACCCCCTGCCGTCGGACCCGGTTACCGGCAGATGTACCTGTGTACGACTTATGCCCATAGTGCACCCATATGGACCATCAAGGGGGTACGTCAGAGCCAGTCGGAGCCAGTCAGAGCCAGCCGGCGAACTCCAGCAGCAGCTCCGCGTCCCGTTCCCGCCCGGCCGCCAGGGCCCGCGTCGCGGACTCGACCGCACGGAACAGCGTCCAGCCGCGCAGCCGCTCCCGGTCCACGTCCAGCGAGTCGGCCAGCTTGTTCACGCGCCGCCGCGCCGCCGCGGGCCCGCCGGTCGCCGCCACCAGGTCCTCGACCCGGTCGCGGGCCAGCCGCGCCAGGTCGTACGCCCGTTCGCCCACCACGGGGTCGGGCCCCACGGCCAGCCACGGCGCCCGCTCACCCGCCAGCACCTTGCCCTGCCGGAAGCTTCCGTGCAGCAGCAGCGCCTCCGGGGCGTCCGCCACGAGCGCCTCGCGCGCCTCAAGGGCGGCCGCGACCAGCGGGCCCGCCACCTCGTCCGTACGGTGCGGGGCCATGGCCGCCGCCTCCCGCGCCGTACGGTCCGCCACCGACGCGAAACGGTGCCCCGCCGGCGGCTCCACCCACAGCCGCCGTACCGTTCCTGCGGCCTCCAGCAGGGCCTTGGCCTCGGGAAGCGACCGCAGTGACACGTCCGGCTGCAGCCGCTCAAGCAGCAGCCCGGGCCCCTCGGACGCGTCCAGCAGCCGTACGGCACCCCAGCCGTCCCAGTGCGCCAGCGCGTCCCGCTCCGCCTCGGCGCCGGCGAACGGCGGTGCCAGCTTCAGCACGGCGGGCTCGCCGCCCGGCCGCCGCCGCACCAGCACGACCAGGCTGCTCCGGCCGCCCGGCTCCACCACCCGCTCCGGTTCGAGCCCGCGCGCGGCCAGCGCCTCCGGGGCGGCCTCCGGCAGCCGGCCGAGCCACCCGCCCGCGACGTCCTTCCCGTACGTCTCGCCGAGCGCCCGCACCAGGCGGTGCGGTGGTTCGAAGGTCGCGGCGTCAGCGGGGTGGGGCATGCGTGCGTGGTTCCCTTTCGTGAGCTGCGTGAACGGGGCTCACGATCGCTCGGCGAGCCCAGGAAAGGCTACGCCGCTGCCGCGCCAGCGCACCGCCCGCACCGCCGCCTCCCGCAGCGCGCTCGCCGCGTCCTGCCTCAGCGGCCCGGTCGCGGCCCTCACCAGGTCGGAGTAGACGCCCGACACGCGGTCCTCCAGCTCGGCGGCGAGCCGCACGGCCGCGTCCTCGTCCGGCACCGCGAACGGCAGCGCGTACGCCGCCGCTGACGCCTCCGGCAGCCCGCCCAGGTCCCGCACGGTGCGCGCCAGCGCGTCCCGCCGCGCACGATGCGCCCCGTGCGCCGCCACGGCCTCCGCCCGCCGCCCGTCCCCGACCCGGGCCCCGACGACCCCGTACCCGTACACGGCCGCGTGCTCCGCCGCCAACGCCGCCTGCACGGCCTCCAGCACCTTCACGCCCGGCTCCCCTCAGCGAGCAGGTACGCCTGCGCCGCCCCGGCCGCCGCCACCGAGGCCAGCAGCCGCGCCAGCTCTGGCGGTGCGGCGACGAGCGACGCCGTGTGCGCGGCAGCGGTACGGGACGCGAGCGCGGCCAGCTCCTTGAGCGCGACCGCCGGATCCGCGGGCACAGGCGGCCCGGTGGCCGGAGAGGACGGAGAAACCGAAGCGGAAACCGTAGCCGTAGCCGTAGCCGTAGCCGTAGCCGCGTCCGCGTCCGCGTCCGCGCTCGCCGCCTCGCCCGCCGGCGACAGGGCCGTCACGTGCCGGGCCGTCGCGTCGCGGAGCGGGGT
>NZ_JABWDV010000231.1 GCF_013362995.1 Streptomyces sp. TRM64462 | reverse complement strand
GTACGCCTTCGAAGGGGGCGGCGGGGCGGAGCTGCGGGTGTCGTTCCCGTGCCCGACGTGCCGCCAGCGGATCCGGGTCCCGGTACGGGGGCGGGTGCGGGTGCGGTGCGGGCTGTGCCGCGCGGTGCTGGAGTGCGACACGTAGGGCCGCGGTGCGGGGTGGCCCGGCGGGCCGCCGGCCTGGCCGGGCCGGCTGGGCTCGTCGGGTGCCTCAGGGGCCCTCGGGGGGCTATTTGCTTGCGGGGCGTCGGCGGGCGGGTGAAGGTCGACGTATGACGATGGTGCCGGCGCCGGTTCACGAGGATCTGTTCGAGGCCGTACTGGGTGACGAGGTGGACACCGTGGTGCGGCTGCTGCGGTCGGGTGCGCCGGCCGAGGCGACCGACGAGGACGGCGGGACCGTCCTGTACACGGCCGCCGTGAACGGCCACGCGGCGATCGTGCGGCTGCTGCTCGCCGCCGGGGCCGACCCGGGGCGCGGCAGCGGCGAGACCGGCGGCGACCTGCCGCTGTGCGGCGCGGCCTGCAACGGCCACACGGAGGCGGTGCGCGCCCTGCTGGCGGTCGGCGCGTGGCCGGACCAGCGGGAGGAGCACGGGTTCACGGCGCTGGCGTGGGCCGTACGGCAGGGCTTCGCCGACACGGTGCGGGTGCTGCTGGAGTACGGCGCCGACCCGTCGCTGCCCGGCCCGGACGGTGCCCTCCCGCTGGTGGCGGCGGCGCGGCGCGGGTCGGCGCCCATCGTCCGGACGCTGCTGTCCCGGGGTGCTCCGGGCGGTGAGGCGGCGCTGGCGGAGGCACGGTCGTGGATGGGGCGTGACGTGGAACGGGTGGTGCGGGAGGCGCTGGCGGAGGCGTACGGGGCGGGACGCGTACCGGACGGCGGTGCGGCCCCCGGGGGCGCGGCGGGGCGGGACGGCCTGGAGGGGTTCGAGACCGTGACGCGCCGGATCACGGAGGACGGCGGCGTGACGCTGGAGGTCGAGGTGCTGCGCGACGGCATCCCCGTGGCGGGGCGCGAACAGCAGACCGGCCACGCCGCGATCGTCACCCTTCTGGAGGAGTCCCTGGGGCTGCGCCCGCCCCCGGAGGAGCTGGCCGAGCGGGCCCTGCGGTGCGGCGACCCGGCGCTCGACGACTGGACGGAGGCGGCGGAGGCCCTGGCCCGCAGGGCGGACGACGAGACGTTCGACGCGGCGGTCGCGTGGTGCGGGGACGGCGACCCTGTGCGGCAGACGTTCGGGGCGGAGGTGCTGGCGCGGCTGACGGCCGGCACCTCCGCCAGAGCCGGGTTCGGCGCGCGGGCGCTGCCCGTGCTGCGGGAGCTGGCGCGGGAGGCGCGGGACGGGGACCTGGTGCGGGCCGTGGTGCGGGCGCTGGGCGTGCAGGGCGACCCGGCGGTGCTTCCGGACGTCCTGCGGCACGCCGTCCACCCGGATCCGCGGGTACGGCGCGGGGTCGCCGTCGCCGTCACGGGCCTCGTACCGGCGGGGCACCGCGAGGGCGTCACGTCGCTGATCACCCTCGCGCGTGACGGCGACGCCACGGTGCGGGCCGCGGCGGCGCACGCCCTCGCGGTGGCCCCCGACGACTCCCCCGCCGCACGGGAGGCCCTGGCGGACCGGCTGGACGACCCGGACCCGGTGACCGCGGCGGAGGCGGCCCGGGGCCTGGCGATCCGCCAGGACGAGCGGGCCGTGCCCGCCCTGGACGCCCTGCTCGTGGCCGAGGACCCGGAGGGCCCCGCGTACCGGATCGCGCGTGAGGCACTGGAGCACGTCCACGACGAACGGACCCGGCTCCGCCTGGAGTCCGTCCTGCCGCGACGGTGAACCTCCCGGCCGCCGTGCAGGCAGTCGGACCGGGCGGACCAGTCAGACCGGTCAAGCCGGTCGGGCCGGTCGGACCTGTCAGACCGGTCAGACCTGTCAGACCTGTCAGACCTGTCAGACCTGTCAGACCTGTCAGACCAGCAGCGTCACCAGGGCGACCAGCGGCAGAAGCCCCTGCCCCAGCGACCCCTGCCACAGACGGCGGTCGGAGACGAACAGCATGATCCCGCCCGCCACCATGAAGGCGCTCACATAGATCACGAGCGCCCGGCCGACGCTTTCGTGACCGCTCCACGCGGCGACGAGTCCGGCGATGAGCCCCGCGGCGAGGAAGATGTTGTAGAAGCCGACGTTGAAGGTCCACAGGCGCAGCGCGGGCGGGTTGTCCTCGCTGAGCGTGAGGAACCGGCGGACCGCGGGGCGGTCGTAGAAGAAGCTCTCCAGGAGTCCGACGACGAGGTGGATGGCCGCGGCGATCAGCGCGCACACCTGGGCGATGACGTTCATCGCCCGAGGTTTCCCTCCCGCCCGGCCGGCCACGCCCGCCGCGCCACCGGTTCACCCACCGGGCGGCGCCGACGCCAGGCGCCCACACCCACGCCCACACCCACGCCCGGCGCCCCCGCCCGGCGCCCACGCCGGCGCACGCCGCCCGAAGGCGTGTCCGAATCCGCTCAGCCGCCCGTCGCCGCGCGTTCGGCGCGGCTGCGTTCGACGCAGAATTCGTTGCCCTCGATGTCCGACAGAACCGCCCAGCCCGTGCCGTCCGGTCGGCGCTGGTCGTCGACGAGGGTGGCGCCGAGGGCGAGGAGGCGGGTGACCTCCTCGTCGCGGGTGCGGTCCTGGGGCTGGAGGTCGAGGTGGAGGCGGTTCTTGACGGTCTTCTTCTCCGGGACGGTGAGGAAGAGGAGGCCCACTCCGGGGGCCAGCACCTGGGCTTCCGGGTCGCCGGGGTGGTCGTCGTCGGCCAGGGGGGCGCCCAGGGCGGCGGACCAGAAGGAGGCCAGGCGGTAGGGGTCCGCGCAGTCGATGGTCACATGGCGTACGAGCGAAGTCATGGGGTCACCCTGCCAGTTCGCTCCGGTCCCGCCGAGCGGATTATGCCCTGCGCCCGCGCCGCCGCGAGCCACGCCGGGAACTCGCCGATCAGCCGGTCGTACAGGACCTCGTCCGGTACGCGCCGCGGGTCCTCGCCCGCGTGGAAGAAGCCCGCGTTGTCGACCTGCCGACGGGCCGGGACCGGCAGGTCGTCGAGCCGGCGCAGGAAGTCGAACTGGCGGCTGTCCGGGTCGCCGAAGCCGACGAACTGCCAGAAGAGCGGCAGCCGCGCCGCCTTGCACAGGTACTTCTCGGCGGCGAGGCGGTTGACGGGGCCGCCGTCCGTCTGGAACACGACCAGCGCCGGGGCGTCCGCGCCGCTGTCCAGATAGTGGTCGATGACCGCGTCCATCGCCAGGTGGTAGCTCGTCCTGCCCATGTGGCCGAGGCCCGCCACGATCCGGTCGACTCGGCCCTCGTGCCCGGCCAGGTCGATGTCGGTGAAGGCGTCCACGTCCGTCGAGAAGAAGACGACCGGGACGCTCCCGTCGTCGTCCAGGTTCGCGGACAGGCCGAGCACCCGGTCCGCGAGGGCCTGGACGCTGCCGTCCTTGTAGTAGGGCCGCATCGACCCGGAGTAGTCCACCACCAGGTAGACGGCGGCGCGCTCGCCGCCCAGCCCGTGCTTGCGCAGCGAGACGCCGGCGGTCTTGTAGAGGCTGACCAGCGCGGGCGCGGTCTCCTCCACCTTCCGGAGGCTGATGGCCATGTGTGACTCCCTTCGCACTCGGGGAAGTTACGCCACGACAAGGCGCAGCGCCTGCCATCGGTCCGGTCGGGGACGACGTGGCAGGCGCTGCTGTGTTCCGTACGCCGTTGTACGGGACGTTCTCCAGGGCCCTTCGGAGGGCGCCGGACCGTCAGACGGTCAGGGCGCGGTCCGTCGGGCGGATCGGGGCCGGCAGGTCGCTGGCGCCCGTCAGGTGGCGGTCCACTCCGCGGGCGGCGGAGCGGCCCTCGGCGATGGCCCACACGATGAGGGACTGGCCGCGGCCCGCGTCGCCGGCGACGAAGACACCAGGCACATTGGTCTGGAAGTCGGCGTCTCGGGCGATGTTACCCCGCTCGTCGAGGTCCAGACCAAACTGCTCGACCAGGCCGTTCTCCCGGTCGGTGCCGGTGAAGCCCATCGCGAGGGTGACCAGCTGGGCGGGGATCTTCCGCTCGGTGCCGGGCTTCTGCGTCAGCTTGCCGTCGACGAACTCGACCTCCACGAGGTGCAGGAACTGGACGTTGCCGTCCTCGTCGCCCTCGAAGTGGGTCGTGGACACCGAGTAGACGCGCTCGCCGCCCTCCTCGTGGGCCGAGGTGACCTTGTACAGCATGGGGAAGGTCGGCCACGGCTGGTGCGGCGCCCGGTCCTCGCCCGGCCTGGGCATGATCTCCAGCTGGGTGACGGAGGCCGCGCCCTGGCGGTGGGCGGTGCCCACGCAGTCCGCGCCGGTGTCGCCGCCGCCGATGACGACGACGTGCTTGCCCTCGGCGGTGATCGGCGGGGTGACGAAGTCGCCCTCCTGGACCTTGTTCGCGAGCGGCAGGTACTCCATCGCCTGGTGGATGCCCTTGAGCTCGCGACCGGGGACCGGCAGGTCGCGGGCGGTCGTCGCGCCCGCGGCGATGACGACCGCGTCGTACCGCTTGCGCAGGTCCGTGGCCTTCAGGTCGCGGCCGATCTCGATGCCCGTACGGAAGCGGGTGCCCTCCGCGCGCATCTGCTCGATGCGCCGGTTGATGTGCCGCTTCTCCATCTTGAACTCGGGGATGCCGTAGCGGAGGAGACCGCCGACGCGGTCGGCCCGCTCGTACACGGCCACCGTGTGGCCGGCCCGCGTGAGCTGCTGGGCGGCGGCCAGGCCGGCCGGGCCGGAGCCGATGACGGCGACGGTCTTGCCGGACAGCCGCTCCGGGGGCTGCGGGGTGACGTTCCCCGAGTCCCAGGCCTTGTCGATGATCGAGACCTCGACGTTCTTGATGGTGACGGCCGGCTGGTTGATGCCGAGCACGCACGCCGCCTCGCAGGGCGCGGGGCAGAGCCGCCCGGTGAACTCCGGGAAGTTGTTGGTGGCGTGCAGCCGCTCGTAGGCGGCGCCCCAGTCCTCGCGGTACGCGAAGTCGTTCCACTCGGGGATGAGGTTTCCGAGGGGGCAGCCGTTGTGGCAGAACGGGATGCCGCAGTCCATGCAGCGGGACGCCTGCTTGCTGATGATCGGCAGCAGGGAGCCGGGGACGTAGACCTCGTTCCAGTCCTTGACGCGCTCGGCCACGGGACGGGTCTCGGCGACCTCGCGGCCGGTGGTCAGGAAGCCCTTGGGGTCAGCCATTGGTCGCCGCCTCCATCATCTTCTCGGTGGTCTCGGCCTCGGAGAGGCCGGCCCGCTCGGCGGCGTCCTTGGCGGCGAGCACTGCCTTGTACGTGGTCGGGATGATCTTGCTGAAGCGGTCCACGGCGACGGACCACTCGGCGAGGAGCCTCTCGGCCACGGTGGAGCCGGTCTCCTCGTGGTGGCGGCGCACCACGTCGTGCAGCCATGCCTTGTCGGTGTCGTCGAGGGTCTCGATCGCGCCGACGTTGCCGGAGTTGACGTTGTCGCGGTCGAGGTCGATGACGTACGCGACACCACCGGACATGCCGGCGGCGAAGTTGCGGCCGGTCTCGCCGAGCACGACGGCGCGGCCGCCGGTCATGTACTCGCAGCCGTGGTCGCCGACGCCCTCGGAGACGACCAGCGCGCCGGAGTTGCGGACGCAGAAGCGTTCGCCGGTGCGGCCGCGCAGGAAGATCTCGCCGCCGGTCGCTCCGTACGCGATGGTGTTGCCGGCGATGGTCGAGTACTCGGCCAGGTGGTCGGCGCCGCGGTCCGGGCGGACGATGACGCGGCCGCCGGAGAGGCCCTTGCCGACGTAGTCGTTGGCGTCGCCCTCCAGGCGCAGGGTCACGCCGCGCGGCACGAACGCGCCGAAGGACTGGCCGGCGGAGCCGGTGAACGTGATGTCGATGGTGTCGTCGGGCAGGCCCGCGCCGCCGAACTTCTTCGTCACCGCGTGGCCGAGCATCGTACCGACGGTCCGGTTGATGTTGCGGATCGCGAGCTGCGCCCGGACCGGCTGGGCGTCCTCGGCCGTGTCCGCGCCGAGTGCGTCGGCGGCGAGCTCGATGAGCTGGTTGTCCAGGGCCTTCTCCAGGCCGTGGTCCTGCTCGACGAGCTGGTGGCGGACGGCGCCGTCCGGCAGCTCGGGGACGTGGAACAGCGGGGCCAGGTCGAGGCCCTGCGCCTTCCAGTGGTCCACGGCCCGCTCGGTGTCGAGGAGCTCGGCGTGGCCGACGGCCTCCTCCAGGGTGCGGAAGCCCAGCTCGGCGAGGATCTCGCGGACCTCTTCGGCGATGAACTGGAAGAAGTTGACGACGAACTCGGCCTTGCCGGAGAAGCGTTCCCGCAGGACCGGGTTCTGCGTGGCGATGCCGACCGGGCAGGTGTCCAGGTGGCAGACGCGCATCATGACGCAGCCGGAGACGACGAGCGGCGCGGTGGCGAAACCGAACTCCTCGGCGCCGAGCAGCGCGGCGATGACGACGTCGCGGCCGGTCTTGAGCTGGCCGTCGGTCTGGACGACGATGCGGTCGCGCAGGCCGTTGAGCAGCAGGGTCTGCTGGGTCTCGGCGAGGCCGAGCTCCCAGGGGCCGCCCGCGTGCTTCAGCGACGTCAGCGGGGACGCGCCCGTGCCGCCGTCGTGGCCGGAGATGAGCACGACGTCCGCGTGGGCCTTGGACACACCGGCCGCGACCGTGCCGACGCCGACCTCGGACACCAGCTTCACATGGATGCGGGCGGCCGGGTTGGCGTTCTTGAGGTCGTGGATCAGCTGAGCCAGGTCCTCGATGGAGTAGATGTCGTGGTGCGGCGGCGGCGAGATCAGGCCGACACCCGGCGTGGAGTGCCGGGTCTTGGCGACCCACGGGTAGACCTTGTGGCCGGGCAGCTGGCCGCCCTCGCCGGGCTTGGCGCCCTGGGCCATCTTGATCTGGATGTCGTCGGCGTTGACCAGGTACTCGGAGGTGACGCCGAAGCGGCCGGACGCGACCTGCTTGATCGACGAGCGGCGCGCCGGGTCGTACAGGCGCTCCGGGTCCTCGCCGCCCTCACCGGTGTTGGACTTGCCGCCGAGCTGGTTCATGGCGATGGCGAGGGTCTCGTGCGCCTCCTTGGAGATGGAGCCGTACGACATGGCGCCCGTCGAGAACCGCTTGACGATCTCGCTGGCCGGCTCGACCTCGTCGAGGGAGATGGACGGCCGGTCGGACTTGAAGCCGAACAGGCCGCGCAGCGTCATCAGCCGCTCGGACTGCTCGTTCACGCGCTCCGTGTACTTCTTGAAGATGTCGTACCGCTTGGAGCGCGTGGCGTGCTGGAGGCGGAACACCGTCTCCGGGTCGAACAGGTGCGGCTCGCCCTCGCGGCGCCACTGGTACTCGCCGCCGATCTCCAGGGCCCGGTGGGCGGGCGCGATGCCGCTGGCCGGGTAGCCCTTGGCGTGCCGGGCGGCGACCTCCTTGGCGATGACGTCGAGGCCGGCTCCGCCGATCTTGGTGGCGGTGCCGTTGAAGTACTTCTCGACGAAGGCGTCGTCGAGGCCGACGGCCTCGAAGACCTGGGCGCCGCGGTAGGAGGCGACGGTCGAGATGCCCATCTTCGACATGACCTTGAGCACGCCCTTGCCGAGGGCGTAGATCAGGTTGCGGATGGCCTGCTCGGGCTCGATGCCCTCGATGAACGTACCGGCGCGGACGAGGTCCTCGACGGACTCCATGGCGAGGTACGGGTTGACGGCGGCGGCGCCGTAGCCGATGAGCAGCGCGACGTGGTGGACCTCGCGGACGTCACCGGCCTCGACCAGCAGACCCACCTTGGTGCGCTGCTTGGTGCGGATGAGGTGGTGGTGGACGGCGGAGGTGAGCAGCAGCGACGGGATCGGCGCGTGCTCGGCGTCGGAGTGCCGGTCGGACAGGACGATGAGGCGGGCGCCGTCCTCGATGGCGGCGTCGGCCTCGGCGCAGATCTCCTCGATACGGGCGGCGAGGGCGGCGCCGCCGCCGGAGACCCGGTAGAGGCCGGAGAGGGTGACGGCGGTCATGCCGGGCATGTCGCCGTCGGCGTTGATGTGGATGAGCTTGGCCAGCTCGTCGTTGTCGATGACCGGGAACGGCAGGGTGACGCTGCGGCAGGACGCGGAGGTCGGCTCCAGCAGGTTGCCCTGCGGGCCGAGCGAGGAGTGCAGGGAGGTGACGAGTTCCTCGCGGATGGCGTCCAGCGGCGGGTTGGTGACCTGCGCGAAGAGCTGCGTGAAGTAGTCGAAGAGCAGGCGCGGGCGCTCGGACAGCGCGGCGATCGGCGAGTCCGTACCCATGGAGCCGATCGGCTCCATGCCGGTGCGGGCCATCGGCGCGAGGAGGACGCGCAGCTCCTCCTCGGTGTAGCCGAAGGTCTGCTGACGGCGGGTCACCGAGGCGTGGGTGTGGATGATGTGCTCGCGCTCGGGCAGGTCGCCCAGCTCGATGATGCCCGTCTCCAGCCACTCCTGGTACGGGTGTTCGGCGGCGAGCTTCGCCTTGATCTCGTCGTCCTCGATGATGCGGTGCTCGGCGGTGTCGACGAGGAACATCTTGCCGGGCTGGAGGCGGCCCTTGCGGACGACCTTCGAGGGGTCGATGTCGAGGACGCCGACCTCGGAGGAGAGGACGACGAGGCCCTCGTCGGTGACCCAGTAGCGGCCGGGGCGCAGGCCGTTGCGGTCGAGGACCGCGCCGATCTGGGTGCCGTCGGTGAAGGTGACGCAGGCGGGGCCGTCCCAGGGCTCCATCATCGTGGAGTGGTACTGGTAGAAGGCGCGGCGGGCCGGGTCCATGGAGTCGTGGTTCTCCCACGCCTCGGGGACCATCATCAGCACCGCGTGCGGCAGCGAACGCCCGCCGAGGTGGAGGAGCTCCAGGACCTCGTCGAAGGAGGCGGAGTCGGAGGCGTCCGGGGTGCAGACCGGGAAGATCCGCTCCAGGTCCTTGCCGGAACCGAACAGGTCCGAGACGAGCTGGGACTCACGGGCGCGCATCCAGTTGCGGTTGCCCTTGACCGTGTTGATCTCGCCGTTGTGGGCGACGAAGCGGTACGGGTGGGCGAGCGGCCAGCTCGGGAAGGTGTTGGTGGAGAACCGGGAGTGGACCAGGGCGACGGCGCTGGCGATGCGGCGGTCGGACAGGTCCGGGAAGAACGGCTCCAGCTGCCCGGTGGTGAGCATGCCCTTGTAGACGAGCGTGCGGGCGGACAGCGACGGGAAGTAGACGCCGGTCTCCAGCTCGGCGCGCTTGCGCAGCACGAACGCCTTGCGGTCCAGGCCGATGCCGGTGGCGTCGCCCGTGGCGTCGGTGACGAAGAGCTGGCGGAACGCCGGCATGGTGGAACGCGCGGTCGCGCCGAGCAGCTCGGGCGTGACGGGGACCTCGCGCCAGCCGAGGACGGTCAGGCCCTCATCGGCCGCGATCGTCTCGATACGTGAGACGGCGGAGGTGGTCGCGTCCTCGGTGCCCCGCGGCAGGAAGGCCGTTCCGACGGCGTACGCGCCGGCCTCGGGCAGCTCGAAGCCGGCGACCTCGCGAAGGAAGGCGTCCGGCACCTGGATCAGGATGCCGGCGCCGTCACCCGAGTCGGGCTCGGAGCCGGTCGCGCCCCGGTGCTCGAGGTTGCGCAGTACGGTCAGCGCCTGCTCGACCAGCTCGTGGCTGGGAACACCGGTCAGGGTGGCCACCAACCCGACGCCGCACGCGTCGTGTTCGTTGCGGGGGTCGTACATCCCCTGCGGGGCGGGGCGACCGTCCATGGGCGACCAGGCGTCGGAACGCATCGGCTCTCCCGTCGTCGTCGTGGCATGTGCAAGTGCCAGAGGGACGACGTTGGCCCTCCGCGAAATTTCGTGCAGGTTACATGATGGAAGCTATCCCGGGAACCGGGATAGCCCATTCCAGCATGCGGACACCGCGCAGTGCGGTGCGAATGGAGATGTGGGGGGACGGAGCTCGTGCGGGGCGTGGATGGCGTCCGCCGGTCCGTCAGTGGAATGCGGGCTTCATTGCCCGCGCGCTTACGGCTCATGCCCTGGGATGAGGGAACCGAAACCGCCGTGTAACGGCTACTTATGTAGCGCCTTGCATAGTGTCGCACCAGGGGGGCGATCCGGCTATTGGACGTTCATCACAACGACGGTCCCACAGGTCGGCGCATCCGGCACCCGGCAGTCGTCAGAGTGCCGCGCCGAAGGCCGCGCCCAACGCGTACGTGACGGCCGCGGCGGCGCCGCCGAGCGCCAGCTGCCGCAGCCCGCTGTACCACCAGGTGCGCGCGGTGACCCGGGCCACGAGCGCGCCGCAGCCGAACAGTCCGGCGAGCGCGAGCAGCACCGCGGGCCACAGGGCCGTCGCGCCGAGCAGGTACGGCAGGACGGGCAGCAGCGCGCCGAGCGCGAAGGAGCCGAACGACGAGGCGGCGGCGACGAGCGGCGACGGCAGGTCGTCCGGGTCGATGCCGAGCTCCTCGCGGGCGTGGATCTCCAGGGCCTGCTCCGGATCGCGGGACAGCTGCATGGCCACCTCGCGGGCGAGCTGCGGCTCGACGCCCCGCGCCACATACAGCGCGGCGAGCTCCTCCATCTCGTCCACCGGGTGCTTGCGCAGCTCACGCCGCTCGACGTCCAGCTCCGCCTGGACCAGCTCGCGCTGCGAGGCCACGGACGTGTACTCGCCCGCGGCCATCGAGAACGCGCCGGCGGCGAGGCCCGCGAGGCCGGTGATGACGATGGTCTGCGGCGCGACCGAGCCGCCGGCGACACCGGTCATCAGGGCGAGGTTGGAGACGAGGCCGTCCATCGCGCCGAACACCGCCGGCCGCAGCCAGCCGCCGTTCACATCGCGGTGCGTGTGATTGTCGCGGTGCGCGACGTGCAGCGCCGCCTCGGTCTCGATGATGGACACAGCTCTCCCCTTGCTTTCCATGGCGTCACGAGGGCGGCGGCACCGCACAGAGGACCCGCCCCCTCGCCTCTCGAAATTACGCTCGATGTAAGGGGCGCGCCAGCAAGGCAGGCTTTACTTAGTAAGGTTGACCTGGCCTGCGAGACCCGTGCTCGCGGTGGAGAATTTCCGGCATGACCCGTATCGCCGTGCTCGGCAGCACCAACATGGACCTCGTCGCCTACGTCCGCCGGGCGCCCCGGATGGGCGAGACCGTCCCGGGCCGGGAGTTCCGTACGGTGCCCGGCGGCAAGGGCGCCAACCAGGCCGTCGCGGCTGCGCGGGCGGGCGGCGCGGTGTCGATGATCGGCGCGGTCGGCTCGGACGACTTCGGCACCCGGCTGCGGGCGGGCCTGGAGGAGTCCGGCGTGGACACCACGCTGCTGCGCACCGTCGACGGCCCGTCCGGCACCGCGCACATCGTGGTCGACGACCAGGGCGGCAACGCGATCGTCGTCGTCCCGGGCGCCAACGCGGCGGTCACCGGCCTCTCACCCGGCGACGAGGACCGCATCGCCGCGTCGGACGCCCTGCTGCTCCAGCTGGAGCTGCCGCTGGACGCCGTCGTGGCCGGGGCCGAGGCGGCCCGCGGACACGGCGTCCGTACGGTCCTGACGCCCGCACCCGCCCAGTGCCTGCCGCGCGAGCTGCTCGCCGCGACCGACCTGCTGGTGCCGAACGAGCACGAGGCCGCCGAGCTGACCGGCGTGGCCGACCCGCGCGCGGCCGCCGAGGAGCTGCTGCGGGACGTCCCGGAGGTGGTCGTCACGCTGGGCGCGGCCGGGTGCCTGTACGCGGCACGGGACGCCCGCCCGGTGACGGTGCCGGCCCGGCGGGTGCGGGCGGTGGACACGACGGCGGCCGGGGACACGTTCGTGGGCGCGCTGGCGGTGGCCCTCGGTGAGGGCCGACCGGTACGGGAGGCCCTGGCCTGGGCGTCGTCGGCCGCCGCGCTGTCGGTGCAGCGGCCCGGGGCGTCGTCCTCGATGCCGTACCGGACGGAGATCGACGGCGCGTGACCGCCGGGTGACACGGAAAGGGGCGGCCGCCGGAACCGTGGTCCCGGCGGCCGCCCCGTGCGGAGGGCGTCCTCCCGCTACGACTTCTGCTTCTGCTTCTGGCGCGGCTCGCCGTCGGCGCCGTCCCCGTCGGCGGCCGCCTTGTCCCGGGCCGCCTGGTCGCCGTCCGCGGCGGCTTCGGCCGCGGCGGCCTCGGCGGCGGCCGCGGGTTCGACGATCTCCTCACGGCCGGGGCTGACACGCGACGAGATCACGATGTACGCCACCGCGAGCAGGAACACCAGGATCGCGGTCCACACGTTCAGCCGGAGGCCCAGGATGTGGTGGGCGTCGTCGATGCGCATGTACTCGATCCAGCCGCGGCCCGCGCAGTAGGCGGCGACGTACAGGGCGAAGACGCGTCCGTGGCCGAGCTTGAAGCGGCGGTCGGCCCAGACGACGAGCAGCGCGACACCGACGCACCACAGCGACTCGTACAGGAAGGTCGGGTGGTACAGGCCGGCCTCGCGGTTCACGCCCTCGGAGATCTTCAGCGCCCACGGCAGATCGGTCGGCCTGCCGTACAGCTCCTGGTTGAACCAGTTGCCCCAGCGGCCGATGGCCTGGGCGAAGGCGATACCGGGCGCGATGGCGTCCGCGTACGCGGGGAGCGGGATGCCCCGGCGGCGGCAGCCGATCCAGGCGCCGACGGCACCGAACGCGATCGCGCCCCAGATGCCGAGACCGCCCTCCCAGATCTTGAACGCGTCGACCCAGTTCTCACCCTCGCTGAAGTAGAGCTGGTAGTCGGTGACGACGTGGTAGAGGCGGCCGCCGATCAGGCCGAAGGGCACCGCCCAGACGGCGATGTCCGCGACGGTGCCGGCTTTGCCGCCCCGGGCGATCCAGCGCTTGTTGCCGTACCAGACGGCGACGAAGACACCGATGATGATGCAGAAGGCATAGCCGCGCAGCGGGATCGGTCCGAGGTTGATCACGCCGGTCGACGGGCTGGGAATGTAGGCAAGGTCCATGGCAGCACCGACGCTACCTTGCCGGACGGAGAACGCGGCAGCCCGCCCGGCAAAGACTGCATAACGCTGTGCCGTGTGACGCTGTGCTGTCAGGGAGCCTGCACCGTGTCGCCCGGCGTCGGGGACACATCGGGGTCCGGGGAGCGGCCGGGCGACGGCGATCCGGGGGCCGGTGCGGTGGCCGTGCCGGGCTTCTTGCCCTGATTGGCCTCGGCCACCCACTTCTTCAGGTTCGCCGGGGAGATCTGCTCGTTCCCCTTCGTCGGGAAGATCGATTCGCCGTTCAGCAGCACGGTCGGGGTGCCGCGGAAGTCGCCGGCGCGGAACGCCTGGTTGGACTCGGCGACCCAGCTGTCGTGCGTGCCGTTCGTGACGCAACTGCGGAACGCCGGGGTGTCCAGGCCCTGGACCTTCGCCGCGAGGTCGAAGAGCGTCCCGTCCTTGGCGAAGGCGTCGTCGGTCTCCTGCGGCTGGTTCTGGAAGAGCACGTCGTGGTACGGGACGAACTTGCCCGCGTCCTGCGCGCACGCCGCGGCGTTCGCCGCGTTCAGCGAGCCGCTGCCGCCCATGTTGCCGTCGATGATCGTGGCGAGCCGGTAGTGGACCTTGAGCTGCCCGGAGTCCGTGAGCTCATGGATGGTGTCGCGGAAGTTGTTCTCGAACAGGGCGCAGGCCGGGCAGCGGAAGTCCTCCCACACGGTGAGCGTGGAGGGGGCGTCGGTCGCGCCGACCGGGATGATCAGCTTGTCGTCGCCGACCGCGCCGGACGGCGCCGTGACGGGACCCGCGCCCGCCGTGTCGTCGTCCCCGCCGGTGTTCGCCGCGATGACGCCGATGACGGCGGCCAGGCCGAGCACGCCGACGACGGCCGCCGCGACGATCACGAGCCGGCGCCGTTTCTCCCGGGCCCGCTCGCGCTCGCGTTCCATCTGGAGCCGCTCGCGCGCGCTCCGCTTCCCTGCGTTGTTCTTCTCGCTCACGACCGGCAAACGAACCGGGGAGGCACCCGCGTGCCTCCCCGGTCCACAACCACTCGTTCGAGCGACGAAACCCTCGCGAACCTCTAGGCGCCGCGTCGCACGCCGCGGGCCAGTTCGCCCGCCAGTTCCCGTACGGCGGCGAGTCCGGCCGCTTCGTCGGGGGCGTCCAGCAGCCGCTTGACGAAGGCGGAGCCGACGATGACGCCGTCCGCGAAGGCGGCGACCTCGGCGGCCTGCGCGGCGTTCGACACGCCGAGCCCGACGCACACCGGCAGGTCCGTGGTGGCACGGGTGCGGCGTACCAGGTCGGCGGCCTGCTCGCCGACGGACTCGCGGGTGCCGGTGACGCCCATCAGCGACGCCGCGTACACGAACCCGGAGCCGGCGGCGGTGATGGTGGCGAGCCGCTCGTCCTTGCTGCTGGGCGCGACGACGAAGACGGTGGCCAGACCGTGCTTGTCGGCGTGCTCACGCCACAGTGCGGACTCCTGGACGGGCAGGTCGGGCAGGATGCACCCGGCCCCGCCCACCTCGGCCAGCTCGGCCGTGAAGCGCTCGACGCCGTACCGGTCGATGGGGTTCCAGTACGTCATGACGAGGACCGGCTTGCCGGTGGCCTCGTGGGCCTCGCGGACCGTGCGCATCACGTCGGCGATCTTCACGCCGCCGCGCAGGGCGATGTCGTCGGCGGTCTGGATGACGGGTCCGTCGAGGACCGGGTCGCTGTGCGGCAGGCCGACCTCGACGATGTCGGCGCCGCCGTCGAAGGCGGCCTTGATCGCGTCGATGCCCCCGTCGACGGTCGGGAATCCGGCCGGGAGGTACGCGACGAGCGCGGCCCGGTTCTCCGCCTTGGCCTCCGCCAGGGTGTCGCTCAGCAGCTGGATGTTCCCGCCAATGAATTCAGCCCCGCTCACTTGGAGCCCTCCCCCGTGTCGTCGGCGTTGTCTTCGGTGGTCCCGTCGTACAGCCCGAAGTAGCGGGCGGCGGTGTCCATGTCCTTGTCGCCGCGGCCGGACAGATTGACGATGATCAGCCCGTCCTTGCCGAGCTCCCGGCCGACCTCCAGGGCGCCGGCGAGCGCGTGCGCCGACTCGATGGCCGGGATGATGCCCTCGGTGCGCGACAGCAGCCGCAGGGCCTGCATGGCGGCGTCGTCGGTGACGGCGCGGTACTCGCCACGGCCGCTGTCCTTGAGGTAGGCGTGCTCGGGGCCGATGCCGGGGTAGTCCAGTCCGGCCGAGATCGAGTACGGCTCGGTGATCTGGCCCTCCTCGTCCTGGAGGACGTACGAGCGGGAGCCGTGCAGGATGCCGGGCTCGCCCGCGGTCAGGGTCGCCGCGTGCTCGCCGGTCTCGACGCCGTGCCCGGCGGGTTCGCAGCCGATGAGCCGGACGTCCGCGTCCGGGATGAACGCGTGGAACAGGCCGATGGCGTTGGAGCCGCCGCCGACGCAGGCGACGGCCGCGTCGGGCAGCCGTCCGGCGCGCTCCAGGATCTGGCGGCGGGCCTCGACGCCGATGACGCGGTGGAAGTCCCGGACCATGGCCGGGAACGGGTGCGGGCCCGCGACCGTGCCGAACAGGTAGTGGGTGCTGTCCACGTTGGCGACCCAGTCGCGGAACGCCTCGTTGATGGCGTCCTTGAGGGTGCGGCTGCCGGACTTCACGGCGACGACCTCGGCGCCGAGCATCCGCATGCGGGCCACGTTGAGCGCCTGGCGCCGGGTGTCGATCTCGCCCATGTAGATGGTGCAGTCGAGCCCGAACAGGGCGCACGCGGTGGCCGTGGCGACGCCGTGCTGGCCGGCGCCGGTCTCCGCGATCACCCGGGTCTTGCCCATGCGCCTGGTGAGCAGCGCCTGGCCGAGCACGTTGTTGATCTTGTGGGAGCCGGTGTGGTTGAGGTCCTCGCGCTTGAGGAAGACCCGGGCGCCGCCGGCGTGTTCGGCGAACCGGGGTACCTCGGTGAGGGCGCTGGGCCGGCCGGTGTAGTGCACCAGCAGGTCATCGAGCTCGCGCGCGAACTCGGGGTCGGCCTTGGCCTTGTCGTACTCGACGGCGACCTCGTCGACGGCGGCGACGAGGGCCTCGGGGATGAACTTGCCGCCGAACGCGCCGAAGTAGCCCTCGGCGTTCGGGGTGCGACCCTCCGGGTCCGGGATGAAGAACTCGCTGGGCATCAGTGACATGCTCCTCTGCCAGGGCTCGCCCTGGCGGTCAGGTCTCGGGATGGCCTGGTGCGACTTCTTCCCCTGTCCCGCCCCTTCCCGTAACTGGGGGCTTCGCCCCCAGACCCCCGTTTTCGCGCCTGAACGGCGCTCGTCCTCAATCGCCGGACGGGCTCAAATTGAGCCCCTGGGGGTCCCCCCTGCTCGAAGAGC
>NZ_JABWDV010000230.1 GCF_013362995.1 Streptomyces sp. TRM64462 | reverse complement strand
GGTCCGGCCGTGACCGCGTAAGGTGCCGATCATGCATTCGACCGTGCTTCCGCCGCCTGCCGCATAACGCGGGCGGCGCACTCCTGACGAAGACCGGGCTCGGGCCTTTCGTGCTCCCGAGCGGCTCGTCGCTGCCCGCGTACGGATCCCCACGCGTCCAGCGGCCAGTCCACCCGTCTTCATCGGGAGAAGTCACGTGTCGAACCCTCTCCGTACGTCCGCTTCGGCGTCCGCGCCTGCGGCCACGGTCACAACCACGGCCACAACCAAGGCCACGCCTGTCGGGCGTGCCCTCCTCTATCTGATCGTCGCCGGGATCGCCTGGGGCACCGCGGGGGCGGCCGCCTCACTGGTGTTCCGGGTCAGTGATCTCGGTCCCTTCGCCCTGTCCTTCTGGCGCTGCGTGGGCGGACTCGCGCTGATGGCGGGCTTCGTCGCCCTTCGCCGACGACGGCGGCAGCCGGGCAGCGCCGTCACCGAGCCGCGCCGCCGCAAGCTGCTGCGCATCCTCGGTACGGGTATCGCACTCACCGTCTTCCAGAGCACGTACTTCGCGGCCGTCGAGGCGACCGGGCTGGCCGTCGGTACGGTCGTCACGCTCGGCGCCGGGCCCGTCCTCATCGCGCTCGGGGCGCGGCTGACCATGGGTGAGCGGCTCGGGCGCGGCGGGGGCGCCGCGGTGGCCGGGGCGCTCGCCGGGCTCGTGGTGCTCGTGCTGGGCGGCGACTCCGGGACCGTACGGCCCGCGGGCGTCGCCCTGGCGGTGCTGTCGGCCGCCGGGTACGCCACGGTCACGCTGATCACCCGGTGGCTCGGCCGGGACGAAGGCGGCGGTGACGCGCTCGCCACCAGCACCTGGGCGTTCGGGATCGGCGCCGTCGGGCTGCTGCCGCTCGCGTTGGCCGAGGGGCTGCTGCCCCACACGGCCGAGCCCGCGCGGGTCCTGTTGCTGCTGCTGTACGTGGCGGCCGTGCCGACCGCGCTGGCGTACGGGCTGTACTTCGCGGGGGCGGCCGTGATCCGGGCGGCGACCGTGTCGGTGATCATGCTCCTGGAGCCGGTCAGCGCGGCGGCCATCGCCGTTCTGCTGCTCGACGAGCGGCTGACCCTGGCCACGGTCACCGGCACCCTGCTCCTGCTGACCGCCGTGACCGGGCTCGCGGTCGCCGAGACCAGGCTCGCGGCGGTGCGCCGACGC
>NZ_JABWDV010000229.1 GCF_013362995.1 Streptomyces sp. TRM64462 | reverse complement strand
CTGCGGGTCCTGCGGAGACCCGAAGCCTCCCTGCGGCGGTTGCTGGCTGGGCGGCTGAGTCATCAGCGCTTCCCCCTTCGTGCGGTCCGCTGGCCGACCGGCCTCCCCCGCGATTCCGGCACGAGGCGTGCGCCGGAATGGAGCGAATCGGACAGGGATGTCGCACTGTTACGTGAGTCGAGCGGGGTTTCTTTCTACCACCCGGGCCCTGGGCGCAAGGGGGCCGGACCACCCCTGTACCCAAGGGCGGACCGGCCCGTGACGCCGCCGTTATCGGCTCTCCACGGCTTCTCTACGCGTATCTGAGGGTGCGACGGGTGCGCTCGGCGGGCCGTGTGCTACGCGTCCTCGGCGAGCTCAAGCCAGCGCATCTCCAACTCTTCGCGCTCCCCGGCCAGTTCCCGCAGCTCGGCGTCCAGCCCGGCCACCTTCTCGAAGTCCGTGGCGTTCTCGGCGATACGGGAGTGGAGCGTGGACTCCTTCTCGGAAATCCTGTCGAGCTGCCGCTCGATCCGCTGGAGTTCCTTCTTCGCGGCCCGTGCGTCGGCGGCGGACGTGGTCGCCTTCGCGGCGGGGGCCGCGGGGGCCGGCGCGGGCGCGGCCGCCTGGATCATGCGCTCGCGGCGCTCCAGGTACTCGTCGATGCCGCGCGGCAGCATCCGCAGCGTGGCGTCGCCCAGCAGCGCCAGCGTGCGGTCCGTGGTGCGCTCCAGGAAGAAGCGGTCGTGGGAGATGACGACGAGCGAGCCGGGCCAGCCGTCGAGCAGGTCTTCGAGCTGGGTGAGGGTCTCGATGTCGAGGTCGTTGGTGGGCTCGTCGAGGAACAGCACGTTCGGCTCGTCCATCAGCAGCCGCAGCATCTGGAGGCGGCGGCGCTCACCGCCGGACAGGTCCCCGACCGGCGTCCACTGCTTCTCCTTCGTGAACCCGAACCGCTCGCAGAGCTGGCCCGCGGTCATCTCCCGGCCCTTGCCGAGGTCCACGCGGTCCCGGATCTGCTGCACCGCCTCCAGCACGCGGAGCGTGGGCGGCAGTTCGGCGACGTCCTGGGAGAGGTAGGCGAGGCGGACCGTCCTGCCGACGGCGACGCGTCCGGCCGCGGGCTGCCGCTCGCCCTGGCTGGCGGCGGCATCGGCGAGGGCGCGGAGGAGGGACGTCTTG
The DNA here is from genome assembly GCF_013362995.1 of Streptomyces sp. TRM64462. GTDB lineage: Bacteria > Actinomycetota > Actinomycetes > Streptomycetales > Streptomycetaceae > Streptomyces. Next base: position 7,400 of record NZ_JABWDV010000229.1, on the reverse strand, counting down.
CCGGCGCCGTTCACACCGACCAGGCCGACGCGGTCGCCCGGGCCGAGCTGCCAGGTGAGGTGCTTGAGGAGGGTCTTCGGGCCCGCCTGGACGGTCACGTCCTCCAGGTCGAACACCGTCTTGCCGAGGCGTGCGGACGCGAAGCGCATCAGCTCGCTGCTGTCGCGCGGCGGCGGCACGTCCGCGATCAGCTCGTTCGCCGCCTCGACGCGGTAGCGGGGCTTCGACGTACGGGCCGGGGCGCCGCGGCGCAGCCAGGCCAGCTCCTTGCGGACCAGGTTCTGCCGCTTGGCCTCCTCGGTCGCGGCGATCCGCTCCCGCTCGGCGCGCGCGAACACGTAGTCGCTGTAGCCGCCCTCGTACTCGTGGACCGTGCCGCGCTGGACGTCCCACATGCGCGTGCAGACCTGGTCCAGGAACCAGCGGTCGTGCGTCACGCAGACGAGCGCGGAGCGGCGGGCCTGGAGGTGACGGGCCAGCCAGGCGATGCCCTCGACGTCGAGGTGGTTGGTGGGCTCGTCCAGGACGATCAGGTCCTGCTCCGCGATCAGCAGCTTGGCGAGCGCGATACGGCGGCGCTCGCCGCCGGACAGCGGGCCGATCACGGTGTCGAGGCCCTGCGGGAACGCGGGCAGGTCGAGGCCGCCAAACAGGCCCGTGAGGACGTCGCGGATCTTGGCGTTGCCCGCCCACTCGTGGTCCGCGAGGTCGCCGATGACCTCGTGCCGTACGGTCGCGGCCGGGTCGAGCGAGTCGTGCTGCGTGAGGACGCCGAGCCGGAGGCCGCCGCTGTGCGTGACCCGGCCGGAGTCGGCCTCCTCCAGCTTGGCGAGGACCCGGACGAGGGTCGTCTTGCCGTCGCCGTTGCGCCCGACGACGCCGATCCTGTCTCCCTCGGAGACGCCGAGGGAGACCCCGTCGAGCAGGGCACGGGTGCCGTACACCTTGCTGACTGCCTCGACATTGACGAGGTTGGCGGCCATTTCACTCCTGAGGTGGCGGGGCGGATCGACCTTCCAGAGTAGTGGGCCCGGGCGGTGGACCCGGGGCGGTGCCTGCCGGGGCCTTCCGGGGGGTGCGGTAGCGTGCGGCGATCGTCGAACGGGAGGGGCTGGGTTCATGAGGCGGGGCGTCGTGCCGGGGGTCGTGGCGGCGGCGGTACTGGCGGCGGTACCGGGGGTCGCGGGGTGCTCGGCGGGGGCGGGGACAGGGGCTGGGGTGGGGGTGGGCTCTGCGTCTGCGTCTCCTTCTGCTTCTGCTTCTGCTTCTGCGTCCGCCTCCGGATCTCCTGAGGCTTCCGGCAAGGGCACCGCCGCCGTCGCAGCCAAGGGCGGCACGCTCGGCGGGGCCGGGTCCGCGTGCCCGCTGCCGGTGACGTTCGACGTCGCCGCGGACTGGAAGCCGAAGAAGGTCGAGCCCATCGAGGACCCCGACTTCCAGGAGCTGAACGAGCTGCTCAAGCGGGGCACCGTCACCATGGCCTGCGAGATCGACGCCAAGCCGGCCGGGAACATCGGGTTCCTGCGGGTGTGGACGGACGCGCGTACGGACACCACGGCGCGCAAGGTGCTGGAGGCGTTCGTCGGCGCCGAGGGGTCCGCGTCGTCGGTGACGTACCGGGAGATCGAGGCGGGTGCCGGTGCCGGCGCCTCTGCCGTCCCGGCCACCGAGGCCACGTACATGGTGACCAGCAAGCTCCTGGACGAGCAGAAGAAGGCCCGGGCGCTCGCCGTCATGACACCGCGCGGCCCGGTCGTCCTGGAGCTGGGCGGGATGGACTCGGAGGAGCACGAGCAGATGCTCCCCGCGTACGAACTGGCGAAGTCGACGCTGGCGGCCGCACCGGCGGCGGCCGGCTGACGGGGGCCCGAGAACCGGAGGGCCTCCTACCGCGTGTGGGTGACCGTACGCAGCACGACCTTCTGAGAGGTACGGAAACATGAGCAAGGACAGCAGGGACCGGGTCCCGTTCCGGCGTCGCCGCGGGGCGCGGCTCGCGGCCGTCGCGACGGCGGCGGTGATCGCCGCGGGCGGCGTGGCCGGCGGGATTTTCTGGCTGTCCGGCGGCTACGACGCGTGGCGCAACGACCAGGCCCTCGACCGCGCCTGCCAGGGCGACCTGGCGGCGGAGCGGGTGCGGGAGCTGCTGCCCGGGGTCGAGCTCACCTCGTCGAGCGAGCTGCGGCAGGAGGGCTGGTTCTGCTCGGTCACGGCGGCGGACGCGGGGCGCGACGGGGACGCGTCGGTCGAGATGGGGATACGGAACGCCGAGGAGCCGTTGGGCCAGGACGCCTCGGTCGCACCGGGGCCGGGCGCGGTGCCGCTCGGGAGCGGGTGGACCGGTTCGTTCTCGTACGGGACCGGCGCCGGGTCCGCAGACGCGTCGGACGGGAGAACCGACCGGGCGCGGGTGGTCCTGCTCGTCGACTGCGGCGACCAGTCCGGAGACGGGCTGCTGGCCTGGGCCGACGGGCGGCTGAAGCGCGGCGAGGACTTCCGCGACGGCGGGGCGCGGGCGCGGCTGGCGGCCGTGCTGGCGGACACGGCCACGTCGTACGCGCGGCGCACCGGCTGCGAGCCCCGGTCGGGCCAGGCCCTGAAGGACGTGTCCGCCCCGGCGGCCGGCCGGGAGCCGCACCGGCCGCTCGCCGAGGCGTCCGGGACGTGCGCCGGTGTGGTGGACGCCGACACCGCGCGGCGGTGGGGGGCCGCGACGGTCATCGAGACGGCCGCCGAGCCCGGGGCGGTGGAGCGGTGCGCGCTGGGGAGCCGGCTGGGGGCGCCGCTGTACACGTTCACGGCGTCGTACGGGCCGTACGGCGAGCTGGCGCTGTCGGGCGCGCGCGGGGACGTACGGGCGGCGAAGGAGGCGGTCCCGTCGCCATCGGGGCGGTACCGGATGACGGCGGAGTGCCCGGGCGCCGGGGGTACGGCGGTCTTCGACGTCACCCCGGACGAGGGGCTGGCCCTGGACCACGCGTCCTTGCGGATTGGCCTGCAGCAGTTCGCCACGGCCTCCGCCAAGAGACACGGCTGCCGGCCGCCCGCGTGACGGCGCGCGATCCGGTGCGTCGTGGGTCGGTGCCGCTCCGGGGCTCACCTCCTCGGATTGGCGGGCTCGGGAGCCGTTTTAGATTGCCGTCGCTGCACCGCCAATCCTGCGGGGGCGACCCCTGCGCGTCCCCTCCCGTCGTACGGCGCCTCACCGCCGGTGGGGGCGAGGGTCCACCAGGAGCCAGCCCGTCAGGGTCATGGCGACGGCCGCTGGGGCTGTGATGTCTACGGCGATCAGTGTCGCCGTGTGGCCCTCCAGCAGTCCCGCGAAGCCCACTGTTGACAGCCCCAGGACTCCCAGGAGGCAGAGGGTGACGCCCGCAGCGGCCACCGGCGTGGGCGTGGCCACCGGGCCGCCCCCGCCCGCCGGGCGGGGGCGTTCGAAGCGGCGGAACGCCGCCACCAGGAGCGCCGTCAGCGCAGCCGCCGCGGCCAGCCGCGGCGGAAGCTGGGCCCACCAGGCGGCCGATGCCGGGGCGGGCAGCGGGAGGCCGAGGGCGAGCTGGGCGCCGTACACGCCCAGCATCGCCGTCAGGTGCCACAGGAACGCCGTCATGGCCACGCCGTTCGCCGCGACGACCGCCTCCCAGACGCGGGCCCGGGCCGCGAGCCGGGTGCCCGGGCCGCGGAGCAGTTCCACCGCGCCGACCAGCCACAGCCCGTGGCACAGCAGGGCCAGCGTGGGCGGGGCCATGTTGGAGACCTTCTCGCCCGGCATGCCGACCATCGACAGCGGGTACGGCCCGAGGGCCACCAGGGCGGCCGCGCCCAGGAGACCGGTCACGGCCAGCAGGGACGGCCGGGTGATGCGGGCGTCGGCGCGCAGGAAGCCCAGTTGGTGCACCGCCAGCCATACGAACGCGAAGTTCAGGAACTCGACATAGGGCACGTTCGCCGTGAAGCGCAGGGTGTCCACCGTCGCCGCCCCGGCCGCCAGGGCCGCGAACGCGCCCCAGCCCCAGCGTTCGTGGAGCTTCAGGAGCGGCGGTGTCAGCGCCACCATCGCCAGGTAGATGCCGATGAACCACAGCGGCTGCGTCACCAGGCGCAGCGCCGTCCCCGTCAGTCCCGCTCCTCCGCCCAGGAGTTGGATCGCCAGGGCCGCCGCCGTCCAGAGCAGGATGAACGCCGCCGTCGGGCGCAGGAGGCGTTGGAGGCGGCTCCTCAGGAACGTCGCGTACGCCGGGCGTGAGCGGTACGACAGGGCGTGGGCGAATCCGCCCACGAAGAAGAACACCGGCATGACCTGGAGCCCCCAGGTGAGGACCTGGAGCGGCGGGACGACCGCCAGCAGGTTGCCGACCGCGCCGTCCGGGGTCACGGCCGCCATCAGCCAGTGCCCGAGGATCACCGTCGCCAGGGACGCGACCCGCAGGAGGTCGATGTAGCGGTCCCGCGTGGCGGGGGTGGCGGCGGCCAGCTCGCGTGCGCCGAGTTCCTTGCCCGTAGCCGTACTTCGCATGCGGGCAGGTTCGCTTCGCGGTCCGGCCGCGCGGGAGAGTACCCGTACTCAGTTACGGCGTGAGTACGCGCGCGCCCGCCGCCGGTGACGTCGCCGTGCGGGCCGTGCGGCACGTGCCCGACGCGGTCAGGGCCGCGGCCACCGTCCCGGCGGCGTCCGCGTCCTTGACGAGGAACGCCGTGGTGGGGCCCGAGCCGGAGACGATGCCCGCCAGGGCGCCCGCCTGTGTGCCGGCGGCGAGCGTGTCGGCGAGGGAGGGGCGCAGGGAGAGCGCCGCCGGCTGGAGGTCGTTGGTGAGGGCGCCCGCCAGGGCGGTGGCGTCGCCTGTGCGCAGGGCCTCCAGGAGGGCGGGCGAGGCGGTTGGGGCGGGGGCGTCCTTCGACAGCCTGTCGAACTCGCCGTACACCGCCGGGGTCGACAGGCCGCCGTCCGCCACGGCGAACACCCAGTGGAACGTGCCGCCGACCGGGAGCTCCGTGAGCCGCTCGCCCCGCCCGGTGCCGAGTGCCGCTCCGCCGACCAGGGAGAACGGGACGTCGCTGCCCAGTTCCGCGCAGATGTCCAGGAGGTCGGCCCGGGGCGTGTGCGTGCCCCACAGGGCGTCGCAGGCGAGCAGCGCGCCGGCGCCGTCCGCGCTGCCGCCGGCCATGCCGCCAGCGACGGGGATGTCCTTGGCGATGTGGAGGTGGACGTCCGGCGCGATGCCGTGCCGGGCCGCGAGGAGTTCCGCGGCGCGGGCCGCCAGGTTCGTACGGTCCAGGGGGACCTGGGCGGCGTCCGGGCCCTCGCAGGTGATGCGCAGCGTGTCGGCGGGGGCCGCCGTGACCTCGTCGTACAGGGAGACCGCGAGGAACACGTTCGCCAGGTCGTGGAAGCCGTCGGGGCGTGCCGGGCCCACCGCCAGCTGCACGTTGACCTTGGCCGGGACTCGTACGGTGACGCTCACGCTTTGGCCTCCGCGATGCGGGCGAACTCTTCGACGGTCAGGGACTCGCCCCGCGCCTGCGGGGACACCCCGGCGGCGACGAGGGCGGCTTCGGCGGCGGCCGGGGAGCCCGCCCAGCCGGCCAGGGCCGCGCGGAGCGTCTTGCGGCGCTGTGCGAACGCGGCGTCGACGACGGCGAACACCTCCCGCTTGGAGGCGGTGGTCTCCGGCGGGTCGCGGCGGACCAGGGACACCAGGCCCGAGTCGACGTTCGGGGCGGGCCAGAACACGTTGCGGCCGATGGCGCCAGCGCGCTTGACGTCCGCGTACCAGTTGGCCTTGACCGACGGCACGCCGTACACCTTGTTTCCGGGGCGGGCGGCGAGGCGGTCGGCGACCTCCGACTGGACCATGACGAGGGTGCGTTCGATGGTCGGGAAGCGGTCGAGCATGTGGAGGAGCACCGGCACGGCCACGTTGTACGGGAGGTTCGCGACGAGGGCGGTGGGCGGCGGGCCGGGCAGTTCCCGGACGTCCATGGCGTCGGAGTGGACCAGCGAGAAGTGGGGGGCGCGCTCCGGCATACGGCTCGTGATCGTCGCCGGGAGGGCGGCCGCGAGGGTGTCGTCGATCTCCACCGCGACCACCCGGTCCGCCGCCTCCAGGAGGGCGAGGGTGAGCGAGCCGAGTCCGGGGCCCACCTCCACCACCACGTCGTCGGGGCGGACCTCCGCGGTGCGGACGATGCGCCGGACCGTGTTGGCGTCGATGACGAAGTTCTGGCCGCGCTGCTTGGTGGGACGTACCCCCAGCGCCGTGGCCAGTTCGCGGATGTCGGCGGGGCCGAGGAGGGCGTCGGGCTCAGTGGTGCTCACCGATACAGCCTACGGCCGCAGTGCGGCCACGGACTCGCCCCCCGCTGCACGTAGAGCTTCTTCGCCCGGTATGTCTGCTCGGACGCGGGGGCGTCCTGGGCGCGGCCCGTGCCGCCGAGGGCGCGCCATGTGCCGGGGTCGAACTGGTAGAGGCCGCCGTAGGTGCCGGACGGGTCGACGGCGTCGGGGCGGCCGCCGGACTCGCACTGGGCGAGCGCGTCCCAGTCGAGGCCCTCGGCTCCGGCGACGGAGGTGGGCCGGGGCTTGGTGCCGACCTTGACGATCTGCGTGACGGGTTCGCGGACGGTCTCCTCGCCGGTCTTGCGGGGTTTCTGCTTGACGCCGTTGACGCTGCGCAGCTCGTACGTGACGCGGCGCAGGCCCTGGCGGCCCTGCCGGGTGACGACCTCGGTGCCTTTGAAGAGGGTGGGGTCGTCGACGCGGCGTACGTCGTAGGGGAGGGTCTCGACGCGGGTCTCGCGGCCGCCGGTGATGCGCAGGACGGTGACGGTGTCGCCGTCGCGCGGGAAGGCGGTGAGCGGTACGGAGGTGGTGTCGTCGCCGTGGAGGGTGATGCCGGCCTGGGCGAGGGCGTCCGCGACGGTGGCGGCGTTGGTGCGGACGGTGCGCTCGCGGCCGTCGGCGAGGAACGTGACGGTGCGCTCGGTGCGTACGGCGAGTGCGAGGCCTTCGCGGGAGATCGCGGAGGAGCGGGAGACGGACAGGTGGGCGCCTTCGGCGCGGACGCCGAGTTCGCGGAGGGCCTCGTCGACGGTGCGGGCGGTGGTCCACAGGCGGCGGCTGCGGCCGTCGAGGGTGAGGTCGACGGGGCGGCCCCAGCGGACGACGATCTCGTCGCCGGTGGCGAGCGCGGCGCCGGGGGCGGGGGCGACGAGGTCGTGCTCGCCGACGGCGATGCCCTCGTCCGAGAGGAGCTCCGCCACGTCGTCGGCGAAGGTGTGCAGGGTGCGCGGTGAGCCGTCGACGCTGAGCTGTACGGCCTTGTCGTCGGCGATGAAGGCGCTGGTGCCGCCCGCGAGGACGGCGACGACGAGGGCCTGGGGCACGAGCCGCCGCAGTCCGT
>NZ_JABWDV010000228.1 GCF_013362995.1 Streptomyces sp. TRM64462 | reverse complement strand
GCTGACGGAGGACACATACGTCCAGTGCCCGGCCCGGCCGCCCAGCGCGTCGAGCGCCCCTCGTACGAAACCGGGCTGCCACGACACCTCGACGACCGCGTCCCAGTCGCGGCCCAGCAGCGGCGCGTACGCCGCGAGGTCCCGCCGGTCGGCGGCCACCAGCGTCGCCCCCTCCGCGACGTCCCCGCTCTCACCGCGCGCGAGGCACGTCACCCGATGACCGCGCGCGACCGCCTGCCGCGACAGCTCCCTGCCCACCCACGCCGTGCCACCCAGAACCAATATCTCCATCCCGCCACCCAAGCACCCCGCGCCCCGCACACCCGGGCGCTTCGCTGACAGCGGACCCGGCCGCCGCCCCGCCCCGCCGCCGTACACCGCGTACACCGCGGGCACCGGAGTGGTTGCGGACGGTTGATGCGGGGCACGACCCTGGTCACGCGTGTGAGAAGGGAAAAAGGACCGTGGCAACGGGGGAACCACAGGCCCGCATTCCGGCCTACCCGGGCGTCAACCAGTTCGTCGACGCCCTCGACAAACTCATCGTGCAGCCCCGCCGCCACCGCGGCGGCGTACCGGTCGTCCTGCTGAGCGAACCCGGCACCGGTCGCGTCGGCCGGCGGATCGTCGCAGGCCTGCGCACCCGCCTCACCGGCCGCGACGGCCGCCTCGCGCCCCACGCCCACCTGGCCGAGGACACGGCGGACCCGGCCGCCGCACCGCCCGAACCCCTGGAGCTGTACGAGCAGATCGCCTACCAGCTCCGAGGATCCATGCCGTCCGGCAGCGGACGCCTGCGGCTGCCCTCCTACCAGTTGCTGCGCGCCGTCGTCACGGCCCCGGCGGCGGGCGGCCTGATGGAGCGCCGCCCCGGCGAACTGCTCGACCACTGCTACGCACAGCACCGCGAGGTGTCCTCGGTGGCCCGCGCCCTGTGGTGGCTGGGCGGCCGCGACCAGGCAGCCGGCGGCACCCTGGTCGAACTCCTGTGGAACTTCGTCGCGGGCCCCCTCTTCCAGCGGTTGCCGCGCGCCCTCTACGGCCGGCGCGCCGACCGCCGGATGCTGGGCCGGGCACGGTCCGGCACCCGCCGCTGGTACGCCGAGTGGGTACGGCAGCAGCAGGGCGTCCCGTCGGACGACTTCTTCCGCTCCGCCCTCGACCTGGTGGGCGGCGGGCCCGACGGCGACCCCGAGCAGCTCGACCGCGTCCTGGTCCACGCCCTCCTCGCCGACCTGGAGTCGGCGAGCCGCAAGCGCTGGTACAGCCCGTGGCGCCGCCGCCGGGTCAGCCGCTTCGTCCTCCTCGTGGAGGAGGCGGGCCCGGCCGAGTCCCGCGTCCAGCGGTTCCTGCGCGAACTGCGCGCCGCCATGGAGGACCTGAGATGCACCTCGGTCGTCGTGGTGGCGGCCGGGGTGCGGACGCTCGCCAGCCGCATCCCCGACACCCGGGTGCACGGCCTGTCCGAGGCCGGTGCGGAGCTGGCCGCCATCGCCCAGGACGGCAGCCGGCCCGTCCACCGGTCCGGCATGGTCGTCCCGGTCCCCGAAGGCCCCGCGGACGACCAGGCGGCGATGTACTGGCTCGGCCGCCGGCCCACCCTCGCGCCGCCCGTGCACCGCTGGGGCCCCGGCACCGAACTCGCCGCGGCCGCCGGCGCCGGCGTGCTCGCCCTGGTCCTCACCGCCGGGCTCCTCGTGGGCATGCCGTTCACCACCGAAGGCCCCGACCCGTGCCTCGGCTCGACGTTCCTCGGCACGGACGGGCAGTGCGTCGGCGTCGCCGAAGGCGCCGCGTCCTTCGGCTCCGAGGACGGCGAACAGGCCGTACGGGACGTTCTCC
>NZ_JABWDV010000227.1 GCF_013362995.1 Streptomyces sp. TRM64462 | reverse complement strand
GGCGCGGTGCCGGCGACGGTGCTCGCCGCGTACCGGAACGCGGAGGCGCGGCTGCGGGTGGGGGCGCCCGGGTGCGGCCTGGCGTGGCAGCTCCTCGCCGCGATCGGGCAGGTCGAGTCGGGGCAGGCGCGCGGGGGACGCGTGGACGCCACCGGGACGACGTACACGCCGATCGTCGGGCCACGGCTCGACGGGCGTGGATTCGCGCTGATCCGGGACACGGACGGGGGCGCGTACGACGGGGACGCCGCCTACGACCGGGCGGTCGGGCCGATGCAGTTCATCCCGTCCACGTGGGCGGCGTGGGGCGCCGACGGCAACGACGACGGCGTGGCCGATCCGCACAACGTCCATGACGCGGCGCTCGCCGCCGGGCGGTATCTGTGTGCGGGCGGGCGCGATCTGGGCGACGCGGGCGACCTGGACCGGGCGGTGCTCTCGTACAACCGGTCGGACGCGTACCGGCGGCTGGTGCTGTCCTGGTACGCGTACTTCCGTACGGGTCACCGGGTCGTGCCGGACGCGGGCGGTGCGGCGGCGGCTCCGCGTACGGGGAGTGGGGGCGGGCGGGCGACGCCGCGGCCTTCCGTGAGCGGGGCGCCGAAGCCGGTGCCGTCGGCGTCGGCGTCGCGTGCGCCGTCGTCTGCGGACCGTTCGGCCGCGCCCGCCGGGTCCCGTTCGCCCTCGTCCTCATCCTCATCCTCATCCTCGTCCTCGTCCTCGCCGTCGCCTTCGGGCCGTGCGCCGTCCGGGGCTCCGTCGCTGGTCACCCTGCCGGAGGCGGAGGTTCCGGCCCTGGACGGCGGGCTGCTGCCGGAAGCGGGGGCGGGCACCGGCAACGGTTAGGACTCACTGCGCCTCCGCCCCTCCACAACACGGCGTACCCGGGGGTAACGTCGCGGCCTGCCCTGCCATTGTTGTGAGCGCGAAGGGGCCCTCATGGCGACGACGGACCCACGTCCAGACGATGCTGCCCACGTGCGGTGGCACCGTATGTGGAGCCACCGTGAACAGCTCCTGAAGGTGGCCCGGCGCAGATCGGTCAGTGCCGAGGACGCCGAGGACGCCGTGCACGAGGCGATGCTGCGCGCCGCCGAGAACCCGCACCTGGACGACGCCCGGCTCGGCGCCTGGCTGACGACGGTCACCATGCGGCTGTGCGTCGACCGGCACCGGCAGGTGCACCGCGAGGCCGAGGTACGGGCCCTGCCGAAGCTGACAGCGCCGGGCCCCGCGCCGGTCGACGAGGTCGTCTGCGACCGGGCGGAGGCGCGCTGGATCGCGTACCGGAGCCGTGAGCTGCCAGCCCGGCAGGCGGAGGCGCTGCGGCTGAAGGCACAGGACCGGGACGTCGAGCAGGTCGCGCGGGAGATGGGGCTGAGCCACCGGGCCGTCGAGTCGCTGCTGGCCCGGGCCCGGCGGACGCTGCGCGACTCGCTGGCCGGGACGCTCGGGGTCGCGCTGCTGTGGCTGTTCGGGCGCGGCGGGCGGGCGTCGGCATCGGCGACGACCTCGGCGTCGGCCTCGGTCCCGCAGGCGGTCGCCGTCTCGTCGGCGGCCGCGGCGCTGGCCGTGGTGGGGATGGTGCTGCCGTTCGCCTACGAGGGCGGGGGCACGGGCCCGGCCGGGGATGCCGGCGCGCCGGCGCCTGGCGGGTCGCCAGGGCCGGTGGTGACAGCGGGCGTGGACCCTGTGGGGTACGGCCGGCCGGCCGCCGGTCCCGGCGGCACGCCCCCGGAGGCGGAGCGCGAGGCCGTGCGGCCCTCCGGCCCGGGTGGGCTGCCGTCGCTGCTGCCGGAGGTGGCGGTGCCTGGGGTGGAGGTTCCGGAGGTGGCCGTACCGGAGGCGCCGCTGCCTGCGGTGGACGCACCGGTGCTGCCTGAGGTGCTGGACGTGCCTGACGTGCCTGATGTGCCTGACGTGCCGCTGCCCGAGGCGTCGGTGCCCGAGGCGTCCGTTCCGCTGCCCGTTCCTGTGCCGACCTCCGTGCCCGTGGTGCCCGTACCCGTACCTGTGACGCCGCCGGTTTCGACGCCGTAAAAAATCTTCGGGTTTCCGCGACGGACGGCCCGCCCTTCCCCGTAGAGCAGATGTCGAGCTGCTCCCCGCTGAAGGGTGAACCGGATGGGTGTCGAGATCTGTGTGGAAGGGTTGACCAAATCCTTCGGCCACCAGGTCATCTGGCAGGACGTCTCGCTGACGCTGCCCGCCGGGGAGGTGTCCGTGCTGCTCGGGCCTTCGGGCACGGGCAAGTCGGTGTTCCTGAAGACGCTCGTCGGGCTGCTGAAGCCGGACCGGGGGTCCATTCGCGTCGCCGGGCAGGACATCACGCGGCTGCGTGAGCACGAGCTGTACGAGGTGCGGAAGCTCTTCGGCGTGCTCTTCCAGGACGGCGCGCTGTTCGGGTCGATGAACCTGTACGACAACATCGCCTTCCCGCTGCGGGAGCACACGCGCAAGCCGGAGAGCGAGGTCCGGCGCATCGTCCTCGAGAAGATGGACATGGTCGGACTGATCGGCGCCGAGGAGAAGCTGCCCGGCGAGATCTCGGGCGGTATGCGGAAGCGGGCCGGGCTCGCGCGGGCGCTGGTGCTCGACCCGGAGATCATCCTGTTCGACGAGCCCGACTCGGGGCTCGACCCGGTGCGCGTCGCGTATCTGAACCAGCTCATCGTGGACCTCAACGCGCAGATCGACGCGACCTTCCTGATCGTCACGCACGACATCGCGTCCGCCCGGCAGGTGCCGGACAACATCGGGCTGCTGTTCCGGCGGGAGCTGGTGATGTTCGGGCCGCGGGAGGAGCTGCTGAGCAGTGACGAGCCGGTGGTGGGGCAGTTCCTGAACGGGCGGATGCAGGGGCCGATCGGGATGGCGGAGGAGAAGGACGCGGGGCAGGTGGAGGCGGAGCTGGCGGGGCTGGACGCGTCCGCGTCCGGAGCGCCGGGGGCGCCGCTGACGCCCCGGCTCCTGCCGAGCCCGGGGGTGGTCCGGCCGCCCCGGTGGCAGGCCATCGCGGAGCGTGAGGCGTCGCTGGTGGGGGCGGACTCGGGTTCCGGCGACGGGTCCCGTTGTGCCCACCCGTCCCGCCCTGCGGGACGCCTGCCCACAACGGGAGACGCCCGGGGCGCGGAGGCGGACACGGGACAGGCCCCGGGCACGGAGGCGGACACGGGAGACGCCCCGGACGTGGAGGCGGGCACCGGACCGGCCTCAAGCGCGGGTGCGGACGCGGGAGATGCCCCGGACTCGGGCACGGGACAGGCCACAGGCGCGGGCACGGGAGACGCCCCGGACGCGGACGGGGGCGCGGGAGACGCCCCGGACGCGGACGGGGGCGCGGGACAGGCCCCGGACGCGGACGCGGGCACGGGAGACGCCCCGGACGCGGACGCGGGCACGGGACAGGCCCCGGACGCGGACGCGGGAGACGCCCCGGATGCGGAGGACCGCACGGGGGACGCACCGGGCGCGGGCGCAGGGCAGGGCGTGGGTGCGGGAGGCGGTCCTGGCGGCGGCGCCGGGGGCGAGGGGGGTCGGTCGTGAGTTTTTCGCCTACTGCCGGGTTGCGGCACACCGGGGCCCTGTTCGCCATGGCGCTGGACGTTCTGCGCGCGCTGCCGCGGCGGCCGTTCCAGATCCGGGAGTTCCTTCAGCAGGCCTGGTTCATCGCGGGCGTCACCATCCTGCCGACCGCCCTGGTCTCCATCCCGTTCGGCGCGGTGATCGCGCTGCAGATCGGCGGCCTGACGCGGCAGCTCGGGGCGCAGTCGTTCTCCGGGGCCGCCTCCGTGCTCGCCGTGCTGCGCGAGGCCTCCCCCATCGTGACCGCGCTGCTGATCGCCGGCGCCGGCGGCACGGCGATCTGCGCGGACCTCGGCGCCCGGAAGATCCGGGAGGAGATCGACGCCCTCCAGGTCCTCGGCATCGACCCGATCCACCGGCTCGTCGTGCCCCGCGTCCTGGCCACCATGCTCGTGGCCGTCCTGCTCAACGGCCTGGTCTCGGTCGTCGGCGTGGCCGGCGGTTACGTCTTCAACGTCGTCCTCCAGAACGGCACCCCCGGCGCGTACCTTGCCTCGTTCACCACGCTCGCCCAGCTCTCGGACCTGTGGGCGGCCGAGCTGAAAGCCCTGGTCTTCGGGGCGATCGCCGCGATCGTCGCCTCGTACAAGGGGCTCACGGCGAAGGGCGGGCCGAAGGGCGTGGGCGACGCCGTGAACCAGTCCGTGGTCATCACCTTCATGTTGCTCTTCGTCACGAACTTCGTGATGACCGCCGTCTACTTCCAGCTCGTTCCGCAGAGGGGATGACGATGGCCACTCCACTGCTCACACCGCTCGCCCGCCACCTCGAAGAGCTGGGCGCCCAACTCGTCTTCTACGGCCGCTCCCTGGCCTGGACCGGCCGCACCCTGCGCCGCTACAAGAAGGAGGTCCTGCGGCTGCTCGCCGAGGTCAGCTTCGGGCGCGGGGCGCTCGCGGTCGTCGGCGGCACCGTCGGCGTCATCGCGTTCCTGTCGTTCTTCACCGGCACCGAGGTGGGCCTCCAGGGCTACGCGGCGCTCAACCAGCTCGGTACGTCGAACTTCGTCGCGTTCCTGTCCGCGTACTTCAACACCCGCGAGATCGCCCCGCTCGTCGCCGGCCTCGCGCTGTCCGCGACCGTCGGCGCCGGCTTCACGGCGCAGCTCGGCGCCATGCGGATCAGCGAGGAGACGGACGCGCTGGAAGTGATGGGCGTGCCGTCCCTGCCGTTCCTCGTCACCACCCGCATGATCGCCGGGTTCGTCGCCGTGATCCCGCTGTACGTGGTCGGGCTGCTGTCCTCGTACTTCGCCGCCCGCACCATCACGACCGGCTACTACGGCCAGTCCACGGGCACGTACGACCACTACTTCCAGCAGTACCTGCCGCCCGAGGACGTGCTGTGGTCCTTCGGCAAGGTGATCGTCTTCGCCGTCGTGATCATCCTGGTCCACTGCTACTACGGCTACCACGCGAGCGGCGGCCCCGCCGGGGTCGGCGTCGCGGTCGGCCGGGGCGTGCGCACGTCGATCGTCGCGATCAACGTCCTGGACTTCTTCCTGAGCCTCGCCATCTGGGGCGCCCACACGACCGTACGGATAGCGGGGTAGCGCCGCCGATGTCCACGACCACCACCACGAGTGCGAAGCGGCTGCGGGTGTACGGGGTCCTGTTCCTCCTCGTCATCGCCCTGCTGCTGTCCCTGACCGTCGCCGTGTACCAGCAGGTGTTCACACCCGTCGTACGGGTCACCCTGGAGGCCGGCACGCTCGGCAACCAGCTGGAGCCGCGCGCCGACGTCAAGCTGCGCGGCCTGCTCGTCGGCGAGGTGCGGGAGGTGCGGGCCGACGGCGAGAAGGCGACGCTGTCGCTCGCCCTGAAGCCCGAGCACGTGCCCCGTATCCCCGCCGACGTGCACGCCCGGCTGCTGCCGAAGACCCTCTTCGGCGAGAAGTACGTCGACCTCGTCGCGCCCGCCTCCCCGGGCGCGGGGCGGCACATCCGGGACGGCGACGTCATCACGCAGGACCGCACCACCGTCGGCATCGAGCTCCAGCGCCTGATGAACGATCTGCTGCCGCTGCTGCGCACCGTCCAGCCCGCGAAGCTGAACGCCACGCTGTCGGCGTTCGCCACGGCGCTCGACGGGCGCGGCGACGAGATCGGCGACAACCTGACCCGGCTGGACGCCTATCTGCGGAAGCTCAACCCGCACATGCCGTCCCTCCGGGAGGACATCAAGCGGTTCGCGGACGTCGCGGAGGTGTACGGGGACGCCGCGCCCGATCTGCTGCGGATCCTCGACAACACGCTCACCACCAGCCGGACGGTCGTCGAGCAGAAGGACCGGCTCGCGTCCTTCCTGACATCCACGGCGACCGTGTCCGGCACGGCCGAGGCCTTCCTCGACGAGAACGCCGACCGGATCATCACGCTGGGCCGCGTCTCCCGCCCCACGCTGGCACTGTTCGCCCGCTACTCCCCCGAGTACCCGTGCCTCCTGGAGGGGCTGGTCCGTCAGGAGGCCGCGTCCGAGGAGGCGTTCAGGGGCGGCCGCATGCGGATCACGCTCGAACTCGTACACCCCCGTCCCCCTTACCGCCCCGGCGAGGAACCGCGCTATGCCGAACGCTCCGGCCCGAACTGCAGAGGGCTGCCGCACCCGAACGTCCCGGCGCCCCACACCAAGCTCCGCGACGGTACGAAGGACGTCGACGCCGGTTCCGGTTCCGGTGCCGGGAACACGGCCGTGTCCTCCACCGCCGCCGAGCAGCGCGCCGTGTCCGCGCTCGTCGCGCCCGTCATGGGCGTGCCGGCGGACCGCGTCCCGCCGGTCGCGACGCTGCTGTTCGGGCCGATGGCCCGGGGAACGGCGGTGAGCGTCGCATGAGCCGCCGCACCTCTCGTACGAGTCGTACGAACTCCCAGGCCATGGCGGGGCCGCTCGTCAAGCTCGGCCTCTTCACGGTCGTGACCGTGGCCGCGACCGCCCTGCTCGCCGCCACCATCGTCAATGTGTCCTTCACGCCCAAGGACACTTACACGGCCGTCTTCAGCGACGTCACCAGCCTGGAGGAGGGAGACGACATCCGGGTCGCGGGCGTGCGGGTCGGCGAGGTCGAGGACATACGGATCACGGGCGAGGGCGGCGGCAAGAGCGACGGCAAGGGCGGCGAGAGCGACGGCCAGGCCCTCGCCGAGGTGACGTTCAGCGTCTCCCGCGACCGCCCGCTGCTCACCAGCACCCGGGCCGTCATCCGGTACCGCAGCCTCGTCGGCCAGCGGTACGTGGCGCTCACCGAGGGCACCGGCGACGGCACCCGGTTGGCGCCGGGCGGGCGCATCCCGCTGTCCCGCACCGAACCCGCGCTGGACCTGAACGCCCTGCTCAACGGCTTCAAGCCGCTCTTCGCCGCGCTGAGCCCGGAGGACGTGAACCAGTTGGCCACCGAGATCGTCAAGACCCTCCAGGGCGAGGGCGGCACGGTCAACAGCCTGCTCGCGCACACCGCGTCGCTCACGACGACGCTCGCGGACCGGGACAAGCTCATCGGCTCCGTCATCACCAACCTCAACGAGGTGCTGGCCACGGTCGATCAGCGCAGCACCCGGTTCTCGGAGCTGCTGAAGCAGCTCCAGCGGCTGATCTCCGGTCTGTCCGCCGACCGCAAGCCGATCGGCGCGTCGCTGGCCGGCATCAACGACCTCGCGGCCGCCACGTCCGGGCTGCTGAAGGACGCCAGGCCGCCGCTGAAGAAGGACATCGCCGAGCTGTCGAAGCTCGCCGGGACGCTGAAGGAGAACGAGAAGACGGTGGAGGGCGTCCTGCAACGGCTGCCGAACAAGCTCGACAAGCTGATCGGGACGGCGTCGTACGGCTCGTGGTTCAACTTCTACCTGTGCGACTTCGACGGGCGGGTCGTGCTGCCGAACGCGGAGGCCGGGAAGCCCGCCGAGACGCTCACTCCGGAGCTGCACGTGGCGCGGGCGAGGTGTGCCTGATGACCAAGACACCAAGGCTTTCCAAAGGGTCGTTCCGCGAGCGGAACCCCGTCGTCATCGGCGCGGTCGGCCTCACGACCGTCCTCGCCCTGATCGTCGCCGCGTTCAACGCCGAGGACCTGCCGCTCATCGGCAGCGGCGACCGCTACAGCGCCGCGTTCTCCGAGGCGGGCGGGCTGCGGCCCGGCGACGACGTGCGGGTCGCCGGGGTCAAGGTCGGCAAGGTGGACGACGTCGACCTGGACGGCGACCACGTGAAGGTCACGTTCCGTGTGAAGGGCGACCCGCCGCTCGGCGAGCGGACGGGCGCGGCCATCCGGGTCAAGACGATCCTCGGCGCGAAGTACCTGGCGCTGGAGCCCGAGGGGCCGGGGCGGCTGGCCCCGGGCAGCGAGATCCCGCTGAACCGCACGGTCCCCGCGTACGACGTGGTCACGGCGTTCAGCGATCTGACGACGACCACGGAGGCCATCGACACGCAGCGCCTCGCGACCGCCCTGGACACCCTCTCGACCACGTTCAAGGACTCGCCGGCCGAGGTCAGGGCGTCCATCGACGGGCTGTCGAAGATCTCCCGCACGGTGGCGTCCCGCGACCAGGCGCTGCGCGGCCTCCTCGCCCGCGCCAACGGCGTGAGCGGCGTCCTGTCGGAGCGGACGACCGAGTTCACGACCCTCGTGAAGGACGGCGACAAGCTGTTCCAGGAGATCACCGCCCGCCGCGCCGCGATCCACGCGCTGCTCACCAACTCCGTGGCGCTCAGCGTCCAGCTCTCCGGCCTGG
The DNA here is from genome assembly GCF_013362995.1 of Streptomyces sp. TRM64462. Classification (GTDB taxonomy): domain Bacteria; phylum Actinomycetota; class Actinomycetes; order Streptomycetales; family Streptomycetaceae; genus Streptomyces. The sequence goes on along the minus strand of NZ_JABWDV010000227.1, from coordinate 56,480 downwards.
TCCGCGACAACCGCGCGGCCATCGGCCCGGCGCTGAAGAACCTGAACGCGGTGGTGAAGCTCCTTGAGCGCAACCAGGCCAGCCTCGACCGCAGCGTGCGGCTGATGGCCCCGTACGTCCGGGTGTTCACCAACACCCTGGGCAACGGGCGCTGGTTCGACAGCTACATCCAGAACATGGTGGCCCCCGTGCCGGTGGAGCCCCGGACGAACGGCACCGGAGGTGCCCGATGATGCGGATCCTCCGGCGGTTGGTGCGCCGCATGCGCCCCCGCGTGCGCCCCGGCCTGCCCCCTCGCCTGCGCCCCCGCCTGGGCCTGCGCCTTCGCCTGCGCCCCCGCCGCCGTGGCGTGGCGCTCGGGGTGGTGCTCGCGCTGGTCGCGGGCGTCGCCGCCGTCGCCCTGTGGCCGCGCCCCGACACGGTGACCGTGACCGCGTACTTCCCGCGCACGGTCGGCATCTACCCCGGCTCGGACGTGCGCGTGCTGGGCGTGCGGGTCGGTGAGGTGAAGGCGATCACGCCGGAGGGCGACCGGGTGCGCGTCGAGCTGGCGTACGAGGGCCACCGCAAGGTCCCGGCCGACGCGCGGGCGGCGATCGTCAACGGGTCGGTCGTCAGCGACCGTTACGTGCAGCTCCTGCCGGTGTACCGGGGCGGCCCCGCGCTGGGCGACGGCGCGGTGATCCCGCAGCACCGTACGGCGGTGCCGGTCGAGCTGGACCGGGTCTTCGACAGCCTCCGTACGACGGCCGACGCGCTGGGCCCGCGCGGCGCCAACAAGGACGGGTCGCTGTCGCGGCTGCTGGCGGTGAGCGCGGACAACCTCCAGGGGCAGGGCGCCAAGCTGCACCGGACGGTCGAGGACCTGTCGCAGGCGGTCACCACCCTGTCGGACGGGCGCGACGATCTGTTCGGGACGGTGCGGAACCTCCAGGTGTTCACGGCGGCGCTCGCGACGGACGACGCGCGGATCCGGTCGTTCAACAGCAGCCTCGCCAAGGTGGCCGGGCAACTGGCCGGGGAGCGCGACGACCTGGCGGCCGCGCTCAGCCATCTGGCGGCGGCGCTCGCGGACGTGTCCGCGTTCGTGAAGGAGAACGAGAAGGCGCTGACGGCGGACGTGAAGGGCCTGAGCAAGATCACGCGGGTGCTCGTCACACAGCGGGCGGCCCTGGCCGAGCTCCTCGACGTCGCCCCGGCCGGCCTGTCCAACCTCCAGAACGCCTACAACCCCGGGTCCGGGACGCTCGACACGCGCAGCAACCCGGACCAGCCGCAGGACCCGGCGGCGCTGCTCTGCTCGCTCCTCAGGACGGCGGGCGAGAAGGCGGACTGCGCGGACCTGAAGTCGCTGTTCGACGCCCTGCCGCAGCAGCGGCTCCCGGGGGCCGCCGGCAGTGGCGTGACCTCGATGGACAAGACGCTCGGCGGACTCCTGGAGGACCGTGCATGACCTCGTACCGGCGCAGGACGGCCGCCTGGGCGGCGGCCGCCACGCTCCTCCTCACCGGCTGTGAGTTCAACGGCCTGTACGACGTGCCGCTGCCCGGCGGCGCGGCCGCCGACGGCGACGCGTACCGCGTCACGGTCCACTTCAGGGACGTGCTCGACCTCGTACCGCAGTCGACGGTGAAGGTGAACAACGTGACCGTCGGCGCCGTCGAGAAGGTCGAGCTGGACGGGTGGCACGCGCGCGTACGGCTGCGGATCGACGGCGACGTGAAGCTGCCCGCCGACGCGGTCGCCTCACTGCGGCAGACCAGCATGCTCGGCGAGAAGTACGTGGCGCTGGAGGCGCCATCGGCGGGGGCAGCGGGGGCGGCGGGGGCAGCGGGGGCGGCAGCCGCGACGCGCGCTGCGCCCGTGGGGCGGCTGGCGGACGGGGCGGTGATCCCGCTGGCCCGCAGCGGCCGCAACCCGGAGATCGAGGAGGTGCTGTCCGCCCTGTCGGCGCTGCTCAACGGCGGTGGCGTCGCCCAGCTCAAGACGATCACCGTCGAGCTGAACAAGGCGCTGGAGGGCCGCGAGAACCGCGTCAAGTCGCTGCTCAAGGAGCTGGACACGTTCGTCGGCGGGCTCGACGCGCAGCGCGCCGACATCGTCCGCGCCCTGAAGGGCCTCGACCGGCTGGCGGCCACGCTGCGCCGTGAGAAGGCCACGATCGGGAAGTCCCTCGACACCCTGCCGCCCGCGCTGAAGGTCCTGGCGGACCAGCGCAAGCAGCTCACGGCGATGCTGACCGCGCTGTCGGAGCTCGGAAAGACGGGCACGCGCGTCGTGAACTCCTCGCGCGCCGACCTGATCGCCAACCTCCGCAGCCTCCAGCCGATCCTCCAGCAGCTCAACAAGGCGGGCGACGACCTGCCGAACGCGCTGGAGATGCTGACGACGTATCCGTTCCCGAGGAACGTCGTCGACGCGATCAAGGGCGACTTCGTGAACCTCAAGGTGACCGCCGACCTGGACTTCCGGAGCCTGTACGGGAACCTGGCGGGCGGGCAGCCTCCTGCGGCTCCCGGGGAGCCTTCCGTACCGGGCGCGCCGCAGCCGCCGGACGTCCCGGGCGTCCCCGACCTCCCGGTGGCCCCGGACCTGCCGGGCGCCCCGTCGGCGCCGGCCGTGCCGCCGGCGCCCACGGTGCCGGGCGAGCCGGACGCGCCCGGGCTGCCGGGCGGTGGCGGGGGTGGTGGCGACCTGTGCCTGCCGGTGTGCACGGGCACGCAGGCGTCGCACGCGCACGCGCACTCGTCCTCGCACTCGTACTCGTACTCGTCCACAGACGGCGGGGCGGCGGCCCACGGCATCCACCCCGCCCTCGCGGAACTCCTCCTGAAGGGACTGGGCCTGTGATCACGAGGACGGTCAAGGCCCAGCTCCTCGCCTTCGCGACGGTCACGGCGCTGGGCGTGTCGTACGTCGCCGCCGAGTACACCGGCCTCGCGGACAGCGTCCTGGACCGGGGCTACACCGTACGGGCCGAGTTCGGCGCGTCGGGCGGCATCTACGAGGGCGCCGAAGTCACGTACCGGGGCGTGCCCGTGGGCCGCGTCGGGGAACTGCGGCTGAGCGGCGACGACGGTGTGTCGGTGGCCCTGGACCTGGAGGACGGGACGCGCGTCCCGGCGGACACGGTGGCGGTGGTGGCCAACCGCTCGGCGGTCGGTGAGCAGTACGTGGACCTCCAGCCGCGCGGCCGGGGCGGCCCGTACCTGCGCGACGGCAGCACGATCCCGCGCGACCGTACGCGGACGCCGGCGCCGACCACGGAGCTGATCCTCAGCCTGGACCGCCTGGTGAACTCGGTCGACAAGGGCGACCTGAAGATCACGGTGGATGAGCTGGGCGCCGCGTTCGCGGGCACGGGCCCGCATCTGAGCAGGCTCGTCGACAGCGGGAACAAGCTGGTCGGCTCCGCGACGGACGCGCTGCCGCAGACGATCCGGCTGATCGAGGACTCGAAGACCGCACTGAAGACCCAGGCGGACCAGGGCTCGGCGATCAGGTCCTTCTCCCGCGACCTGGCGGCGCTGACGGAGCAGTTGAAGAAGAGCGACGGCGACCTGCGCGCCCTGATGAAGAACGGCACGTCGGCGTCCCGGGAACTGGACGGGCTGCTCCGGAACAACCGCCCCCACGTCCCGGTCCTCCTCGGCAACCTGATCAGCGGCGGCCAGATCACGATGGCGCGGCTGCCGGGCGTGGAGCAGATGCTGGTCACCTTCCCGGTGGTCGTGGCGGGCAGCTACACGGTGATCCCCGGTGACGGTACGACGCACTTCGGCATGGTGCTGAACGCCGACGACCCGCCGCCCTGCCGCCAGGGCTACGGCGGTACGCGGTGGCGCGACCCCGCCGACACCGCGGACCGCCCGGCCAACACCGGCGCCCGCTGCACCGCCCCGCGCGGCGGCGACACGTCGGTACGCGGCGCCCAGAACGTCCCGGGGGCGACCGGGAGCACTGAGAGCACCGGGAGCACCCGGAGTACTGGCTCGATGAAACCCGTCCGCGTCGGCTCGACGGGCGGACAGCAGAGCGCGTTCGGAAAGGACTCGTGGCAATGGCTGCTCGTAGGACCGATGGCATGAGGACGCGTATCGCGCTGGGGCTGGCGGCCGCGGCGCTGACGGCCGCGTCGGCCTGGCTCGGCGTGGAGGTCCGTGAACGGAGCCAGGCGGACGCCCGCGACCAGGCGGTCCTGGCGGCCGCCCGCCAGTCCGCCCTCAACTTCACGTCGCTGGACTACCGCCACTACGACCGGGACAGCAAGAACGTCCTGAGCGGCGCGACCGGCGACTTCGCCGAGCAGTTCGCGGCGCAGACGGCGGAGCTGACGAAGCTGGTCGCGGCCAACAAGTCGGTGTCGGAGGGCCAGGTCCTGGAGGCCGGCATCGTCCGCTCCGACGCGCGCAGCGCCCGCGTCCTGGTGGTCGCCGACAGCAAGGTCACCAACGTGTCGGCCCCGCAGGGCACGTCCCGCAACTACCGGCTCCAGCTGGACCTGGTGTACGAGGGCGGCCGCTGGCTCACGTCGAACGTCGAGTTCGTCGGCTGAGCGCCCGCCCCCTCTCGTAAGGAGCCCCCCATGCCCCAGCCCGTCCGCGTGGCAGCAGCAGCCCGAGCAGCGGCGAAGCGCGCCGAAAAGGCCCGCACAACGGAACCGACCACTCCCGAACCGAAAACCGCGGAACCGAAAGCAGCGCAACCGAAAACAGCGCAACCGAAAGCCGCGGACCCGGAAGCCGCGGACCCGAAAACCCCGGAACCGAAATCAGCGAAGCGCCGCCGCCCACTGGCCCGCATCGTCACGCCGGCCCTCGCCGTCCTCACGGCGGCGGCCCTGACGGGTACGGCCCTCCTGGCCCTGGAGTACCGCGAGGCGCACCGGACGGCGGAGGCCCGTACGGCGGCGACGGCGGCGGCGCGCAAGGCGGCACCCGTCATCCTGTCGTACGACCACCGCCACCTGGACCGCGACTTCAAGGCGGCCCGCGCCCACCTCACGGCCCCGTTCCTCGACGAGTACACGAAGACGACCCGGACGGTGGTGGCCCCGACGGCGGAGAAGTACGAGGGCGTGGTGAAGGCCACGGTGGCGAAGCCCGCGACGGGCGACACGACGCCGGCGGTGTCCGTCGTGTCGGCGTCCCCCGACAAGGCGGTGGTCCTGCTCTTCATGAACCAGGTGACGACCAGCACCCAGGTGACGGTCCCGCGCGTCGACCTGAACCGCGTCCGCATGACCCTGGTCCGTACGGACGAGGGCTGGAAGGTCAGCGCGGTGGACGCGCTGTGAACACCGGTGGGCTCACGCCTCCTTGAGGACGAGCACGACGTTGTGCCCGCCGAATCCGAAGGAACTGCTGACGGCGGCCCGTACGTTCTGCTGACGGACCTGCTTGGTGACACAGTCGATGTCGAACTCGACGGCGGGCGCTTCGAGGTTGGCGATCGGCGGGACGCGGCGCTGCTCGACGGTGAGGACGGTGAGGGCCGCCTCGATCGCGCCCGCGGCGCCGAGCGCGTGCCCCAGCACGCCCTTGGACGCGGTGACGGTCGGCCGGTGCGGCAGGGCGCGGGTGATGAGGGCGGCCTCGGTCGCGTCGTTGAGCGGCGTCGACGTGCCGTGCGCGTTGACGTGGTCGATGTCGTACGGGGCGAGGCCGGCGTCCCGCAGCGCGCAGCGCAGCGCGGCCTCGGCGCCGGGCGCGCCGTCGGGCGGGGCGGTCGGGTGGTGGGCGTCGGAGGTGGTGCCGCACCCGGCGAGCAGGGCCCGCGGGCGGCGGCCGCGCGCCGCCGCGTCGTCGGCCCGCTCCAGGACGAGCACGCCGGCGCCCTCGGCCATGACGAACCCGTCCCGGTCGGCGGCGAACGGCCGCGAGGCGGCGGCCGGGTCGCCCGTACGGGTGGACAGGGCGCCCATGCGGTGGAACGCGGTCGTGGTGAGCGGGCTGACGGCGGCCTCGCTGCCGCCCGCCACGGCGATGTCGCAGGACCCGACGGCCAGCATGTCGCGGGCCACGGCCAGGGCGCTGGCGCCGGACGCGCAGGCGGTGCTGGTGGCGAGGCTGGGCCCGTGGGCGCGCAGGTCGATGGAGACCTCGCCGGCGGCCATGTTGGGGATGATCTGCGGCAGGGCCGCCGGCGAGACGAGATCGGGCCCCTGTTCCCGGAGGCGCCGGCACTGCTCCTCCCACTTGTGGGTGCCGCCCATGCCGCAGCCGATGACGACGGCGACGCGCGCCCCGTCCCACGTACCCGGGTCGAGGCCGGCGTCCCGTACGGCCTCGCGGGCGGCGAGCACGGCGAGCTTCACGAACCGGCCCATGCGCCAGGACGCCCGTCCGATGCCGCGCTCGAAGCCCTTCGGGCCCTCCAGGCCGCGCACCCGGCAGGAGAAGTCGACGGGAAGCCCGGCGAGGTCCGGGTCGGACGCGGCCGTCGGCTCACCCCGGCACACGCGTTCCCAGGTGTCGGACACGCCGACCCCGGCGGGCGTGACGAGCCCGAGCCCGGTGACGGCGACATCGGGCCTCCGTACGGTCGTCCCGCTCACCGGGTGGCCACCGGCTCGGCGGCGCACCGCTCTTCGAGGAAGGCGACGACCTCGGCGATGGTGGTGGACTTCGACGCGTGCTCGCCGCCGACCCTGACGCCGAGCCGCTCCTGGAGGACCAGGGCGAACTCGGCGAGGGCCAGGGAGTCCATGTCGAGTTCGGCGAGGGTCGCATCGGGCCGGACGAGGTCGTCGGGAACGTTGAAGGAGGCGAGAGCGGAACGGACGGCGTCGTGGACGTCGGACATGGGGGAGAACTCTCCTTTTCAAGAGGGGAGACAGAGGGGCGACAGAGGCGCGCGCAGCGGAGCAGAACGGAGCAGAAGGGAGCAGAGCAGAGCAGCCAGTGGCCTCACCACCGCACGAGCACGACGCCGCCGCTGGCGCCGCTGGCGAGGCCGAAGAGCCCGACGAGGTCGCCGCGCCGCAGCCGCCCGTCGGCCAGGGCCTCGGCGAGCTGGAGGGGAAGGCTCGCGGTGGTGGCGTTGCCGTGGCGCGGGAAGGTGAGGGCGATCTGGTCGGGCCGTACGCCGAGCGCGTCGCAGAAGGCCTGCGTGAACGGCACGGACGCCTGGTGCACGCACACCACGGCCAGGTCGTCGACCTTGTGCCCCAGGGCGTGCAGGGCGTCCCGGGCGGAGGTCTCCATGCCGGCGAAGGAGGCGAGCAGGGCGTCGGAGTCGATGCGGATGCGGGCGTGGGCGGGGTCGTCTGGGCCGAAGTGCGGGTTGCCGAGGGTGGCGGCGCGCCAGCCGGCGGAGTTGGCGGTGAAGTACGTGCCGAGGATCCCGGGCGTCGCGGCGGCCTCCACCAGCAGGGCGGCGCCCAGGTCGCCGGTGGTGAACGCGGGCAGGCGCAGGGCGAGTTCGCGCCGGTCGGGCACGTCCCAGCCGGCGACGCGGCTGCCGAGCTCGCCGGTGACGACGAGGGCGCGGCGGCATTGCCCGTCCCGGACGAGGGCGTCGGCGACCTGAAGCCCGTTCAGCATCCCGTTGCAGGCGTTCTTCACGTCGAAGACCGGGGCGTGGACGCCGAGCCGGTCGGCGACGATGTGCGCGGTGGCGGGCTCCTCCACATCCTCGCTGATGCCGGCGTAGAGGAGGAGGTCGACGGAGTCGGCGGTGAGCCCGGCGTCCGCGAGCGCCCGGCGCCCGGCCGCGGTGGCGAGGTCGGACGGCAGCGTGCCGGCCGGGGCGAGGGGCCGCGCCTCGAATCCGTACAGCTGGCGCAGCAGCCCGGACGGGACGGAGAGGTGGGGGTTGCGGTCCCGGAGCCGCTCCTCGATCTCGTCACCGGTCTGCCGCGCGTCGGGAACGTGGGCGGCCACCTGGCTGATGCGGCTGAAGAAGCTCATGGGTCGCTCTCCCAACGGGGACGCTCACACACGGACGACCAGGGTAACGTTAAGCAACCACCAACCACTCAAAGTGACGGACGGGCTGCCTGGCGCGTCGACCGTTCGTCCGGAGGCAGCGACATGCCCAAGAGCACGACGCAGCACGACTCACGCCACGCAGAACACCCCGACCGCACCGAACGCCCCGACCGCGCAGAACACCCCGACCGCACCGACCGCGGCGCCGACAGGGAGACCGTCGCGGCGCGCCTCCTGACGGCCTCGGAGCGGCACACGCTGCCCCCGGACACGGAGGTCGCCTGGGGCACCCCGTGGGACCCGGACCTGTGGTTCCTGCCGCCGCACCTGGTCTCCCTCTACGACACCCCGCTGTGGCGCGAGATGTCCCCCGCGCGGCGGCGGGAGCTGTCGCGACACGAGGCGGCGAGCCATGCCTGGACCCTGCTCCAGGGCGAGAACATGCTGATCCGGATGCTCGCCCGGCACATCGTGCCCCTGGACCCGACGGCACAGCACGTCCGGTACGCGCTGACGGAGATCGAGGACGAGTGCCGGCACTCCAAGATGTTCGCCCGCCTGATCGGCGAACTGGCCGTCCCGGTCCACCACCGCTCCGCCCTGGACCGGTTCCGTACGGCCCTGTGGCAACTGGGCGCGGGGCCGGTACGGGTGTTCAGCGCGGCCCTGATCATCGAGGAGGTCCTGGACCGCTTCCAGCGCGCCGCCATGGCGGACCCGTCCGTCCAGCGGGTGGTACGGGACGTGTGCCGCGTCCATGTGGTCGAGGAGTCCCGCCACATCCGCTACGCCCGCGCCGAACTGGAACGCCAACTGGCCTCCTGCTCCCGCCCGAAGCGCTGGGCCACCCGACTGGTCTGCGGCCTGAGCGCCCTGGTGGTCTCCCGCCGGCTGATCCCCCCGCAGGTCTACGCCGAGGTCGGCCTCGACCCCCGCCGCGCCACCCGCGAGGCCCGCACCAGCCCGCACCGCCGGACCACCCTCCGCTGGTCCGCCGCCCGCCTGACCGCCTTCCTCACCACCACCGGCGCCCAGGGCCCACCCGGCACCTGGGCCTGGCGCCGCTCGGGTTTCCTGTAGACGGCCGGCTTCTCCCCGGAGACACGCAGAAGGCCCAGACCGGCTGAACCGACCTGGGCCTTCGAACGGAGCCGCCTTCGGGATTCGAACCCGAGACCTACGCATTACGAGTGCGTTGCTCTGGCCAACTGAGCTAAGGCGGCATGCTGCACGTTCCGCCTGGCGGGTGCAGCAGCGAGCCCAAGTCTACACAGGTGGAGAGGGTGCTCGTGCACACCCTTTCGGGGCCGCTAGCGGCAGCGCTTGTCCGGGGGTGGGGGTGTGCCGTCCAACAGGTAGCGGTTGATGGCCGTGTCGACGCAGTCGCTGCCGCGGCCGTACGCCGTGTGGCCGTCGCCTTCGTAGGTGAGGAGGGTGCCGGAGGAGAGCTGGGCGGCGAGGGAGCGGGCCCACTTGTAGGGGGTGGCGGGGTCGCGGGTGGTGCCGACGACGACGATCGGGGGTGCGCCGGCGGCGGTGATGCGGTGCGGGGCGCCGGTGGCCTCGGTGGGCCAGTACGCACAGTTCAGGGATGCCCAGGCCAGGCCCTTGCCGAAGAGCGGGGACGCCTTCTCGAAGGACGGTACGGCGGCGGTGACCTCGGCCGGGGTGCGGAAGGCGGGTGGCTGGTCGAGGCAGTTGACGGCGGCGTTGGCGTACATGAGGTTCGAGTAGGTGCCGTCGCCGACGCGCTCGTAGTAGGTGTCGGCGAGGGCGAGGAGGCCGGAGCCCTCGCCGCCCATGGCGCGGGTGAGCGCCTCACGGAGCTGGGGCCAGGCGGCCTCGTCGTACATCGCGGCGATCACGCCCGTGGTGGCGAGGGACTCGCCGAGGGGGCGGGCCTGGCCGGTGGGGACGGGTTCGCGGTCGAGCCGCGCGAAGAACCGCTGGAGGCGCTCCCCGGCCGCCCGCGGCGACTCGGTGCCGAGCGGGCAGTCCTGCTGCTTCACGCAGTCGGCGGCGAAGGAGCGGAAGGCGGTCTCGAAGCCGGCGGTCTGGTCGCGGTTGAGCTGCTCGGCGGTCAGGGACGGGTCCATCGCCCCGTCCAGGACGAGGCGGCCGGTGCGGGACGGGAACAGCTCGGCGTACGTGGCGCCGAGGAAGGTGCCGTACGACGCCCCGACGTACGTGAGCTTCGCGTCGCCGAGCACCGCCCGCAGGATGTCCATGTCCCGGGCCGCCTCGACGGTCGACACGTGCGGCAGGACCCGGCCGGAGCGCTGGGCGCAGCCCGCCGCGAACTTCCGGAAGGACGCCGCGAGCAGGTTCTGCTCACGGGTGTCGTCCGGTGTCTGGTCGACCTGCGTGTACGCGTCCATCGCCGGTCCGTCGAGGCACTCGACGGGTTCGCTGCGGGCGACGCCGCGCGGGTCGAGGGCGACCATGTCGTAGCGGGCGCGGACGGGCGCGGGGTACGCGATGCCGGCGTAGCCCTGGAGGTAGCCGACCGCTGAGCCGCCCGGGCCGCCGGGGTTCACGAGAAGCGAACCGATCCGCTCGCCGGGGCCCGTCGCCTTGACGCGGGCGACGGCGAGCTTGATCTGGTCGCCGCCGGGTTTCGCGTAGTCGAGCGGGGCCCTGAGGGTGGCGCACTGGAACCCGGGCACCCCGCAGTCGCGCCAGCTCAGCCGCTGGGTGTAGTACGGCTTGAACGCGGCCGACCGGGCGGCTGCCTGTGCGGCGGCCGCCGCGGCTGTGCCCGAGGCCGCGGGCGCGGCAGGAGCGGCCGGGGGTGTGCCGCCGCTGGTGCAGCCCGCCAGGAACAGGGCGAGCGCGGCGACGACGAGCGTGGCCCTGCGGAGGCGGTTGCGGCTGGGGCGGGTGTCGCCGCTGGGGGTGGTGCCGGCGGAGGGGGCGGCGTGGCTGGAGCTGTGGGGGGTGCTGGGGCGCATTCCCGGAGCGTAGCCGCGCGGTGACGGTCCGCAGTAGACCGCGCCCGTTCGGGTGAGCCGCGTGGGTGAGCCTGGTGGGTGAGCCCGGAGGGTGGCGCCCCGTGGGGCTCAGCCCGCGCGCAGGGCCATCGTCATGGCCTCCACCGCCAGCAGCGGCGCCACGTTGCGGTCCAGGGCCTCGCGGCAGGCGAGGATCGCCTCTATCCGGCGCAGCGTGCTCTCGGGCGTCGACCCGCCCGCGACCCGGTCGACCACGTCCCGCACGTCGGCGTTGGCGATCGCCGTGCGGGAGCCGAGCTGGAGGGCGAGGACGTCGCGGTAGAAGCCGGTGAGGTCGCGGAGTGCGAGGTCCAGGCTGTCGCGCTGCGTACGGGTCCTGCGGCGCTTCTGCCTGTCCTCCAGTTCCTTCATCACGCCCGCGGTGCCGCGCGGCATCCGGCCGCCCTGCGCGGCGCCGAGTGCCGCCTTCAGCTCCTCGGTCTCCTTGACGTCCGTCTCCTCGGCGAGCTGCTTGGCATCCTCACCTGCGGCGTCGATCAGCTCCTGGGCCGCCTTCAGGGCGCTGCCGACGTCCTGGACGCGCTGGGGCAGCTTCAGCACGGCGGCGCGCCGGGCGCGGGCCCGCTCGTCCGTGGCGAGGCGGCGGGCGCGCTCGATGTGGCCCTGCGTGGCGCGCGCCGCGGCGGCCGCGGTGTCCGGGTCGATGCCGTCACGCCGTACGAGAAGGTCCGCGACCGCGTCGACCGGCGGCGTACGAAGGGTCAGGTGGCGGCAGCGGGAGCGGATCGTGGGCAGCACGTCCTCGATGGAGGGCGCGCACAGCAGCCACACCGTGCGGGGCGCGGGCTCCTCGACGGCCTTCAGCAGCACGTTGCCCGCGCCTTCGGTGAGGCGGTCGGCGTCCTCCAGGACGATGACCTGCCAGCGCCCGACGGCCGGCGAGAGCTGGGCCCGCCGGACGAGGTCGCGGGTCTCCTTGACGCCGATGGACAGCAGGTCGGTGCGGACGACCTCCACGTCGGCGTGCGTCCCGACGAGCGCCGTGTGGCAGCCGTCGCAGAAGCCGCAGCCCGGTTCGCCGCCGAGCGCCCGGTCGGGGCTGACGCACTGCAGGGCGGCGGCGAACGCGCGGGCCGCGGTGTCCCGGCCGGCGCCGGGCGGGCCGGTGAACAGCCACGCGTGCGTCATCTTCGACTTGGCGGCGTCGGGCTGCGCCGTACCGTTCGCGTCGGCGGTCACGAGCGCGTCCGCGTCACGGGCGGCGGCGGCGAGCTGCGCCTGAACGCGGTCCTGGCCGACCAGGTCGTCCCATACGGGCACGGGTCACCGCCTCTCTCTTCCGCGGGTGCTTCCGGGGTTCCTGCGTGGCTTCCTGCGTGGCTTTCCATTGTGGAGCAGGGGTCTGACAGCGCCCCGCCTCAGCGGCGCCCGCCACCCCCGCGGTGGTCGTCGTCCTCGTCGTACTGGCCGAGCAGTTCGTCGGCGAGCGTCGGCAGGTCGTCCAGCGGGGTCTCCTCCGCCCAGTCGGGGCGGTTCCGCCGCGGCCGGCCCCCCTCGTCGACCTGCGGCAGCTCGCGCGTCCGGTCGTTCGCTCCGGACTGCTCCGCCTCACCGGCGGCCGCCGGTGCCTCGTCCCGGAAGAAGCCGGGCGGCACCCGGTCGGCCGGGCCCTCCTCCCGTACGGGAGGAAGCACGGCCGTCTCCTCCACATCGGCGGACGCATCGGCGGACACATCGGCCGACGCGTCGGCGGGCGCTTCGTCCTTGCGCATGTTGATGCGCTGGGTCTCGTCCGCCGCGCCCGGCGCGTCGTCGTCCTTGCGCATGTTGATGCGGCGTGTCTCGTCGGCGGCCCCGGGCACCTCGGCCGCGCCCGGCTCGTCGTCCTTGCGCATGTTGATGCGGGGCGTCGGCACGGTCTGCGTGATGTCGTCCGGGTGGACGACCGGCGTGGGCACGGTGACGTCGTGCGGCGACACGGTGGGCTGCTGCTGCGCGGACGCAGCGGGGGCAGCGGGGGCAGCAGACGCGGCCGCTGCGGCCGCCGCGGCCTCCTCCGCGGCGCGGCGGCGGGCCTCCTCGGCGCGCAGCAGCGCCTCCTCCGCCTTACGCTGCTTCTCCAGGCGCCGCGCCTCGGCCTCGGCCCGGAGCCGGGCCTCCTCCTCGGCCTGCAGGCGCTGCCGTTCCAGCTCCTCGCGGCGTGCCTTCTCCTCGGCCTCGCGCCGCCGGCGCTCCTCCTCGGCGAGGCGCCGCGCCTCCTCCGCGCGCCGGCGGGCCTCCTCCGCCTGCCGCTCCTCCTCGCGGCGGCGGGCTTCCTCCTCCTCGCGGCGCTTGCGCTCCTCCTCCTCGGCGCGCAGCCGGGCGAGCTGCTCCTGGCGCTCGCGCTCCAGGCGCTCCTCCTCGGCCTTCCGGGCGGCCTCTTCCTCGGCCTTGCGGCGGGCCTCCTCCTCGGCGGCCTTCCGCGCCTCCTCCCGGGCCTTCACCTCGGCCTCGGACAGCGGCAGCATCCGGTCGAGCCGGTGACGTACGACGGTGGTGACGCTCTCGGCCTCCTGGCCCGCGTCGACGACCAGGTAGCGGGCGGGGTCGGCGGCCGCGAGGGCCAGGAACCCGGCCCGTACGCGCCGGTGGAACTCGGCGGGCTCGGACTCCAGGCGGTCCGGAGCCTCCGTGAACCGCTCGCGCGCCGCCTCCGGCGAGACGTCGAGCAGCACCGTCAGGTTCGGTACGAGACCGCCGGTCGCCCAGCGGGAGATACGGGCGATCTCGGTCGGCGACAGGTCGCGGCCGGCGCCCTGGTAGGCGACGGACGAGTCGATGTACCGGTCGGAGATGACGACCGCGCCGCGCTCCAGCGCCGGGCGGACCAGCGAGTCGACGTGCTCCGCGCGGTCGGCGGCGTACAGGAGGGCCTCGGCGCGGTGGGAGAGTCCGGCGGACGACACGTCGAGGAGGATGGAGCGCAGCCGCTTGCCGATGGGCGTGGCGCCCGGCTCGCGGGTGACGACCACCTCGTGGCCCTTGCCGCGGATCCACTCGGCGAGGGCGGTGACCTGCGTGGACTTGCCGGCTCCGTCGCCGCCCTCGACGGCGATGAAGAACCCGGTGGCGGACGGCGCCTGCACCGGGTCGGCGCCGCGCAGCGCGTCCCGAAGGTCGCGGCGGAGCGGCACACCGGACCGGTCGTCGGTCTTGGCCAGGACCAGCGCGGCGACGGGCAGCAGCAGCGCGCCGACCAGCATGAGCGTGAACGCGGCGCCGCCGTGCGCGAAGACGAAGTCGCCGCCCGCGAGGCGGTGCGGGCCGATGGCGGCGGCGAGCAGCGGTGCGGCGAGGGCGCCGAGCGCGATCGAGACCCTGACGACCGCCTGGAGGTGCTCGGTGAGGCGCGGGCGCCGGAACTCCTCGGTCTCCTGGTCGATCAGGGCGTGCCCGGTGCCCGCGGCGACACCGGCGCTGAAGCCCGCGGTGAGCGCGATGAACAGCACGGTCGCCGTGTCGGGTACGAGCCCCATCGCGAGCAGCGCGACGCCGGTCACCGTGAGGGCGAGGGCGAGCAGCCGGCGGCGGGACAGCGCGGGCAGCACGGCGCGGGCACCGCGGATGCCCAGGCCCGTACCACCGACGAGGGCCAGCACGAGCAGCGCGTACGCGGCGGGCCCGCCGCCGAGCTCGGCGCCGTGCAGCACGGCGACGGCCGCGGCGGAGGCGATGGCTCCGGCGACGGCGGCGCAGGCGACGACGAGCAGGGGTATGGCCGCCGTACGACCCTTCTCCAGGCCGGTCCCGTTGGACGGGCGGCGCAGCCCCTCCAGCGGGGAGCGCGGGCGCGGCGTCTGTGTGCCGGGCAGCCGCAGGGCGGCCAGGACGGACGCGGAGGCGGCGAACAGCCCGGCCGCGACGTACGAGCCGAGGGCCGCCTGGTGCGTGGCGAACCAGTCGACGCCCATGGCGAGCAGCCTGGCGGCCAGCGACGCGACGAGCAGCGCCGCGGCGGCGAGCGGGATGGCCGCGAAGCCGGTACGGAGGGAGAGCCGGCGCAGCGCGCCCAGGTGGTCGGGCAGCGGGCGCACGGCCGCGCCTTCGGGGGGCGGTGCGGGCAGCAGCGCCGGGGCGACGCTCTCCTTGGCGATCGTCCAGAACCGCTCGCCGACCCCGGCCAGGAAGACGGTGAGCAGGACGAACAGCATGGCCTGGCCCGGCGTCCAGATGATCCACAGCGGGGCGACGACGAGCAGCGCGACCCGCACGCCGTCGGCCGCGATCATGGTCCAGCGGCGGTCGAGCGGCCCGGCGGGCGCGATGAGCGAGGTCATCGGGCCGAGCAGGACGGCGCCGAAGAGGAGCGTGGACAGCGCGCGGGCGCCGAAGGCCGCGGCGACGGCGAAGGCGGCACCGCGGACGCCACCGCCGAAGGTCTCCTGCGTGACGGCGGCCTGCACGGCGAGCAGCACCAGGACGAGCAGGGCCAGGGCGTCGCCGATCCCGCCGACGAGCTGGGCGCTCCACAGCCGCCGCAGCGGCTGGTTGCGCAGGAGTGCCCGGACGGCACGCTCGCGGGAGTCCGCGGCGAGGGCGGCGTCGGCGGCGGCGTCGGCGTCTGCTGCGGCGGCGTCCGCTGGGTGGCCCAGGACCGTTGGCTGCTCGGCTGGCTGCTCGGCTCGCGTCATCCCCTCAGCCTATCGGGCCCCGCCGACAGAGCGGGGCGCCCGCCTACCGGGGGTCGAACACGTGGACGCACGCACTTTCCGTGGCTCCTGCGCGCACGACCGCCCCGGGCCGGCCACGAGGGCGGCGGTCCGGGGCGGTCGTACGGCCTGCCGACCGGCGGAGCGTGAGTGCCTACTCGTCCGCGGACGCCTTGGCTGCGGACGCCTTGGCCGCCGCCGTCGTCTTGGCAGCCGCCGTCGTCTTCGCGGCCGTCGTCTTCTTCGCCGTCGTCGTCTTCTTGGCGGCCGTCTTCTTCGCCGCCGTCTTCTTCGCGGCGGTCTTCTTGGCGGGCGCCTTCTTGGCCGCCGCCTTCTTCGCGGTCTTCTTCGCCGGGCCCTTCGCCCGCTTCTCGGCGAGCAGCTCGAACCCGCGCTCCGGCGTGATCGTCTCCACGCTGTCGCCGCTGCGCAGCGTCGCGTTCGTCTCGCCGTCCGTGACGTACGGGCCGAAGCGGCCGTCCTTCACGACGACGGGCCGCTCGCTGACCGGGTCGTTGCCGAGCTCCTTCAGCGGGGGCTTGGCGGCGGCCCTGCCCCGTACCTTCGGCTGGGCGTAGATCGCGAGGGCCTCGTCCAGCGTGATCGTGAAGAGCTGCTCCTCGCTCTCCAGGGAGCGCGAGTCGGTGCCCTTCTTCAGGTACGGGCCGTAGCGGCCGTTCTGCGCGGTGATCTCGACGCCCTCGGCGTCCGTACCGACGACGCGCGGCAGCGACATCAGCTTGAGCGCGTCCTCCAGGGTCACCGTGTCGAGGGACATCGACTTGAAGAGGGAGGCCGTGCGCGGCTTCACCGCGTTCTTGCCGGTCTTCGGGGTGCCCTCGGGCAGGATCTCCGTGACGTACGGCCCGTAGCGGCCGTCCTTCGCGACGATCATGCGGCCGGTCTCGGGGTCGTTGCCCAGCTCGAACTCGCCGCTGGGCTTGGCCAGCAGCTCCTCGGCGAACTCGACCGACAGCTCGTCGGGCGCGAGGTCGGCGGGCACGTCGGCCCGCTGGTGGCCCTCGGTGTCCTTCTCGCCGCGCTCGATGTACGGGCCGTAGCGGCCGACGCGCAGCACGATGCCGTTGCCGACGGGAAACGACGAGATCTCGCGCGCGTCGATCGCGCCGAGGTCCGTGACCAGCTCCTTCAGACCGCCGAGGTGGTCGCCGTCGCCGTTGCCGGCCTCGGCGGCGCCGCCGGGCGCGCCGGCGCCCTCGCCCTCACCGAAGTAGAAGCGCCTCAGCCACGGCACGGCCTGCGCCTCACCGCGGGCGATGCGGTCGAGGTCGTCCTCCATCTTCGCGGTGAAGTCGTAGTCGACGAGCCGGCCGAAGTGCTTCTCCAGCAGGTTGACCACGGCGAAGGAGAGGAAGGACGGGATGAGCGCCGTGCCCTTCTTGAAGACGTAGCCCCGCTCCAGGATCGTGCCGATGATCGACGCGTACGTCGACGGGCGGCCGATCTCGCGCTCTTCCAGCTCCTTGACCAGGGAGGCCTCGGTGTAGCGGGCCGGCGGCTTGGTGGCGTGGCCGTCCGCCGTGATCTCCTCGGCGGTCAGCGCGTCGCCCTCGGCGACCTGCGGGAGGCGGCGCTCGCGGTCGTCGAGCTCGGCGTTCGGGTCGTCGGCCCCCTCCACGTACGCCTTCATGAAGCCGTGGAAGGTGATCGTCTTGCCGGACGCGCTGAACTCGGCGTCGCGGCCGTCGGCGGAGCGGCCGCCGATCTTGACGGTGACGGAGTTGCCGACCGCGTCCTTCATCTGGGAGGCGACGGTCCGCTTCCAGATCAGCTCGTACAGCCTGAACTGGTCGCCGGTCAGTCCGGTCTCGGCGGGCGTGCGGAAACGATCACCCGACGGGCGGATCGCCTCGTGCGCCTCCTGCGCGTTCTTGACCTTCCCGGCGTACGTGCGCGGCTTCTCCGGCAGGTAGTCGGCGCCGTAGAGCTGCGTGACCTGGGCGCGGGCGGCGGCGACGGCCGTGTCGGACAGCGTCGTCGAGTCCGTACGCATGTAGGTGATGAAGCCGTTCTCGTACAGCTTCTGGGCGACCTGCATGGTGGCCTTCGCACCGAAGCCGAGCTTGCGGCTGGCCTCCTGCTGGAGGGTGGTGGTGCGGAACGGCGCGTACGGGGAGCGGCGGTACGGCTTCGACTCGACCGAGCGGACACCGAACGCCGTGTCGGCGAGGGCGGCGGCCAGGGCGCGGGCGTTCGCCTCGTCGAGGTGCAGGACCTGGCCCGCGTTCTTGAGCTGCCCGTCGGAGCCGAAGTCGCGGCCCTGTGCGACGCGGCGGCCGTCCACGCTGCTGAGGCGGGCCGTGAGGGTCGACGGGTCGGAGGGGTCGCCGGGGCGGCCGGTGCCGAAGACACCGGTGAGGTCCCAGTACTCGGCGGAGCGGAAGGCGATGCGCTCGCGCTCACGCTCGACGACGAGCCGGGTGGCGACGGACTGGACCCGGCCCGCGGACAGGCGCGGCATGACCTTCTTCCACAGGACCGGCGAGACCTCGTAGCCGTAGAGGCGGTCGAGGATGCGGCGGGTCTCCTGGGCGTCGACCATGCGCTTGTTCAGCTCGCGCGGGTTGGCCACGGCCTGGCGGATCGCGTCCTTGGTGATCTCGTGGAAGACCATCCGGTGGACGGGGACCTTGGGCTTCAGCACTTCGAGGAGGTGCCATGCGATGGCCTCGCCCTCGCGGTCCTCATCGGTGGCGAGGAAGAGCTCGTCGGACTCGGCCAGCTGCTCCTTGAGCTTCCTGACCTGGGCCTTCTTGTCGGCGTTGACGACGTAGATCGGCTGGAAGTCGTGCTCGACGTCCACGCCGAGGCGGCGCACCTCGCCGGTGTACTTCTCGGGGACCTCCGCGGCGCCGTTCGGAAGGTCGCGGATGTGCCCGACGCTCGCCTCGACGACGTAGCCGGGGCCGAGGTAGCCCTTGATCGTCTTCGCCTTGGCAGGCGACTCGACGATGACGAGCCGGCGGCCGCCCTGTGCGGTCTCGCTTGTCGGGGACAACGTTCGCTCTTCTCTCCGGTCGACGCTCGGTGGCACGTGCGGCGCGGTGCGAGCGTCCGTACGGGGTGTACGGCGCGTACCGCGGGCACTGCGGGCACGGCGCCACGGCTGTGACGCTGCTGTCGCTGCGGAGTGTGACGGTACAACCCGCCCCCGTGTCAAACGGCGAAAGCCCGCAACGGCCACTCGAACGGTAACCCGACTTCTGGCATTCCTGCCGCCCGGACTCCCCTCAAGGCGCGGAGGGCCACGTTCCGGCTACGGCCGGGCACAGAGCGGGGCCGGATTCACGCCACCGATCAGATCCGGCCGAAGCACCACACCCCGAGCGTGACGCACACCGCACCGAACGTCGTCGCGAACGCGACCGCCGCCGCGGGGTTCACCCCGTGCGCGACCGGCGCCCGGTGCAGCACGCGGGCCGCGGTCCACACCAGCAGACCCGCCCCGAACACCACGAACGCCGTGCCGGCGAAGATGGCCGGTCCGCTCTCCATCCCGTACCCCGTTCCCTCCGTGTTCCCGGTTCTGGGCGGCCCCGCGGGGCCGCCGTGGCGGCGCCGCGGGTTCCCCCAGGGCCGAGGCTGACACCTCAGGGCGTCGGGAGCGCGAATTACGGGTGAACGGCACGGGACCCGCCCCACCCGTTCACCCGACCGGAGCCCCACGCCCGGGCGTGGGATGCCGGGTGGCCGACGAGCGGGGCGGCCCGACGGGCGGGGGCGGTGGCAGGCGGGCGGCGGGCAGGGGCGGCCGACAGGCGTGGCCGTCAGACGTCAGGCGGCCGACGTCATGCCGTCGCCGGCGAGGGCGTGGGCTTCTCGGCCGGTTCCAGGAAGCCCTCCTCCACCAGGAGGCGGATCGCCTGCGGCGTGCGGTCGCGGAGCAGCACCGGGTCCTCGCCCATCAACTGGGCGATGGCGTCCAGGATGCGGCCGGCGCTGAGGCTGCCGTCGCAGACGCCGGCGAAGCCCGCGCCCACCGTGTCGACCTTCGTCGCCCGCCGCATGCCCCGGTTCTGGCGAAGGATCACATGCTCCGGATCCTCCGCCCCGGGCAGGCCGACCTGCTCCTGCACGACCTCGGGCGCGAGCACGAAGCTGTCGGCGAGCAGCGCCGCGTCGTCCCGGGCCCGCAGGTAGTCCTGGCGGGCGAAGTGCGCGTTCACCGTCTCACCGAGCGGCTGCTCGACCGGGTGCGGCCACTCCTCGACGACGACCGACGCCCCCTCGGCGCCCGCCGTCCGCTTCCGCAGCGTGATCCAGCCGAACCCGACCGCCTTGGTCCCCCGTTCCTCGAACTCGTCGAGCCACGCCTCGTACCGCGCCGCGTACTCCTCGGGCGCCGTCCGGTGGTCCCCCGCGTCCCGCAGCCACAACTCGGCGTACTGCGTCGCGTCCTGCACCTCGCGCTGGACGATCCACGCGTC
Organism: Streptomyces sp. TRM64462; assembly: GCF_013362995.1. GTDB lineage: Bacteria > Actinomycetota > Actinomycetes > Streptomycetales > Streptomycetaceae > Streptomyces. The sequence goes on along the minus strand of NZ_JABWDV010000227.1, from coordinate 36,462 downwards.
GCAGTCCTGCGGGACCCACGAGCGGACCCGCTCCTTCCAGTCCTCCCCTTCGACGTGCTGCCAGTTGGCCAGAAACTGCGCGTATCCCCCTTCGTTGAGCCGCTCCCCCGCCTGCTGGACCAGCGTGCGGCACAGGTCGTCGCCGCCCATCCCGCCGTCCCGGTACGTGAGGCGCGCCCCGGGGGAGATGACGAACGGCGGGTTGGACACGATCAGGTCGTACGTCTCCGAGCCCACCGGCTCGAACAGCGAACCCGTCCGCAGGTCGGCCTCCGGTGCCCCCGACAGCGCCAGGGTGAGCCGGGCGAACTGCAGTGCCCTCGGGTTCAGATCGGTCGCCGTCACGCGCGTGGCGTGCTGCGTGGCGTACAGCGCCTGGATGCCGCAGCCCGTCCCGAGGTCGAGCGCCGAGGCGACGGGTGTCCGTACGGTGAGACCGGCGAGCGTGGTGGACGCGCCGCCCACGCCGAGGACCACGCCCTCGCCGCGGCCGCTCGCCCCGCCGGCGCCGCCCACGGCGCACCCGAGGTCGGCGACCACGTACCAGTCCTGGCCCTGCGGTCCGCCGTACGGCCGTACGTCGACGGTGGCCCGTACGGCTTCTCCGTCCGCCCCCGTGTCCCGTATCACCCAGCCGTCGGCGAGCGCCTCGTCCAGCGGGAGGGCGGCACGGGCCTGCTCGGCCGGTACGGGCTGCTGGAGCAGGAACAGGCGCACGAGCGTGTCCAGCGCCCCTTCCCCGCGGGTGGCGCGCAGGGCGGGCACCGTCTCGCTGCGGGCGAGCGCGGCGTAGGCGGACGCCCCGAGCCGTTCGAGGAGCCCGTCGGCGGTGAAGCCGGCGGCGAGGAAGGCGGCGCGCAGGCGATCGGCGTGGTCGGGTACGGGCAGGGTGGCGGCGGTCTGGCTGGTCGTACTCACATGCTCATTGTGACCGCCGCCACGGACATCCGACGAACGGCCCGGCTTCCTGTGGATAACCGGGCCGCCGCTTGTCGCCGGCCGGACCTGCTAGCCGGCCGGACCTGCCAGCGGGTCGGAGCTGCCAGCGGGTCGGAGCTGCTAGTCGGACTTGCGGCTCGCCGACGCCGAGGGCGAGGCCGAGGAGGCCGACGCTCCGTCGGACGGCGACGCCGAGGCGTCCGCGCCGGGCTGCGCCGCCGGGCTGGTCGCCTTGGCCGTGGGGGCCGACGGCGCGGCGTTCTGGCAGCCGGGCTGCTTGGCCATCGCCTGGCCCAGTTCGCCGGACTGGATCTTGCCCAGCGCGTCCTGGTCCATCTTCTCGATCTTCTTCAGCCCGTCCGCGACGCCCTGGAGGCCGTCCGCGAACTTCTGCTGGTCCTTGGGGTCGAGGGCGTCGACCTGCTTCCGCAGACCCTCGTACGCGGTGGCGGTCGAGTTGAGCTCCTTGACCGCGTCCTGCTGGAGCTGCTCACCGTTCTCGATGGGCGGAACTCCAGCGTCCTGGACCGCCTTGGCCAGCGCCTTGTTCGTGTCGGCGATGTCCTGGAACGCCTTCGAGTCCGCGGCCTGGACATCGGCGGGCTTGCCGTCGGCCGCCGTCGAGATGATGGCCTGCTGGGCGTTGGCCCGCTTCTGAATCTGCGGCTTCGCCTGGTCGCAGAACGTCTTCGCCCAGGCGTCCACCTTGCCGTCGTCGCCGCCGTCGTCGCTGCAGCCCGACAGCACGAGTACCAGCACCGCGCCGCCGGACAGTGCGGCTGCAAGCTTCTTGTTCACCGGATCGGTCCCTTCCAAGGCTCTCGGCCCCGGAACATACACGCCAAGTGGGCGACATCCGCGTGTCGTACGCCCGCTATGTTAGGTATTGCAGCCATTTGCACCAAGAGAGACAAGGCTCACGACGGCGGTGGCCCGGCAGCGTGAGGCCCGGGGTCCGCGCCCTCAAGCGGACACGTACGCCGGGCCCCTGATCTTGTGTCATGGACGCTGCGAGTCAGGGCACGGGCGCCTCGTCCGGGGAGCCCGCGACACGCCGGGGCGTGTCCTCGTCGTCCCCGGCGACACGGCGCCGCTTGGACGCGTACACCGCCGCGATGATGATGACGATCGCGATGGCCGCCACCGCCGCCCGTACGCCCGGACTGGCGTCGTCGCCGTAGCCGAACTGCACGACGGCGGGGGCGATGAGCAGCGCCACCAGGTTCATGACCTTGAGCAGCGGGTTGATGGCCGGACCTGCGGTGTCCTTGAACGGGTCGCCGACCGTGTCGCCGATGACCGTGGCGGCGTGTGCGTCGCTGCCCTTGCCGCCGTGGTGGCCGTCCTCGACGAGCTTCTTGGCGTTGTCCCAGGCGCCGCCCGAGTTGGCCAGGAAGATCGCCATGAGGATGCCGGTGCCGATGGCGCCCGCGAGGAACGCGCCGAGCGCGCCGACGCCGAGCGTGAAGCCGACCGCGATGGGCGCCATCACGGCGAGCAGGCCGGGGGTCGCCAGTTCGCGAAGGGCGTCCTTGGTGCAGATGTCGACGACGCGCCCGTACTCCGGTTTCTCGCTGTAATCCATGATCCCGGGGTGCTCCCGGAACTGGCGGCGCACCTCGTAGACGACCGAGCCGGCCGACCGCGACACGGCGTTGATGGCCAGCCCGGAGAAGAGGAAGACCACCGCGGCCCCGAGGATGAGGCCGACGAGGTTGTTGGGCTGGGAGATGTCCATGCTGAGGGTCATCTCGGTCGCCCTGGCCCCGACGTCCGCGACGGCGGTCGCGATGGCGTCCCGGTACGAGCCGAAGAGCGCCGCCGCGGCGAGTACGGCCGTGGCGATGGCGATGCCCTTGGTGATGGCCTTGGTGGTGTTGCCGACGGCGTCGAGGTCGGTGAGGACCTGGGCGCCCGCGCCCTGGACGTCGCCGGACATCTCGGCGATGCCCTGGGCGTTGTCGGATACCGGGCCGAACGTGTCCATGGCGACGATCACGCCGACCGTGGTGAGCAGACCGGTGCCGGCGAGCGCGACGGCGAACAGCGCGAGCATGATCGACGCGCCGCCGAGCAGGAACGCGCCGTAGACGGCGAGGCCGATGAGGAGCGCCGTATACACGGCCGACTCCAGGCCGAGAGAGACGCCCGCGAGGACGACGGTGGCCGGGCCGGTCAGCGACGACTTGCCGACGTCCTTCACGGGGCGTCGGCCGGTCTCGGTGAAGTAGCCCGTCAGCTGCTGGATGAGCGCGGCCAGCACGATGCCGAGCGCGACGGCCACGAGGGCGAGGACGCGCGGGTCGCCGCCGTGCGTCTGTACGGCGGGGTCCGTGACACCCTCCAGCTCGGCGTACGAACCGGGCAGGTAGACGAAGGCGGCGGCGGCCACGAGGGCGAGGGAGATCACCGCGGAGATGAAGAAACCGCGGTTAATGGCGGTCATCCCGCTGCGGTCGGCGCGCCGCGGCGCCACCGCGAAGATGCCGATCATCGCGGTGACGACGCCGATCGCCGGCACGATCAGGGGGAACGCGAGCCCGAGGTCGCCGAAGGCCGCCGAGCCGAGGATCAGCGCGGCGACGAGGGTCACGGCGTACGACTCGAACAGGTCGGCCGCCATGCCCGCGCAGTCGCCCACGTTGTCGCCGACGTTGTCGGCGATGGTGGCGGCGTTGCGCGGGTCGTCCTCGGGGATGCCCTGCTCGACCTTGCCGACGAGGTCGGCGCCGACGTCGGCCGCCTTGGTGAAGATGCCGCCGCCGACTCGCATGAACATGGCGATGAGCGCGGCGCCGAGGCCGAAGCCCTCCAGGACCTTGGGGGCGTCCGCGGCGTAGACGAGGACGACACAGGAGGCGCCGAGCAGGCCGAGGCCGACGGTGAACATGCCGACGACTCCGCCCGTACGGAAAGCGATCTTCATGGCCTTGTGCGAGACGGCCGTCAGATCCTTTTCCGGCTCGCCGGGCCCGGGCGTCGCTTCACGCGCCGCGGCGGCGACGCGCACATTGCTGCGTACGGCGAGACGCATGCCGAGGTATCCGGTGACGGCGGAGAAAAGCGCGCCGACGAGGAAGAAGAGGGAGCGCCCCGCGCGCTGCGACCAGTCGTCGGCCGGAAGCAGCATGAGGAGGAAGAACACCACGACGGCGAAGACCGCCACGGTCCGCAGCTGCCGTGCGAGATATGCGTTTGCGCCTTCCTGGATCGCCGCTGCGATCTTTTTCATCGCGTCGGTGCCTTCGCCGGCCGCCAGTACCTGGCGTACGAGCAGTTGGGCGACGATCAGGGCGATCAGCGCCACGGCCGCGATGACGATCACGATGATCCGGTTCTCGTCGGTGAGAACCGCGGCGGCGAGAGAGACCGAGTCGTAGGACTGCTGTGGGTCGAGGAGCCCCGCCATTCGTCCTCCTTGACGTCAGAGCTCAAGATGTGGACGGATTCTAGGGAGCGGAACCCGATCAAAACAGGGCGCTGGAGAACACAATTGACCGCGGCTTGCCGGTCGGCAAATGATCGATTGGTGATCGATTGCCGAAATACACCCGGACGCAGTAATGGGGCGAAAGCATTGACGCCGGCGTGAAGATCCGCGGAAATGAAAAAGGCCCTGCTCAGCAGGGCCGTGGGAGAGGCGACGATGTGGCGCGGACGCTCAGGACGCGTCGACGGAACGTGTCCTGGGCCAGCTCATCCGAATGACGCCGCCGCGCTCGCCCGCGGACACCTCGACGTCGTCGACGAGGCCGCTGATGACCGCGAGGCCCATCTGGTCCTCGCCCTCCGCGTCGTCGAACTCCTCGGCGGGCGCGCCGCGGCGCGCCCCGGGGACGCCGGCGGCGTCGGCGGCGGCGACTCCGGCGCCCGGGACCTCGTCGCCGACCTCGATGGAGAACGCCTTCTCCTCCTCGGTCAGCAGGACCCGCACGGGGGCCGTGACGTGGTTGCTGCGGTGCAGGCCGACCGCGCGGGAGCAGGCCTCGCCGACGGCGAGCCTCAGCTCGTCCAGTACGGCTTCGTCGACCCCGGCCCGGCGTGCGACGGCGGCCGCCACGAGGCGGGCCGTCCTGACGTGCTCGGGCTGGGCGCTGAAGCGGAGTTCGACGGTGGCCATGCTGTCCCCCTCGGGCGTACGAGCGTGGATCTCGGAGGAGCGGGCCGGGCGCCCGTCACCTCCGCCGTGCCTCCGGGCCCCGGGTGCGGCCCGGAGCGTCCGGAACGGATGCGAACCGGACCGGAAGCGGAGCGGAAGGGAAACCGGGACGCGAAGCCTCGCGCCCGGTGGCCTTCGGTGCGGCCTCAGGCCCGGCCGCCGCCGCGCTGGAGCCGGCACGGAGCCTCCAGCGGCGCTGCTCGGGCGGTCCGCCGGTGGCACCGGCGCCACCCGGGCCGGTCGGAGGCTTCCGCTTCGGAAGCTTCCGCTTCGGAAGCCCTCGCCTCGCAAGCCCCGCCTCGGAAGCCCGCTTCGGAAGCCCCGCCGCCTTGGTTGCCGGCGCTGCCCGGACTGCGGCCCCGGAGATGCGCGCGCCCTGTCGTGGGCGCGGAACCCCGCCGGTCGACAGCCGAGCGGGCGGCCGTGGCCGGTCCGGCATCGGACCGCCAACCCGTGACCGCTCCGGTTCACCGGTGCCGGCCACGGGCCTGCGGTCCGTCAGTCGGTGGCCGCGACGGCCTCGTCGACCGTGGTGTGGATCGGGAACACCTTGGTCAGGCCTGTGATCCGGAAGATCTTCAGAATGCGCTCCTGGTTGCAGACCAGACGGAGCGAGCCCTCGTGGGCCCGCACACGCTTCAGGCCGCCCACGAGCACGCCGAGGCCGGTCGAGTCCAGGAAGTCCACGCCCTCCATGTCGACGACCAGGTGGTAACTGCCGTCATTGACCAACTCGACCAACTGCTCGCGCAGCTTGGGCGCGGTATAGACATCAATCTCGCCACCGACCTCGACGACCGTACGGTCGCCACCAGGGCCGGACACATTGCGAGTCGACAGGGACAGGTCCACGGATCCTCCAGCACCTTGCTATCGAGCGGTCGCCCCCGAGTCTCCCCGACGGAGCCAGGGGACAGATCGCCAGCCGCGATGGCATTCAATCACTTACCAGCAGCCATGCACGACGCCTTGGGAGCATTGTCCGTCACGCCGGTGACACACTCGGTGCCGATGGCCAGGAATCACCGCCCCAGTCGCCCTGCCGAGAGCGGGGCCCACAGCCCCTCCCCCGGCGCGGTCCTCGACCGGCTCACCGCGGGGGCGAGCCGGGCTGCGCGCATCACTCATACGGAGCACCTGCCCCCGAGAGAGGGTCGGCATGCCCTCTGGCCCGATCGCATCCGACCGGAAGTGATCAACGCCATTCACGGGGCGGGCATCGACCACCCCTGGGCCCACCAGGCGGCCGCCGCCGAGCACGCGCTGGACGGCGAGTCGGTGGTGATCGCCACCGGCACGGCGTCCGGCAAGTCGCTCGCCTACCTGGCGCCCGTCCTGTCCACCCTCCTGGACGGATCCGAGGCGGCGAACGGGCGGGGCACGACCGCCCTGTACCTGGCGCCGACCAAGGCGCTCGCCGCCGACCAGCGACGCGCCGTGAAAGCCCTCGCGGCACCGCTCGGCAACCGGATCCGCCCGGCCGTGTACGACGGCGACACGCCCGTGGAGGAGCGCGAGTGGGTCCGTCAGTACGCCAACTACGTGCTGACCAACCCGGACATGCTCCACCGCGGCATACTCCCGTCCCACCCCCGCTGGTCCTCCTTCCTGCGCGCGCTGCGCTACGTCGTCATCGACGAATGCCACACGTATCGGGGCGTGTTCGGGTCGCACGTCGCGCAGGTGCTGCGCCGCCTGCGCCGGCTCTGCGCCCGGTACGGCTCCGAACCGGTCTTCCTCCTCGCCTCCGCCACCGCCGCCGAACCGGCCGTCGCCGCGGGCCGCCTCACCGGCCGGCCCGTCCACGAGGTCGCCGACGACGCGTCCCCGCGCGGCGAACTCGTCTTCGCCCTGTGGGAGCCGCCGCTCACCGAACTGCACGGCGAGCAGGGCGCCCCGGTGCGCCGCACCGCCACCGCCGAGACGGCCGACCTGCTCACCGACCTGACCGTGCAGGGCGTGCGGTCGGTCGCCTTCGTCCGCTCCCGGCGCGGCGCCGAGCTGATCTCGGTCATCGCGCAGGAGCGCCTCGCCGAGGTCGACCGCTCGCTCGCCCGCCGGGTCGCCGCATACCGGGGCGGCTACCTGCCCGAGGAGCGGCGCGCCCTGGAGCAGGCCCTCCACTCGGGTGAACTCCTCGGGCTCGCCGCCACCACCGCCCTGGAGCTCGGCATCGACGTGTCAGGCCTTGGGGCGGTGGTCATCGCCGGCTACCCGGGCACCCGCGCCTCGCTGTGGCAGCAGGCGGGGCGGGCCGGCCGCTCGGGGCAGGGTGCCCTGGCCATCCTGGTGGCCCGCGACGACCCGCTGGACACGTATCTCGTCCACCATCCCGAGGCGCTGTTCCGGCAGCCCGTGGAGTCGACGGTGCTGGACCCGGACAACCCGTACGTCCTCGCCCCGCACCTGTGCGCGGCGGCCGCCGAGGCCCCGCTCACCGACACCGACCTCGCCCTCTTCGGGCCGGCGGCGACCGGTCTGCTGCCGCAGCTGGAGGGCGCCGGGCTGCTGCGCCGGCGGGCCTCCGGCTGGTACTGGACCCGCCGGGAACGCGCCTCCGACCTCACCGACATCCGGGGCGGGGGCGGCAGCCCGGTCCAGGTCGTCGAGGCGGCCACCGGCAGGCTCCTCGGCACGGTGGACGCGTCGGCCGCCCACGCCTCGGTCCACGAGGGCGCCGTCCACCTGCACCAGGGGCGCACCTATCTGGTGCGGCAGCTCGACCTGAAGGAGTCCGTCGCCCTGGTGGAGGAGGCAAGCCCGCCGTACTCGACCACCGCCCGTGACACCACCTCCATCTCCGTCCTGGAGACCGACACCGAGATCCCCTGGGGGGACGGCCGGCTCTGCTACGGGTCCGTCGAAGTCACCAACCAGGTCGTCTCCTTCCTGCGCCGACGTCTCATCACGGGCGAGGTGCTGGGCGAGACCAAGCTCGACCTGCCGCCGCGCACCCTGCGCACCCGGGCCGTGTGGTGGACGGTGACCGAGGACCAGCTGGACGCCGCCCGGGTGAACCCGGAGCAGCTGGGCGGTGCCCTGCACGCCGCCGAGCACGCGTCCATCGGGCTCCTGCCGCTGTTCGCGACCTGCGACCGCTGGGACATCGGCGGCGTGTCCGTGCCGCTCCATCCCGACACGCTGCTGCCGACGGTGTTCGTGTACGACGGCCACCCGGGCGGCGCGGGCTTCGCTGAGCGCGCGTTCCGCACGGCCCGCGCCTGGCTGACGGCGACCCGCGAGGCCATCGCGTCCTGCGAGTGCGACGCGGGCTGCCCGTCCTGCATCCAGTCCCCCAAGTGCGGCAACGGCAACGACCCGCTCCACAAGCGCGGCGCCGTCCGCCTCCTCACGGAACTCCTCCGCAGAGCCCCGCAGGACCCGCAGCCGGAGGCCCGGCCGACGGAAGCTCAGCATGTGGAGGCCCAGTCGGCGGAGGACCAGCCGGCGGAAGCGCGCTCGGCGGATGACCGGTCAGCGGAGGCCCCGCGTGGGGGTCGCCCGTCGACAGAGGTCCCGCCGGCGGAGGCCAAGCCCCCGGAGGGCCCGCCCTCGCCCTGATCCGCGGGGCGTACGGGCCGATCCGCACCTGAGCCGTCACCTCGGCGACCTCGCCCTGCACAGCGCACCGCACCACCTCGGCGCCCTGCGCCCGTGCAACCCGGGCAGCGGCGTCGCACGCGGCCGCGGAGCCCCGCAGCGCCCGGTCGGCGGCGGCGAGGGCCGCCAGGTCGGCCGCACCGCCTGCGCGGTGCCGGGCGGCCACCGCCTGCCCGAGGGCGAGCACCGCGGCGAAGACCACGCAGAGCGTGCCCGCCGTCACGGTGGCCCACACGGTCGCGAAACCCCGGTCACCGGCCCGCCGCGGTGCACCGCGCCGGCCCCCGGCCGTGCCGCAGCCGGCGGCTTCCGCGGCGCTCACGGCGTCGCCTCCGGTTCGGCGCCCACCGTGTCCTCGGCCAGAGCGGCCGCGTCCGCCCGCAGCGTCATGGCCCACGCGGCCGGCCCTGGTGCGGGCGCCTCGACCCGTACCCGCCACAGCTCCCCGTTCCGCTCCAGCGAAACCCGCGCACCGTCCGGTGCGGCCGCCCGGGCCGCGGCCACCGCGGAACCTTCCGGCTCCGACCGGGCCGCCGCCCTGGCCCCCGCCCGCGCCGCGTCCACGCACTGGATGTGCGCAGCCGCCGCGGCAAGACCCCAGAGCAGGGCGAGCGCGAACACCACCAGTGCGGGCACCGCCAGCGCCGCCTCCGCCGTCACGGAGCCCCGATCGGTCCGGACCCTTCCGCCGGGGCGGCGGGCGGGGCGTGCGGCCTCAGAACGGCGCATCGAGCGCCCTCCCGATCGCCGAGCGCAGGCCCGCCGACACAGCGTCGCTCGTGACGACCTTGTACAGCACCGCCGCGAAGGCACACGCGGCGATCGTTATCTTGGGGTTGTTCTTGCTCTCTGGCACGTGAGGTACGTCTTGCCTCCACCTACGTGCCTCACAACTATTCGGGGGGTTTCTGTGACGTTGGCTACGGCTGCCGTCGATGCCCGTCCGTTCCGTAGCGAGCGGGCGATCTCACCGCTTGACGGCTCGGTCTCATGGGCGGTGATCAGTGCCGGGTACGAGCTGCACCCGGAAGCGTGTGCCTTTCTGGAGAACCTGCGAGGCCCGGAGTCCTCGGTGAACACCGAGCGGACCTACGCGGGGCGGATTGCGCTCTATCTGTCGTACTGCGCCGGGCGCGGGATCGACTGGACCCGTCCGACGCTGGGACAGCTCTCAGCGTTCCTGCGCTGGCTTGTCGAAGAGCCGTTGCCGCCGAAGGGCCGCGCCGCGTCGGCCGAGCCGCGCTACAGGGAGGAGAAGACGGCCAACGTCATCCTCTCCACCACGGCGAGGTTCCTCGATTTCTGCTCGACCCGTGGATGGGTGCCGCCCGAGGTCGTGAACATGCTCTGGGAGCCGAAGTTCCTACGGCACCTTCCGCCCGGCTACGACGCGGGCGAGGACGGGCAGTTTCGGGTCGTCAGGGCCAGGACGATCAAGTTCCGGGTTGCTGTCGAGGGCTACGAGTGGCTGTCGTCTGAGCAGATCGAGACGCTGATTGGGCTGACCCTCAACGCCCGGGACCGGTTCCTGGTCACGTTGCTCGCGGCCACCGGGGCCCGGATCGGTGAGGTGCTCGGGCTCCGGCGTGAGGACATGCACTTCCTGGCGGATTCACGGATGCTGGGCTGCTACGAGCGTGGTCCGCATGTCCACATCCGGCGACGGGCGAACAACGCGAACGGCGCTCTGGCGAAGTCGCGCAAGCCGCGTTCGGTGCCGGTGGAGACCGATGTCGTCGGCCTCTACACGGAGTACCAGCACGAACGGAACGCCGTCGCGGAGGCGGCCGAGTCGGACATGGTCTTCGTCAACCTGTTCCGCCAGCCGCTGGGCGAGCCGATGAAGTACCACGGCGCCAAGGACCTGTTCGACCGGCTCGCGAAGAAGGCTGACTTCGCTGCCCGGCCGCACATGCTGCGGCACTCGGCGGCCACCCGGTGGATCCGCGGCGGCGTCGATCGTGATGTCGTCCAGGACCTCATGGGGCACGTCTCCAGCCAGTCCATGGAGCCCTACATCCACTCGACCAGCGAGGAACGGCGCGAGGCCGTTGAACGCGGCGCCGCACACCGAAAGGCCAGCTCGTGAGTATCGCCACCGTCACCGCTCTGCCCGAGCCGAAGCGGCCGGCGGACGGCTTCTACACCCGCGCCGCTCTGGAGGGCTGGAGAAGCTGGCTCCGCGACGCCCTGGTGCCCGACTGGCGGCCGGGCGAGTGGGATCCGGAGCTGATGCTGTTCACCGGCGATCCGGACAACCCCCGCACCACCCTGTTCAGGTGCCTTGTCGAGCGGTGCGACACCGTGGTGGCGACGAGGAGCCACTGCTCGATCTGCGGGATCGCGTTCCGGGCGGGCAAGCTCGATGCAGAAACGTTCAACTCGACGCATGTGCCGACTCCGAACCGGCTGGTCGGAGCCCGGCGGCCGAACTGCCTGATCGGCGGTGGGACGTGCCAGCGCGAGAGCCACAACCAAGGCATGTGTGCTGCCCACATGTCCCGCTGGCACCAGGTTCGCAAGGCTCGCCCGGACACGGTCTTCGAGGACTGGGTGGCCACGAAGAAGCCCTACGGCCCGATGCCCGCCTGCCGCATCGTGGGATGCGCTCACGACGCGAGCCGGGCCGAGAATCTGTGCTTGAACCACCGCAAGGACTGGAAGAAGCACTCTGGACAGCACGGCCTCGACATCGGCGATGAGGCAGCGCGGAAGGCATGGGCGGCAACGCGGTTCCCCTTCATGACGACCGGGCAGTTCTCGTTGCACCCGCTTCAGGAGACCGTCCGGCTGGAGTTGCTGTTCGCGATGCAGCAGCGGGAAGCCCGCGGCATGGTCTTCAGCCCGCGGGCGGTCCGGCTGGCGGTGAAGCGCCTGCTGGATCTGTCATCGATCGCCGCGAGCGGGGATGCCTACCCTCGTCTGGAGGAGGTCACCGAGTGCGCCGTTCGGAGCTTCCTGCGGGAGACGCGCCGCACGATCGACCGGGCCTACAAGGACTACCAGGGCATTTCGCCGACGGACGGGACCGTCTGGGACCTCACGGAGCTGGACATTCCGTCGGTGTTCAGCGCTTCGGGGGTCCGGGTCCGCGAGGGCAAGATCGACTTCACGGAGATCCAGCAGCCGTGGATGCGGCAGCTTGCGATGACGTGGGTCGACAAGGTCCGGCCCGACAGCAGGGCTCTGCGATATGCCTTCCGGGGGCTGGTGGTGGCTTCCCAGGCTCTCTACGGGCTGCCCGGCGGCGGTATGGACCCGACGAAGCTGGCCTTCGCCGACATGGACGTGATCGTGGACGCCTTCCGTGTCATGCCGCGTTGGGACGGCACGGACATGGGGCCGAAGGGCAAGCGGCTCTATCTGTCGAACTTCTTCGAGGTGATCGACTACGGGCGGCGCAACGGGCTGCTGGACCAGGTCCCGGGGCCGTTCGCCCGGCACAGCTCGCATCGCATCCCCGACGAGGTCCAGGACGAGGACGAGACCGGCAAGGCCATCCCGGAGTCGGTGATCCGCCAGCTCGACCAGCAGCTTCACCTCCTCGGCGAAGGCATCCCCTACGGCAGGATGGCGGCCGGGGACATCAAGGCGATGTTCCAGACGGCCTACGTCGTGCTGCGGGACACCGGCCGGCGGCCCCAGGAGGTTGCCCGGCTGGTCCTGGACTGCCTGGAGAAGGACGGCGACGAACACCAGCTGATCTGGGACAACCGCAAGAGCAAGCGTCTGCGCCGGCGTCTGCCGGTCACCCAGGAGACGGTGGATGTCATCAACGCCTGGAAGGCCCGGCGGGCGGGACTGGATCTGCCGCCGAACAGTGCCCGCTTCCTGTTCCCGGCGATCACGAACAACACGGCCCACCACCAGATGGAGAGCTCCAGCATCTCCCGCGCGATGCGGGCCTGGGTGCGGTCCCTGGAGCGGATCGACTCCGAGACGCTGGGGCCGGACGGCACACCGCTGCCGTTCGACAGGTCGCTAATTTACCCTTACGCCTTCCGGCATTCCTACTGCCAGCGGCACGCGGACGCGGGCGTCCCGCAGGACGTCCTTCGTGACCTTATGGACCATCGCTCGGCCAACACCACGGCCGGGTACTACAAGGTCTCCCTGAAGCGGAAGCGGGAGGCGGTCAAGACGATGCGGCAGCACGTGATGGACCGTGTCGGCCTGCCCGCCCCGATGGCTTCGAACACGTCCTACGAACTGCGATCGGTGGCGGTGCCGTTCGGGAACTGCACCGAGCCGTCGAACGTGAAGGCCGGCGGTCAGGCATGTCCGATCCGGTTCCAGTGCGCCGGCTGCGGCCACTACCGGCCCGACCCGTCCTACCTGCCCGCGGTCGAGGACCACATCCGCACGCTCAAGGGCAACCGGGAGATGGCCATGGCCACCGGGGCCGCCGAGTTCGTCACACGGGGTCTGGGCGAGGAGATTGCCGCCTTCCAGCAGGTGGGGGCGAAGATGAAGGAGTACATGAGCAACCTGCCCGAGGACGAGCGCAACCAGGTCGAGGAGGCCGCGAAGGTGCTTCGCAAGGTGAGGGCCGCCAGCGGAGAGCGCCCGCTGCTGCCGCTGACGGTGGTCAGCCGCAACAGGACCAGGGAGGGCCGGTGACGGCCGCGAGGACCCCCGCTCAGGTTTTGCTGGAGTCCCGCCAGCGCGACAGTCAGGAGAAGCGAGCCCGGGTGATGTCCACGGTCGACGCGATGAAGGCCAAGGGCGAGACGATCACCTTCCTCGGCGTCGCCCGCGCGGCCGGAGTGTCGAACTGGCTGGTCTACTCGGCAGGGATGCGCGAGTACATCGAGGAGGCCCGCAAGGGCCAGGCCGGGACGAAGGCCCGTGAGAAGACCTCGGGCGGCCGCGCGAGCGCTGCGAGCCTGGCCACCGACCTGGAGCTGGCCCGGGCCGAGCTCGCGGCTGTCCGCGAGGAACGGGACCGCCTCAAGGACGCGGTCCAGCGTCACCTGGGCCAGCAGCTGCACCAGACCGGCGCGAAGGAACTCGCGGCCCGCGTCAACGAGCTGCAGGCGGCCAACAAGGAGCTGGAGGGGCGGCTGGCCGCGTCGGAGGCTGACCGGCGGGGCCTGCAAGATGCCTTGCAGGAGACCCAGGACGACCTGATCGCGGTCCGTGAAGCGATGAGGAACATGATGCGGGAACAGAACCGGTCGTCCTGACGCCCCGGCCGGCTGGCCGTCGGTCTCCCAGGGTCCGGCGAGATTCGCACACGCGGTTGAGCACGTTCGTCTGTACTTCCCTCCCCCTCGAGAAGGGGAAGTACAGCGATACGTGCTCAGGCCGCGGCTTCGAGCGAGTCCGGTGTTTTAGTGAGGGTCCGGAGTCGGGCGGCAAGGCCGTCGGGGCCGAGGTGGGCCAGGGCCCACAGGGAGGTGACGCGCCGGGCGGAGGTCCAGATCCCGGCGGCCGGTGGCAGGAACGGGGCGACGGCGATGCCGCGGGCGGTGAACGGGGCCGGGTCGAGATACGTCATCCCGCCGGTCCCGCATAGATACGCGTCGGCGCCGGCTGCGGCGGTGAGGCTGGCGAGCCGCTCGGACCGCCCGGGGCGGGCGGGAAGCAGGCTCGCGGTCAGGACGCGGCCCCGCCAGCCGAGGAGGTCCAGCAGCACGCGGGTGGAGGTTGCGGCGACGGCGGCGGTCCGGCCAGTGTCGAACGCCGCCCAGACCGGCTCCAGCGCCTGCTGGAGGGCGGGCCAGTGCGGGCTGGACCGGTATTCCTGCCGGATCATCGCCTGGGTCCGTCGCCGGGCCAGGGCGGGATCGACGATCAGAGCCTCGCGGATGGCGGTCTGGCGGCCCTGGGGCAGGTGGGTGGGGATGGACAGCCACCGGATCTTCTCAGGGGCCTCCAGGGCCGCCAGGCGGCTGCGGTGCTGGTAGTCGCGGCGTGTGAACTGGACGTCATCGAGAACGATCCAGGTGTCCGCCGCGAACAGCTTGGCCAGCGTGGTCAGCCGCGGGAACAGGTTGGGCTGGTGGATCGCGCACAGCCCGCCGGCCGGTCGGTCAGGAGATGAGGCGGCTGGTGAAGCCGTCGCGGATGAGGGACTCGTACGCGTCATGCACGTCCTCCGGGACATCCTGGTCGATGGCGAAGCCGAGCCTGGGATACTCGATCACCCGCTGGAGATCGCCGACGAGCATGTCCAGGACGAGCTTCTCGTCACCGATGCTCTTGAGGTAGTCGTCCAGCTCCAGCAGCTCAGACGCGCACAGCACCTCGACCTCGGGCCACAGCTTGCGGGCGGTGGCGAACGATCGCCTTTCCATATAGGGCTTGGAGACCAGCAGCACCGTCGTCGGGGTGATCCCGGCGGCGGCGAGGACCTGACGGGACAGGGTGATGTTCTGCCCGGTGTTCGCCGCGTTCGGTTCCAGCAGGATCGCCTCGGCGGGGACGCCGAGCTCGATGGCGTGCTCGCGGAAGTGGACGGCCTCACCACGCGGGAAGACCTTGGCGGTGGTGGGGCTGTTGCCGCCGGTGAACACCACGGTCGGGAACAGGCCGGAGTGATAGAGCTCGGCGGTGGCCGCGGCGACCCCGAGGTCGTGGCTGCCCAGCCCGATCGCGACGTCGGCCGGGGCCAAGTCGTGGCCCATCTGGTGGTAGTCCCAGATCAGCTTGGCCTTGCGCCACTGGTCCTCGGTGATCGTCCGCTGGTTGTCGGTCACGCGATCTTCTCCCTGGTCACCGTCGCCGGGGGCCGGCGGGCCCCTCGCTCATGGCCTTGATGTTCTCGATGCTGGCGAGCTGGTGGCTGAGGTTGAAACGTTCGGCCACCCTCGCGGCTTGGTCGAGGACGTGAAGGCCATCATCGCGGGTCGCGGGGTCGCTGAGCAGGATGTGTCCGTGGGCGGTGTCCAGGCGGACCCGCTGCATCGGCGCGTCCGTGGAGGCGGTGTTGCGGGCGACGGTGATGAAGTGCAGGGCGGAGGCCAGGTCACCGGCGCCTCGGTGGGCCAGGGCGAGCTTCTGGTGGGCCACCGACCAGTCCTCGGGTTCGGAGAGGTCTTCGAACTCCCGGGTCGCGGCGGTCATGACACGGGCCGCATAGTCGTGGTTGCCGTCCTTGCTCAGGGCGGTTCCCACCCACAGCCGGGACCGGGCACGGTCGCGGCGGGAGAGCCGGTCGTCGACCGCGAGGTGTTCGTACTGGCGGGCGGCGATCTCCAGCCTCCCGGTCATCTCGGTGACCACGGCGAGGGAGAGGTCGAGCTGGGCGATCCGGCGGGGGATGTCGAGCTGGGTGAACAGTGACTTGGCGGCGGCATAGGAGTGCTGGGCCGACAGCGGACCGATCAGGGCTCCCTGGTCGCGCTGGAGGTCGCCCAGCAGAGCGGTCGAGCGGGCGAGGAGATACAGGCCCCTGTCGTCCAGCGCAGAGGGCTTGAACCGGGTCGTCCACCGGCTGATCAGCCTGTCGGCGGCAGGGAAGTCCTGCCTGGACAGAGCCACCACGACCCGGTCCAGGTCGTCCGTCCACGATTCGTACTCCCAGGCCAGCGGCCCGCTGGGGGTGACCCGGCGGACGCCCCCGGAGGCGCCGGCCGCTCCGGTTTCGGACAGGAACGTCTCGAACCGCAGGTGGGCCGCGGCGTCCGCGCGGGCCAGCGCGGTGTCCAAGATGGCCTGGGTGTCCTGACGGGGTTCGGTCGCGGCCAGGTGTTTCTCCCAGTTGGAGACGGTCCTCACCGCCACGCCGAGATGCTCGGCGAACCCCCTCACGCTCATCCGCAGCGCGAGCCGCAGGGCCTTGGCCTCCAGCCCGGTCCAGTGGTGCACGGTCGCCACGCGTCGCTCCCTTCCCGCAGCCATCGAAGCACGCGAAGTACGGGTGGGGGACAGAACTGCCACGGAAGTGCAACAGACGGTCATTGGCCGGGGGTTGGGGACGGGACAGGCTGGGCGGCGACACCCCGTTACCCGGATTTTGGACGGTCACGAAGATGGAACCCCTCACCGAGCATCGCGGCGTCCGCGGCCCGGTTGTCTACGGCTTTCTGCGGCTGGTGCGGGTCTCCGCCGCCCGCCAGGAGGCACTGCGAGCCTCCCTTGCCGAGTACTGCCACCAGCACGAGCTGACGCTGTCGGGGGTCTTCATCGAACGCACGGTGAACACCGACGGCTCGGCGGCGTTCACCGGCCTTCTGGACGTCCTGGAACTCCCGGACGCCTACGGCGTCGTCGTCCCTGCCGTCTCGCACCTGGGCCCCAAGTCGATAGCCGCCGCCCGGCAGGCCCGCATCACCTCGGCCGGAGCCCGGCTGCTGGCGATCCGAAGGCCCCGCGACGGCCGCCCGGCCGACTCCGGGCCCGCCCGAGGAACCCCTGAGCACGTCCGCCGCCGCTGCGGCCCCGCCCCCGCCCTGGACACCGATACGTGAGGCCCCGATGCCTGATGCGAAGCAGAAGTACTTCGAGCCGAGGCCCGAGTCGGTCCGGCTGGCCCGCGAGTTCGCCGTCACGACCCTGAACGGGTGGGGTCTTCACGGCCCGGCCGACGATGTCCGGCTCTGCGTCTCCGAGCTGGCCTCCAACGCCTTCACCCACGGCAGCGAGCCCGGGCACGGCTTCCTGGTGAGGCTGGAGGCCGCCGACGACATCGTCCGCCTGGAAGTACACGACAGCCGCCCCCGCAGCCACCAGCAGCCCCGGGTCGCGCACCCCGCCGACACCGACACGACCGGTCGCGGCCTGCGGATCGTCAGCGTCCTCGCCGATGGCTGGGGCGTCGAGGACCGCCGCCCGCTCGGCAAGATCGTCTGGAGCCTGTTCAAGACCGCCCAGCACCAGGAGGAGGTCCAGCCGTGCTGACCCGGCTCCCCCAGTCCCCCGCCGTCCCTGAGACCGGGCTACTGACCGGGCTGAGCACCTGGACCTGGCCCGGCACCACCCCCGACGGCCGGCACGTCGCCCACATCCTGCTCGCCCACCGGCCCGGCCGCGCCAGCCACGACACGCCCGCCGTGATCGAAGCCCGGATGCGGCACCTGGCCGAATGCCTCGGCGGCCTCGCCCGAGCCGAGGAACCCGTCCCCGACCTGCACGGCCGCCTGAAGATTATCGGCTCCCAGGTGCTGCTGCACTTCCCCAGCGCCCGCTGGGGCCTGCGGCTGCCCACACACCCCAGCTGGACCCGGCTCGTCCACGACGCCGGGCACGCGGCCCTGATCCTGGGCCTGGACCCGCTCGCGCAGTCCGCGGACGCCTCCCGGCTGGACACCTACCTCGATGCCGCACTGGCCGCCGACCGGCTGCTGTTCGGCTTCGCCCGCACCGCCTGAACCCACCAGCCCCCATGCACGGCCCGCATCTCGCCACGAGAGGTCACTGCCATGGAAACCTTCGAACGCGCCCGGCTGGACGCCTACTTCGCCAAGATCGCCAGCCAGTTCGCCCCCGACGAGAAGACCGCGTCCTTCCTCGTCACGCACCTGCTGCCCGAACGGCCCTCCTTCGTCCGCGCCGTCGCGACGATGACCACGCTCACGGCGGTGCTGCCCAAACCCAAGTCGATCAGCCCGGCCGCCCGCCGGGAGGTCGAGCACACCGTCCCCGTCGACGCGCTCACCCGCGAACTGTTCACCGACCCCGTCACCGCCCTGGACTACTTCGAGTCCCGGGCCGCCGGCGAGACGACCTGCCTGCTGGACGTTGGCGGCTACTTCGCCCCCACCCTCGAAGAAGTACACAGCCGCTTCACCGGCCACCTCGCCGGAGTGATCGAGGACACCGAGAACGGCCACCGCCGCTACGAGGACCTCGACAAGCTGCCCTGCCCCGTGATCTCCGTCGCCCGGTCCCCGCTGAAGGACCCCGAGGACTTCCTCGTCGGCCAGTCCGTCGTCTTCTCCACGGAGGCCGTCATGCGCGGACGCGGTGACATCCCCCACGGACGGCCCGCCCTGGTGATCGGCTTCGGCAAACTCGGCAGCTCGATCGCCCGGCTCCTGCACGCCAAGGGCGTCCAGGTCACCGTCTTCGACATCGACCCCGTCCGCCGCACCCAGGCCCTCTCCCAGGGCTTCACCGTCGCCCGCGACCGCGAAGCCGCACTGACCGGCGCCGGCCTGGTCCTCTGCGCGACCGGCGCGATCTCCCTGCGCGGCGAGGACTTCGCCCACCTCCGCAACGGCGCCTACGTCGCCACCGTCACCTCCAGCGAGGACGAGCTCGACCTCGCCGGACTCCCCGACGTCTACACCCGCACCACCGTCGGAGACCACGTCACCCGCTACCAGACCACCGGTCACTACTTCTATCTGGCGAACGGCGGCAACGCCGTCAACTTCATCCACGGCGCCAGCGTTGGGCCGTTCATCTTCCTGGTCCAGGCCGAGATCCTCGCTGCGATCAGGATGCTCACCCGCAAAGACCTCGCCCCCGGGATCCACGAGGTCCCCGCGGCCGACCGCGCCGCTATCGCGGCGACCTGGCTCAACTACTTCAACAGGTGATCACCATGGCCATCACGGCAGACCACATCCGCACCACGCTGACCGCCTACCTCGACCAGCACCCCGACGAGAAGCGCGAACTCGGCGTCCTCCTCGGCCTCCTCGACGACGGCGACGACCTCACCAGCCGCAAGACCCTGCCCGGCCACGTCACCGCCGGAGCGATCCTCATCGGCCCCGACAGCCGCATCCTGCACATCCTCCACAACGCAACCCAGAAGTGGCTGCTGCCCGGCGGCCACCTCGAAGCCTCCGACGCCACCCTTCTCCAGGCCGCCGGACGCGAGCTCACCGAGGAGACCGGCATCCCGCCGCACGTCATCACCCCGGACGGAGAGATCCCGCTCCACATCGACGCCCACCCCATCAACGCCAACCCCGCCAAGGACGAGCCCGCCCACCAGCACTTCGACTTCCGCTTCCTCTTCCGCACCACCGCCGACATCGGCGAACTCCAGACCGAGGAGGTCTCGGGCGCCACCTGGCGCAACCTCGAGGAGCTGTCCGATGCCCAGCTGCGGCAGCGGGTCACAGAGACCCTTCGTTGAGCACCGCGACATAGTCGGCCGGGACGGCGGCTGCACATGTAGCCCTGGCACGAAGCCTCGGCGGCCACTGACCTCGGCCGCCGGGGCTGAGGCTCTGAGGCGTGGCATGATCCCCTCACCGTTACGAAGTGTGGGGGTGGTCATGCGCTTGACGAGGGAAGTGCGCCAGCAACTGCTGGACCAGAACGAGGGCTTTGAGAAGCGGACCAGCTCGTCGGGAAGGAACTTCACCGAATACCGGCACTACCGGATCACGGGCGGTCAGTTGCTTATCCGCGCCAGTGGTAAGACGTCCTGGGCAGACAGTCGTTTCGACACCGGATACGTTGGCGCCACCGACGATCAGACACGCCGGTTCCTGCGGGAGTACCTGGCTGAGCTGAACACCGACGGGCTGTAGGAGGACCCAAGCCGAACGTGCACTACCTGCGGCGTTTTCGCACGAACGAGGGGCGGTCTCCGTGAGGCCGCCCCCGCGCGATCAAAGTCCCGCTACACTCCAGCCGCCCAGCGAAACCTGCAGGTCAGACAGCAAAATACTGCTGGAGGACTAGCTGGTTGAAGGCCAGCGTCAAGGGAGCTGTTCGACTGTCAGCACAGTTCCTGTCTTGCGCGTATCGCATCAATGGCAATCTGGCCCTCGACCCCTTGATATGAATCGGACCTGATTTGCCGGTTAGATCCATGACCTTGCGGGTGAAACAGTCCTAGACGTCTCATTGCGGGAGGCTGGCCCACGACACCTGGGAGGGCAGCCATGGGGCTACGCGGCGTGAATCGGTCGCCGGCGAGTGGACGGACTTCGCAGAGCACAGGCGGAACGGCAAATCGCTATGCGAGCCTCATCTGGCGTAGAAACCGGCTGGGGCCACTTTGGCGACTATTTCCTGTGGTCAGCCATTCACTTCGGTCCGAGTAGTAAATGTGCGTTTCTAGCCTTGCTCGCGTGACCGATACGTAGAACTTCCGCTGATCCTCTGCCATCTTTACCGCCGAGTACTGGGAAGAGAAATGTGGAATTATGCCGTCGTTGGCGCACATGATGAACACGTAATCAAACTCAAGACCTTTACTTGAAGACATCGTACAAACCTGAACCTGGCCATTCCGGCGACCCCGTTCGCTCAGTTCACTAACGGTCCATTGCGCCAACTCTCCTCCTGAATCAAGCATCGCTCGTAGCTCGACGTAGGACGTCTCATCCTCCGGGCGAAGAAGTCCAGATTCGTCGCCCGGCCCGCTCGACATAAGACGGCTTAGGAACGAGCTGGCAGATTCGGTCGGCTGTGTATCCCTCAGCACCTTCAAGAGTGCCACTTCTGAGTCAAGCCCGTCTGGTACCTCCTCTTGCAGGTATTTCCACTCTAGGAGCAACCGCGACCTTTCGATCGAGTAGTCGTCGCTGTGCACTACCCATACCGCCAATTGCTCAATCAGTGCCGTGAAGGTGGTTGAGACATAAGGAGACCCTTGGTCAACTGCTGGAATATCAATCTGTCGACACAGATTGACGAAGCGCGCCGAGTGATCATTCGTTGGGCACAGCACGGCAATCTCATGGGGAGGAACCCCCTTGGAAATCAGTCGTGCGATGGAATTAGCCGCTTTGTTGTATTGGACGAGAAGGGTGCCAGGGCAGTAGTGGGCCTCCACTGATCCGCCGCTGCGAGTTCCCTCGACCCCACCAACCTCTAGGAGGCGATTGGCGGCATCGATGATCTCTTGAGCGCAGCGGTAGTTGACCTTAAGTTCAACCTTTGTCACGCCATCAAGTGCACCAAGTTCTTTCAGAAGTTCGGGTCGACTTCCGAGCCAACCGTAAATCGCCTGATTATAGTCGCCCACGGCAAAAAGAATTGCCTTGCTCTTCTCGCCGAAACAGAGCAACCGCACGATCCTGTCTAGTGCTGGCGCAAGGTCTTGGTACTCGTCGACGTAGATTCGAGGAAACTTTGAGACCAGGAGATGCCGGACAAAGGAATTCTCCTCCACCATGCGCAATGCAGATCTAATCAGCGTGTTAAAGTCGACAAGCCCCTGAGTGGCCAGGATCTCTGAGTACCGATGAGCCACCTTCTGAATGCGTGGGCCCGCTCTACGCCACTCATCTTCGGTGGCCAGCATCGTTAGATGCTGCTTCGCCGTAGACACGACGTTTCGAGTATCTTCACCGCGCAGGTAGACCTCGGATACAGCCTCGCGATATGCAGCATTGACCTGCTTATTGGTTGCAATTTTCCGATCAAGCAGGTCTGGGTAACCACAGACTGAGGCAAAGGGGCGAATAATTTCCTTGAGCGCGAAAGCGTGAACGGTGCCTACAAACAGGTTTCGTCGCCGTTGATCCGTTAGCGCACGGACGCGACGGTTTAGCTCGCTAGCCGCAGCATTCGTCAACGTGACGCACGCTGCACCTTGTGGTGCAGGAATGTGAGTCGCCAGATCGAAGGCGATACGGGTCGAGAGCAACTTAGTTTTTCCGCTTCCAGGAGGAGCGGAAACCACGCAGTGACCATCAACATTGAAGGCTTGCCATTGTCGTTCGTTCCGTTCTAGCTCTGCGATGGACTCTGAGAGGGGCTTCACTCTGCCACCAGATACTCAATGGCCTTCTGTACATAGGCGGGACAGTCCAACTCATAGCCTAGGACGGCGTTAGCGTAGCGTCCCTTACCACCAACACGGCCGATCATTCCCAGGTACTTTTTGTACGTCGGCAGCGAGCCGCCCCAAGATGCAATATCCTGGAGCGCTTGCTGAGTACGGGCGAGTTCCTTGAGCGTGGCGATGCCGGCCCGAAGGTTGGCATCTGAAGCGGCCGCCAGGTCGTACTCGAAGGTGGTATTTCCCACAAACACGCCAGCTTCTTCAGCGGTGCGCTGCTCTGCGAGGGCTGTCAACCACCTGCGGGCGCGAACACGACCGGTGACCACCTTTCTTCCGTTTGCTCGGGGACCAGTCTCGTCGCCGTCTGTGATGACCGCACATGGGATGCCGACTGCCCTGCAAAATTTGATGTATGGAAGAAAATGGGTCCCGTGGATCGCGCAGACGGTGATGCCATGCTTATCTAGCTCGTACCCCATAGCCTCGGCCAAGGAAGGGATGATTGCCTGTTCCGCGTAGCCCTCGACAAGGAGTACGCGCTTGGAAAAGATCATCTCAGCACGCGTGACGTCCAAGTAACGAGTGATGTCCTCCCACTCCTCGTCAGTAAGGTCGACATCCGCTGCGGAGAGTACGGTGGAGCGGTCCTCCTCGCTTCGCACGAAGATGATATTTCGTGGTCCGGCGACGCTTGCAATATGAGGAGATTGGGTTGTAACGAAGACAGTGTGCGTGTCGCTGGGGTTTTCTAGAAGACGGCGAAAAACCAGGCGTTGCAGGTGAGGGTGAAGGTGGGCTTCCGGTTCCTCAATGGTCAAGATAGCGTGAGCAATCTCCTTGGCCAGTCGCTGTTCCAACCCTAGTTCCATTAGGGTGAAATAGAGGATGTTAAGACTTCCCAGGCTTGCACTCGACAGGGGACGCTTGTTGTCGCCATCGACGAATACACGTAGCGTCCGGATCAGACGCTGCGGATCCGTGGAGGCCACACTGAGTTCTGACTGAAGTGCGTGGGATGAGCCCACCATGTCAGTCATCAGCTCTGTGATTTTCTCACCGAGATCCTTAATGGATGGCAGAGCGCTGACTTGACTATTGGCCTGCTCAATAGATTGAGCTATCTTCGCAAGTTCTTCTGCCGTCGATGAATCGGCGGCAGCTTCCAGTAGTTGACGCAATGGCGAACGGCGCCAGTTCGTCACGTCTGACTCGACATCTCTTAGGGCGTGGAGAAAGGCCATGTGCAGGAATCCGCGGAGTTCCGCTGGCATGAAGTTGCTTTCATCGTCACCCTGGAAGATGAAACCTCGGTAGGTTGTGGCATCCGTTGCATCACCCGGCAGATCCTTAGGTGCATATTTGAATGTAAGTCGAGCAACAAGCGGTGACTTGCTGACCAGGGCGCCTGACAGTACGGCTGCAGCGCGATCCTCATCCTCGAAGTCTTCAATGTCTACCGAGATGGATATTTCGGCTTCCTCAACGAAGGGGTCCCAATCCACCTTGCCTTTCGCGAGGCCGTCCCAGAAGTCCTCGCGACGGAGGTTTCGGTCACTGTTTGGGAGGGTCGGATCAAAAAGTAGGCGCAAGGCATGAACGAGATTCGATTTTCCGGCCCTGTTCTCGCCCACGACCACGTTGTAGGAACCTAGCGGAATGTCAACCGAGGCGAGATTGCGGAAATTCTTGATTCGCAGTCTGCTGATCCGCATTATCGGTGCCCCCTGCAAGCTGAGTGCTCGAAACTTGTGGATCTACCATAGAGGGTGCCCCGCGGCCTTGGAATATAGTTCTGGCAGATCGCCCCAAAGTCGTACGGATGTTCGGCTTTGAGGGGTAGTAACGCACCGCGGCCGCAGTACCTTCGGCCGCGCAGTCCACGCTTCCTGTCCCGCGGGCCCAGGCTCGGCTGTACAACAGGGAAGCACAGCAACCATGGCCGTCCGCCACAGGCCTCGGACGACCGCCGCACCTGCCGAGCACACCTCAGCGACCGCCCCGCACGTAGTTCGGGATGAAGAGGCCGCCGTGCCAGAAGCCGAGTGGCAGTAGGCCACTCTCAATGAGCGATGGAATCACGATTCCCCCTCACGCCGGCGCGACCCGGCCCGTCCCGGAGCTCAGGCCGGTCACCCTAGCCCTGCCGCAGATGCCCCGGACGCTCGCTCTCACCCGGCCCCGTCCCTCACGTGCCTCATTCAGCTTTGTGATCCTGAGCTGGCGAAACACTTGACAACCCTAGATAATCGCCGTGCCCATCGCGTACTCGGCCGTGTTCATGCCCGCGTCGCCCCGCGCACGGGCACGGACACGGGCACAGGCACGCACCCACGTCCTGTCCCAGCGAGCCTTCGTCCACCTCATCACACGCCGCCACACAGCAACCTCCTCAATTCGTTCCTGTCTTGTGTCGCTCTGACATGTCGTCTTGTCGCCCGTTCACAGCAGCCGGCCGGCCAGTCCGATGACCACGGGCGCCACGCCGACCGCGAGGAAGGCGGGCAGGAAGCACAGCCCGACCGGTGCGGTGATCAGCACCTGGGAGCGCTGGGCGCGGGCGGCCGCCGTTCTCGCCCGATCGGCGCGCAGCCCGGCGGCCAGCCGTGCCACAGGTGCGGCCGCCGGGGCGCCCGACGCGCCCGCCCGTTCCAGGCAGCGGGCCAGCGGTCCCGCGCCCTTGATGTCGCCGAACCGGCCCCAGGCCTCGCCCGGGTCACCGCCCAGGGCCAGTTCGGCCGCCACGCGCGTGAGCCGGTCGCCGACGGGTCCGCCCAGGGATCTGCCGACCGCCTCGGCCGCCTCGCGGGGTCCCGCACCGGCCGAGAGACAGGCGGCCAGCAGCTCGGCGGCCAGCGGCAGCCGCCGGGCCGCGTCGGTGTCGGCGGCGTCAGGGCGGGGACGGCGCTGCCACCTCCGTACGGCGTAGGCACCGGCAGCACCGAGCATCCAGCCCGTGACCCCGCCGAAGAGAACCCAGCCGGTGAACAGGGCCGCCACCGGCGCCGCCCACGGGCCGATGTGCGCAGGCAACCGTGGCCTCCCCGGCCGACGCTGCGTGTCCGCGTCGCGGGCGGGCAGCAGCACCACGAGCCGACCGCGGCTCCGGCGGGCCCGGCGGACCCGGGTGAGCGTCCAGACCGCCCACAGGGCGGCGGCGAGGACCGCGACCGCTGTCCACAGGCGGTGGACGAGCTCGCCGTTCACGCCTCCTCACCCGCCCGTACGATCCGGCCGACCCACCACAGTCCGGCGGCCTCCAGGGCTCCGCCCACCGCGAGGCAGACCAGGCCGGCGGGCGTGTGCAGCAGAACCCGCAGCGGCTCGGCGCCGAGGACGGAGCCCATCGCGAGGCCCGCGGCCGGCAGGACAGCCAGCAGCACGACCGTCGCCCACGTGCCGGACAGCTGTGCCCGCAGCCGCTCGCGCTGTTCACGCTGTTCCCGCAGGGCCGACTCCAGCCGGTCGAGGCCCGAGGCCAGGCCCGCCCCGCCGTCGACGGCCACCTCCCAGCACGCGGCAAGTCCGGCGAGGCCGCCCGCCCCTTCGGCTCGCGCGGCGCGCCGCAGCGCCTCCGCCACGTCCCCGCCGAACCGCGCGGCAGCGAGTACGGCGGCCTCTTCGGCTCCGAGGGCGCCCGTGGTCCGGGCCGCGAACCGTAACGCCTGGCCGGGCTGGGCCCCGGCGCGCAGCTCACCGGCGACCGCACCGCACAGCGCGATGACCGCGTCCGTGCGCCGGTCCCGTTCCCTGCCGCGGTCCCTGGCCCGCAGCCGCCGCCCCACCAGCGGCACTGCCGCCGCGCCCGCGAGCAGCGGCAGAAGCGACTCGCCCCACACGGCGAGCAGCACCCCGGCGACCGGGCAGAGCCACTCCGGCCGGAACCTGAGGCGGGCACGCCGCTCCGGCCACCACCGGGCCCGCGCGGCGGCCACGGGCAGCGCTCCGTCCGCGAACAGCAGCCGTCCCCGGCGTGCTCCGTGGCCCCGTTCCACACACAGCCAGGCCATCGCCCCCGCGCACAACGCCGCCGCGTACCAAGGATGTCCGGCAACCGGTTGCCCCTGTGCCATCAGCACGACGCACCTCCCAGCAGCGCGCGCAGCCGCTCCCAGCCGCGTTCCTCGACGAATCCCCCGGGCCCCCAGCGCAGGGCCGGAGCCGTGGCGACCAGCCCGTCGGCGCGGCGCTCCAGGACGTGCACCTCGGAGACACGCCGGCGCCCGTCAGTTCCCCGCACCAGGTGCACCACGGCCGACAGACCCGCGGCCACCTGGCTGTGCAGGGCCGCCCGGTCCAGCCCGGCGGCGGTGCCGAGGGCCTCCAGCCGGGCCGGTACGTCGGCCGCGGTGTTGGCGTGGACGGTTCCGCAGCCACCCTCGTGACCCGTGTTGAGGGCGGCCAGTAGGTCGGCAACCTCGGCGCCGCGTACCTCTCCGACGACGAGCCGGTCCGGTCGCATCCGCAGGGCTTGGCACACCAGGTCGCGCAAGGTCACATGGCCCGCGCCCTCCTGGTTCGGGGGCCGCGCCTCGAGGCGTACGACGTGCGGGTGATCGGGTCGAAGCTCCGCCGAGTCCTCGGCCAGGACGATCCGCTCCCGCTTCCCGACGAGCCCCAGGAGCGACGCGAGCAGCGTGGTCTTTCCTGAGCCCGTCCCGCCACTGACCAGGTACGACACGCGGGACTCCACGAGCGCCCCGAGGATGCGGTCGCCGCCCGGGGGTACCGTGCCCGCGGCGACGAGTTCGCCGAGGGAGAAGGCCCGGGGCCGGACCACGCGCAGCGACAGACAGGTCGAGCCCACCGCCACCGGAGGCAGCACCGCGTGCATCCGCGTGCCGTCGGGCAGCCGGGCGTCGACCCAGGGCCGGGCGTCGTCCAGCCGGCGGCCCGCGACGGCTGCGAGGCGCTGGGCGAGCCGCCGTACGGCCGCCGCGTCCGGGAACGCCACGCCGGACAGTTCGAGGCCGTCGCCCCGGTCCACCCACACGCGGTCCGGTGCGGACACGAGCACGTCCGTGACCGCCGGGTCGGCCAGGAGCGGCTCCAGCGGGCCGGTGCCCACGAGTTCGCCGCGAAGCTGCTCGGCGACGCCGAGGACCTGGGCGTCGCCCAGGAGCGCGCCCTGCGCGCGGAGCGCGGCCGCCACACCCGCGGGTGTCGGTTCCGTCCCGCTCTCCGCGAGCCGCTGCCTTACGGCCTCCAGGAGCGCCGCCGCCGTCATGAGGCACCGTCCGCGACGAGCGCCCGCTCCCAGAACGCGGCGCAGAACCGCCCCAGTGGCCCTGAGGCGCTGCCACCCGGCGGCAGGCCGTCGTCCAGCGAGTCGAGGAGCCGGGGCTCCACGGGGAGCTCGCCGGCGAGTGGGAGCCGCAGGACGCGCGCCACCCAGGCCTCGTCGATGCCGGCGGCGTACGGGCCACGGACCACGACGCGCAGGTCCTTGACGACCATGGCCGCCGTGGCCGCCACCCGCTTGGCCGCCGCGACCGCCCGCAGCTCGCCCGGTACGACCAGCAGGCCCAGGTCCAGCTGGGCGAGCGCCTCGACGGTCGCGTCGTCGACACGGCGCGGGAGGTCCACGACCACGACCCCGCCGCGTCTGCGGGCGGCCGCGAGAACGGACCGCATGGCTTCCGGGGGGATCGTCACGGCGTCGCCCCGGTCCCAGCTGAGCACCCGCAGCCCGCGCAGCGCGGGCAGTGACTCCTCCAGGGCGGCACCGGCGACACGCCCCTTGGAAGCGGCGAAATCAGGCCAGCGCAGGCCTTCGGCGCGTTCCCCGCCGAGGAGGACGTCGAGGCCGCCTCCGAGTGGGTCGCCGTCCACGAGCATCGTGCGCCGCCCGCCGCGTGCCGCGCTGACGGCCAGGGCGCACGCCAGGGTCGAGGCGCCCGCCCCGCCGCGTCCGCCGAGCACCCCGACGGTCAGCGCCTGACGCCCGACGCCCTCCACGACGTCGGCGATCCGGTCGACGAGCCAGCTCTCCGCGTCGGGCAGGCGGAGCACGCAGTCGGCGCCGATCTCGACCGCCCATCGCCAGACGTCCGGGTCGTCCTGGTCGCGTCCGACGAGCAGCACCCCGCGCCGCCGGGCGGCACCTCGGCAGCGGGCGGCGGCGTCGTCGCCCACGAGCACGAGCGGCGCGGCGTCCCAGACCGCTCTTCGGTCGGGGACGGTGTGGTGCACGTCGGGCCGGGCTCCGGCGGCGGCGCACAGCCGCAGCAGGTCGTCCAGCAGCTCCGGGTCCTCGGTCACGATCAGCGGTTCGGCCCGCTGTCCTTCGACGGCCGGCGCATGGTCGGACGTGATGGATCCAGCCATGGGCTCCGCCCCCTCTCCGTCTTCCGCGTCCCTACGCGCCGGTCGGCGCGCGGTATCGGGACGCGTCATGTCCACTGGTCTCTCGGCGCCATGGCGGCACCGAGTCCGCACAGCGGCAGCACGACGGGAGATCTGCGATTCCCGGCACTGCGGCTTCGCGGTCGGGAATCACGGTGACGGGGTTCCGGAAATAAAGTGGATCTTGCTCAAAAACTGTGGACAACCCACCGCTTGTGAATATCCCCGTCGCCCATACCAGCGACTTCCGCAGCGCATCTCATCGACTACGCTGAGTGATGAACCGGGCGGCCTCGACCGTCGTCGCCGCCGGTGGACGAGAGGAGTGAGGGT
The DNA here is from genome assembly GCF_013362995.1 of Streptomyces sp. TRM64462. Taxonomy (GTDB): domain Bacteria; phylum Actinomycetota; class Actinomycetes; order Streptomycetales; family Streptomycetaceae; genus Streptomyces. The sequence goes on along the minus strand of NZ_JABWDV010000227.1, from coordinate 7,447 downwards.
GTCCGCATCGACCTGCGCTCGACGGGCGAAAACCCCTTTGGACATGCGACGACCCCCGCCGGGGGGGAGAGCGGGGGTCGTCTCTCCGGCCGACTCGGGGGGGGAGGAGTCGGACCGGGTTAGCACGGTCGCGAACGATCCGTGACTTCCATGGTGTACCCGAGAGCCTTCTCAGGCAAACCCACACGCCTCAGCGTACGCCGAATGGCGGGCACCTATGCTCGGGCTCGTGGAAAACCACTCCTTGCCTCGCACAGCAGCGTTCTTTGACCTGGACAAGACGGTCATTGCGAAGTCATCGACGCTGACCTTCAGCAGGTCCTTCTACCAAGGCGGCCTGATCAACCGCCGCGCCGCGCTGCGCACGGCGTACACGCAGTTCGTCTTCCTGGCGGGCGGCGCGGACCACGACCAGATGGAGCGGATGCGCGAGTATCTCTCCCGGCTCTGCAAGGGCTGGAACGTCCAGCAGGTCAAGGAGCTGGTCGCGGAGACCCTGCACGACCTGATCGACCCGATCATCTACGACGAGGCCGCGTCGCTCATCGAGGAGCACCACGCCGCCGGCCGGGACGTGGTGATCGTCTCCACCTCGGGCGCCGAAGTGGTGGAGCCGATCGGCGAACTCCTGGGCGCGGACCGCGTCGTGGCCACCCGGATGGTCGTCGGCGACGACGGCTGCTTCACCGGCGAGGTGGAGTACTACGCGTACGGGCCCACCAAGGCGGAGGCGGTCCGGGAGCTGGCCGAGTCCGAGGGGTACGACCTGTCGCGCTGCTACGCGTACAGCGACTCGGCCACGGACCTGCCGATGCTGGAGGCCGTCGGGCATCCGTACGCCGTCAACCCCGACCGGGCGCTGCGCCGTGAGGCGGCGGCGCGGGACTGGCCGGTTCTCGTCTTCAACCGTCCAGTCCGGCTGAAGCAGCGGCTGCCTTCGTTCCGGCTGCCGCCGCGCCCCGCACTCGTCGCCGCGGCGGCGGTGGGCGCGGCCGCGGCGACCGCCGGCCTCGTCTGGTACGCGAGCAGGCGCCGCCAGTCGGCCGCGGCGAAGGCGGTAACAGCAGTCTGAGTTGCCCCCGTTTGAACCTAAAAGTAAAGAAGTGAGGCCAGGACTTTCCGATACCGGCGGTTGGGAGTACAAAGGAGTTACGGCCCGCGAGACCGAGGACATCCGAGAGGATCACCTGTTGAGCAAGAAGGCCACACGGACCGAACCGCACGGAAGCTGAGCACCCACGCGACGTCGACCCGTCGATTACGGGCCAGCCGCACCAGGCGTAGGGCAGAGTTCCCCGCCTGATGGGCACATATCGAGGACGCATGGTAACTCGGCGGACGTGCCAGCGGCGGTACCGATTCCGGTACCGCCGCAACCCCGTTCCGGGCCCCGGCGCAAGCCCTCCTGAGCCTTGCCCCGCAGTCCGTCAGGCGGCGCCGCGCTGGAGCGCCTCGCACACGGCCGTCGACTCCCGCACGCCGAGCTCCACGGCCCGCCCGCAGTGCGCGATCCACCGGGCCATGCCCTCCGGCGTACCGGAGCGGTAGCCCTCGAACGCCGCGACGTAGGCGGCGCGGCCCACCTCGGCGTGGCCGACCTCGGACGGACAGATGGCCTTCGGGTCGAGGCCGCTCCCGATCAGCACGATCCGCTCGGCCGCACGGGCGACCAGGCCGTTGTACGAGGTGAAGGGCCGCAGCGCCAGAAGTTCGCCGTGCACGACGGCCGCCGTCACGACCGCCGGGGCGGACGTGCCGGCGACGATCAGGTCCGCCAGCCCCTCCAGCCGGCCCACGACCTCGTCGGCGCTGGGCAGGGGCGCCTCGATCAGCGGCTCGTCGACCGCCTCACCGTCCTGCCGCGGACGCCCCACCGACTCACCGGCGTCGCCCGCCGCCACGAGGTGCAGCCGGGCCAGGACCCGCAGCGGCGACTGCCGCCAGATGGAGAGCAGTTGCCCCGCCTCGGCGCCCAGCCGCAGTGCGGCTCCGACCGTGCGCGCCTCCGCGTCGACTCCGAAGTCGCTGCGCCGGCGCACCTCCTCCAGTGCCCAGTCGGCGCCGGCGAGCGCCGCCGACCCGCGGGCCCCCCGCAGCGCCGCCTCCGAGGAGATCTCGTTGCTGCGGCGCCGCATCACACGGTGCCCGTACACACGGTCGACGGCCTTGCGGACGGAGTCCACGACTTCGGGCACACCCGGCAGCGCACCCAGCGCGGCCAGCGGGTCAGCGGCATGCGTACTCATAAGTAGCGAGGCTACGCGCCCCCGCATCCCCGCCCCACCCGGAGTGGGGTTCCTCATAAGAGATGGCAACATTGCGCGATCGAACTACTACCCTAGGTGAACATGAAGATCGCTTTCGTTGGGAAGGGCGGGAGCGGCAAAACGACGCTGTCCTCGCTCTTCATCCGCCATCTCGCGGCCACCGGCGCACCCGTGGTCGCGGTGGACGCAGACATCAACCAGCACCTGGGAGCCACACTGGGCCTCGACGAGGACGAGGCCGCCGCGCTGCCGTCCCTGGGCGCCCACCTGCCGCTCATCAAGGACTATCTGCGGGGTACGAACCCACGTATCCCGTCCGCCGACGCGATGATCAAGACGACACCGCCGGGCGAGGGCTCGCGGCTGCTGCGGATCCGCGAGGACAACCCGGTCTACGCGGCCTGCGCGCGGCCGCTGCCGCTGGACGTCGGCGGCGACGGCGGCAGCAGGGGCAGCGGCAGCGGCAGCGGTGAGATCAGGCTCATGGTGACCGGTCCGTTCACCGAGGCGGACCTGGGAGTGGCCTGCTACCACTCGAAGGTCGGCGCCGTCGAGCTGTGCCTGAACCACCTCGTGGACGGCGCGGACGAATACGTCGTCGTCGACATGACAGCCGGTTCGGACTCGTTCGCGTCCGGAATGTTCACCCGCTTCGACATGACGTTCCTGGTGGCCGAGCCGACCCGCAAAGGCGTCTCCGTCTACCGCCAGTACAAGGAGTACGCGCGGGACTTCGGCGTGGTCCTCCGCGTTGTGGGCAACAAGGTCCAGGGTCCGGACGACCTGGACTTCCTGCGCGATGAGGTCGGTGAGGACCTGCTGGTGACGGTGGGCCACTCCGACTGGGTGCGGGCCGCCGAGAAGGGACGCCCCGCCCCGTTCGCCGCGCTGGAGCCGGAGAACCTGAGCGCGATGCGGGCGTTGAAGGACGCGGTGGACGCCACGTACGAGCATCGCGACTGGGAGCGCTACACGCGCCAGATGGTGCACTTCCACCTCAGGAACGCGGAGAGCTGGGGCAACGCGAAGACGGGCGCCGACCTGACCGCTCAGGTCGACCCCGACTTCGTACTGCGGGAACGCGGAGTGCGGGAAGCGGTGCCTCAGCTCTCCTGAGGGGCCGGCTGAGAGGCGGGCGTCCCGGAAGCCCTCTTCTGGGGGCCCTGCGCGGTGGATCCGGCGGGCGGCTGGGCGGCGAGGAACTCCGTCCAGCCTCCGGCCGGGGCCTCGCCGACCTTCAGGGTGCGCAGCTTCGCGAGGACGGCCGGGTCCTGGGCGTCCAGCCAGTCGGCGAGCTGCCGGAACGACACACAGCGCACATCTGTCTGGACGCAGACGTGAGCAATCGTTTCTTCAATGGCGCGCATGTACGTGCCGCCGTTCCAGGACTGGAAGTGGTTGCCGATGATCAGCGGCGCCCGGTTGCCCTGGTACGAACGATGGAAGGCCTGCAGCAGCCCGTCGCGCATCTGGTTGCCCCAGTACCGGTGCATCGAGGGGGCACCCTGGGTGGTCTTGCCCGACTGGTTGACCATGAAGTTGTAGTCCATGGACAGCGTTTCGAAGCTGCGCCCGGGGATGGGGACGAGCTGCATGGACAGGTCCCACAGGCCCATCTTCTTGTCGGGCCAGACCTGGTTGTTGACGCCGCTGGTGTCGTAGCGCCAGCCGAGCTCGGCGGCGGCCCGCATGAAGTTCTCGCGGCCTTCGAGGCAGGGGGTCCGCGCGCCGATGAGCTCCTTGTCGTAGTCGAACGGCAGCGGCTCCTCGTTGACCAGTCCCGAGTTCGTCCGCCAGCTCTTCACGAAGGACTTGGCCTGTGCGATCTCGCTCTTCCAGTCCTCCACCGACCAGGTGCCGACCCCGCGCTCCGGGCCGCAGAAGTGGCCGTTGAAGTGGGTGCCGATCTCGTTGCCCTCGAGCCAGGCGCCGCGCAGCTGGCGCACGGTGTCACGGATGCCCTCGGTGTCGTTGAAGCCGATGTCGGAGCGGCCGGGGGCGTGGCCGGGCGGCCGGTAGAGGGACGCCTTGGCTTCCGGCAGCAGGTAGACGCCGCTGAGGAAGTACGTCATGGTCGCGCCGTACTTCTTGGCGACCTTGCGGAAGTGGGAGAAGAGCTGCTGGCTGTCCTCGCCGGCGCCGTCCCACGAGAAGACGACGAACTGTGGCGGCTTCTGACCCGGCTTCATCCGCTCAGGCCTGGTCAGCCCCGGCTGGGCACCGGTGTAGGCGGTGGAGCCGTCGCCGATGAGGCGGACGGTGCTCTTGGGCGGTCCGGCGGCCTGCTTGGGGCCGGGAGCGCCGGCGCCGGAGCCCGGTTCGCCGGAGATCCCGCACCCGGCCAGTCCGCTGATCAGCGCCACCGCGACGGCGCCGACGGTGATCCTCTTGCTGACGGCCATCATCGGCCCACCCTCCTGTGCTTCCGCGTTGCTGTGCGAGCGCCGTCAACGTCGCATCAGAAGCGGTAAGCGGGCGGTGCGACGAGCCGCGATAGAACGACTAATCACCTCTACGGGTGAATCGATGCCCCATTTGCCCCGAAAGTAATGCCTAACTCTTTACTCTGCATTACGATTCATTTACTCAGAGTTGGCAAAGCCATCAGTCACGGTCCTGCACGTCCAGCGCCGTTCTGCACGTCCATCGCCCCGCACACCCTCAGAGGAGACGGGAACATGACTGCCTGCATCCCCCCTCATCCGAACAAGGACGACCACACCGCCGAACACTCTCGGCCCCCCGGTCCCCCACCCGCCTCACACAGCCACGGCGCCCTGCCGAAGGGCTGCCCGCCCCATGAACACAGTCCGCCGACGGGCCGTCGGCGCCGCTTCCGGATCGCCGGGGCCGACCTCTCCGCCTCGATCTCCGTCTTCCTCATCGCGCTCCCACTCTCCCTGGGCATCGCCCTCGCCACCGGAGCGCCCCTCCAGGCCGGTCTGGTGGCCGCCGCCGTCGGCGGCATCGTCGTCGGCCGGCTGGGTGGCGCACCGCTCCAAGTGAGCGGCCCAGCGGCCGGGTTGACCGTGGTGACGGCCGAACTGATCCAGCGGTACGGGTGGCGTACGACATGCGCGATCACCGTCCTCGCGGGGCTCACGCAACTGGCCCTGGCGTCCCTGCGCGTGGCGCGCTCGGCGCTCGCCGTGTCCCCCGCGATCGTCCACGGCATGCTGGCCGGCATCGGCGTGACGATCGCCCTCGCCCAGCTCCACATCGTCCTGGGCGGCACCCCGCAGAGCGCGGTCGTCGACAACCTCGTCGAGCTGCCCCAGCAGTTGGCGAACCTGCACCCGGCCGCCCTTTCCGTCAGCGCCCTCACCATCGCCGTGCTGCTGTTCTGGCCGCGGCTTCCCGGCCGTGGCGGCCGGCTGGCGGGCAAGGTCCCCGCCGCGCTCGCCGCCGTGGCGATGGCAAGCCTCCTGGCGCTGGTCGTCGGCCTGGACGTGCCCCGTGTCGACCTGCCCTCCTGGAGCAGTCACGCTCTGCCCGGTCTTCCGGAGGGCCCCGTGCTGGGCATCGCCGCCGGGGTCCTCACCATCACGCTGGTGACCAGTGTCCAGTCCCTGCTGTCGGCGCTGGCCGTCGACAAGCTGGTGGCGGCACGCAAGGAGCCCGGGCCGCGAGTGCCACGGGCAAACCTCGACCGCGAGCTGGCCGGATTGGGGGCCGCGAACATCGCGTCCGGCGCGCTGGGGGGCCTTCCAGTGGCCGGTGTCGCGGTACGGAGCGTGGCCAACGTGACGGCGGGCGCGGTGAGCCGGAACTCCACGATCCTGCACGGTGTCTGGGTGGCGCTGGCCGCACTGCTCCTCGTCCCTGTGATCGACCTGATCCCGCTGTCGGCGCTGGCCGCGCTCGTCATGGTGATCGGCATCCAGATGGTCAGCATCACGCACATCCGCAGCGTCACCCGGCACCGCGAGGTGCTTGTGTACGCGGCGACAGTCATCGGCGTGATCCTGGCCGGGATCCTCCAGGGCGTGGCCGTCGGCATCGTCGTCGCCACGGCGGTCTCCCTCCACCGTCTCGCCCGGACGCGGATGACGCGGGAGCGGAAGGACGGCGTCGAGCACGTGCGGGTGCGCGGACAGCTGACGTTCCTGGCCGTGCCGCGGCTGAGCCGGACGCTGCACCAGATCCCGGGGGACGCACGGGTGGTGATCGAGCTGGACGGCTCGTTCATGGACCACGCCGCGTACGAGACACTGCACGACTGGCAGATGTCCCATGTGGCGCACGGCGGCCAGGTGCAGATGACCGGGCGCTCCGGCACCCGCATCGCCGAACCCGCCTCCGGGGCGCACAGCTGCTGCCGGCCTTGGACGCCCTGGCGCAACCACCACTGCGGCGAGCATCCGCCCGCGCGGGAGCGGACGACGGGGCATCAGCTCGCCAGCGGACTCAGCTCGTTCCAGCGGAACACGGCACCGCTCGTACGGGACGAGCTCGCCCGGCTCGCCCGTGAGGGGCAGCGGCCGTCGCAGCTCTTCCTGACCTGCGCCGACTCCCGGCTGGTCACCAGCATGATCACGGCCAGCGGGCCGGGCGACCTGTTCACGGTGCGGAACGTGGGCAATCTGGTGCCGCTGCCCGGCGAGGAGAGCGGGGACGACTCGGTGGCCGCGGCGATCGAGTACGCCGTGGAGGTGCTGCGCGTACGGTCCATCACGGTGTGCGGGCACTCGGGGTGCGGCGCCATGCAGGCCCTGTTGCAGAACCCGCCGGACGCCGCGCCGGTGCCGGGAGCCGCGCGGACCCCGCTGGGGCGGTGGCTACGGCACGGCCTGCCGAGCCTCGAACGGGTACGGAGCGGGGAGCAGGCCTGGGCGCGGCTGTCGGGGCGGCTGCCCGCGGACGCGGTGGAGCAGCTGTGCCTGACCAATGTGCTGCAGCAGCTGGAGCACCTGAAGGCCCACGAGTGCGTGGCGCGGCGGCTGGCCGAGGGATCGCTGGAGCTGCACGGCATGTACTTCCACGTGGGCGAGGCCCAGGCGTACCTGCTGACCCGGCCGGGACATGTGGACGAGGTCTTCGACCAGGTCCCGGCGGCCGCCGAACGCCACCACCGGGAGCAGGCACCCGCCTGAGGGGCCGGGTCGGGCGGGGACGACGCCAGGCGCCGCGCCGATGGGCGGGCCCGGCCGGCCGGGGGGCCGGGGCGGAGTCGGCCGGCC
>NZ_JABWDV010000021.1 GCF_013362995.1 Streptomyces sp. TRM64462 | reverse complement strand
GCCCGAGTCACCCACACGCTGCCGGACGACCCCGTACGCATGCTCTTCCCGGCGACCGGCGCCGAGGCCCGCTGGACGCAGGGGCTGGACACGTTCGGGCAGCAAGTGGCCCACACCGTCACGGCCTCGTGCGCGTCCAAGGGCGGCTTCGGCCTCCCGCAGGACGCCCCGCCGCCCGCGTTCATCCGCTTCTTCGAGCTGCCCGACCTGGACTTCATCGCCCGGCACGGCTTCAGCCACAGCGCCGAGGTCCCCATGCCCGCGGCTCCTGCCGCCGGGGACCGCTCCGGCACCCCCGGTGAGGTGCGCCGCTGCCGGGACGAAGGCGCTGCCGCCGCCGACGCGCTGCGCAAGACCTACGTACGGCTCCAGGCCGACTGGTTCAAGGAACTCAACTCCCTGAGCAGTGACCCCGCCACGGTCAAGGCCATGGCCGCCCTGCCCGACTGCCTCGCCCGCCACGGCATCGACGTCCCCGACGAGGACGGCTTCTTCCGCCACACCGACACCCGCCTGCACTCCGCCGCCCCGGCCGACGTCCCGCGCGAGAACCGCGCCCTGGGCGGCGCGTACGCCGACTGCATGCGCCCGGTCGAAGCCGTCCGCGAACCGATCCGCGAACGGCTGCGCACCCGATTCCTCGCCGACCACGCCGCCGAGGCCGACGCGCTCCGCAGGACCCTGGTCCCGACCCTCCGCAGCGCCGAGGAACGGCACGGCGTCCGCCTCTCCTTCCCTGCACCCTGACCGGCGCACCCTGACCGGCTCCCCGGGGCTGCCCGGTCGGTCGTCAGGCGCGGCAGCGCAGCATCTCCAGCGGGGGATTGGCGTGGAAGTCCGCCCAGTGGTCCGCACCGAACTCGCGCACTCCGGCCTCCGACACGGTCAGCGGAACCCAGGTGACCTCGCTGAACCCGGCCGAGCGCAGGCTGTTCTCGTACACCTCGCGGCGCGGACGATTGGCGACGAACGAGACCGGCGGGTCGAGCAGCGCCGTGGTCCGGACCCGCGGTCCGGTCTCGACCTCCTCACCGGTGAGCTCGGTGCGGAAGCCGTACCTTTCCGGGGTCGGCCCGTCGAAGCGGTAGTCGGGCGACTGGTTGAGCAGGAAGAACGCGCCGCCGGGCGTCAGGCTTCGGTGCACGTTGCGGCACATCCGTTCCGTGGTGGCGATGTCCTCCGCGTAGTTGAGCAGCTGGACGCCCAAGGCGATGTCGAAGCGCTCCTCCAAGGGCCGCAGTTCGGCCACGTCGCCCACTTCGTAGCGCACACCCAGCGGGTCGTGCTTCTCCAACTGCTCCGCCACGGCGACCATTTCACCGGAGATGTCGATGCCGAGCACCTCCGTGGCGCCGCGCCGCTTGAACTCCCTGCTGTAGAAGCCCGTGCCGGAGGCCAGATCGAGGACCGACTTGCCGCGCACGTCCCCGACCATGGCCAGGAAGCCGGGCACCACCACGTACTGCTCCAGCGGCAGGGACTTGAACCCCTCGTACGCCTCACCGATCTCGTCGTACTGCTGCATGCTCACCGTGATGTCCTCCTCTGTGCGACGCCATCTCCGTGGCCTCGGCCCATCGCCTGCGGGACACGCCGAGCCCGTGTCTGGCAGTCTCTACGGCCCCTGACAGACCGTCGTACTGGCAGAAGCAACAAAGATCCGGACATCGCCCCGGCCTCCTGTACGAGCGGGCGCACAGGCACAGCCGCCCTAGGGCCTGTCTGACAATTCCCGCCTGCCCCGCGGCGTCTGGCACGCGCTCCCCCAAGCTC
>NZ_JABWDV010000226.1 GCF_013362995.1 Streptomyces sp. TRM64462 | reverse complement strand
GTGAGGGCCCGCCCAGCGCGTCAAGAGATCCGTACGAAGCCCCCGGCCTCCCTCACGCCCAGGTCCCCGCCCGCGCGTTACGCGCCCTCGCGCGCCGTCCGCGCGAGCAGCAGCGCCACGTCGTCCTGGGCCGCGTCGGGCAGCAGCAGCCCGAGGACGCGGTCGCAGACGTCGTCCAGCGGACGCCCGGACGTCCGCAGCGCACCGGCGAGCCGGCGCAGGCCCTGGTCGAGGTCCCGG
>NZ_JABWDV010000225.1 GCF_013362995.1 Streptomyces sp. TRM64462 | reverse complement strand
TCGAAGGGTTCGCCCGGGCGGGGCAGCGCGATCCGGGCGCCGGCCTCGGCCGCCGCAGCCACGGTGCCTTCGCCGGGCTCGGCCCAGGGGTGCGGGGCCAGGTTGAAGGTCGCCCAGTGGATCGGCAGCATGACGCCGGACGGGTGGCCGCCCTGGAGGTCGAGGTGGGCGCGCATGCCCTCAGCCGGGGTCATGTGGATGTCCGGCCAGAAGTCGGAGTAGGCCCCGATCTGGATCATGGTGGCGTCGAACGGGCCGTGCGCCGTGCCGATGTCCTGGAAGCCGGGGAAGTAGCCCGTGTCGCCGCTGTGGTAGATGCGGTGTTCCGGGCCCGCGACGGCCCAGGACGCCCACAGCGTGTGCTGCTGGTTGCGCAGGCCGCGGCCGCAGAAGTGGCGGGCGGGCGTCGCGGTGAGCCGCAGGTCGCCGATCTGCGTCGACTCGCCCCAGTCCAGCTCGCGCAGCCGGGACGGCGACACACCCCAGGCCTCCAGGTGGGCGCCCACGCCGAGCGGCACGGCGAACAGCGTTTCCGTACCGGCGAGTGCGCGGATGGTCGGCATGTCGAGGTGGTCGTAGTGGTCGTGCGAGATCACGACGGCGTCGACCGGGCCGAGCGCGGCGAGCGGCAGAGGCACGGGATGGAGCCGTCTGGGTCCCGCGAAGGCGAACGGGGAGCAGCGCTCGCCCCAGACGGGGTCGAACAGGACGCGGCTGCCGTCGATCTCGGCGAGGACGCTGGAGTGCCCCATCCAGGTGAGCCGCAGTCCGGTCGCGGGCGGGCTCGCGAGGGCCGCGGCGGTGTGCGGGTGCACCGGCACGGGGATCACCGGGGCACGCCGGACCCGGTCCTCCTTGCGGAAGTAGATCTTCGCGAAGTCCAGCGCCGAGGCCGAGGGTCTGTGGCGTTCGCCGCCGGGGTTGCGGAACGCGCCGTCCGCGAAGTGGGGCGAACGGCGGATGCGCTCCCATCGCTCTCCGGTGGCATCCGCTCCGAACGCGGCCGGACGCAGGGAGCGGAGCCGGGCGCGCAGGGAACCGAGAGCGTCGACGCCGGTCACAGCACCTCCAGGGGTCTCTGGTCCTTCCATTATGGGCGGGCGGTGCGACAGCGGCGGCAGGGAGTGGCGCGGTCCCGTGTCACATCCGGTGCGGCTGCTCGGTCGTAAGGGTGAAAAGGCCGTACACGACCCTTGGGAGGACCCTGATGGCCCGCATCTCTCTGACTCCGCCGCGTTCGCCGCTCTTCCGTGCGGTGGAGTGGTACGCGCGGCGTACGTACGGGAAGGTCCTCGACCCGGTGGCCGCGGTGGGGCACAACCCGCGCGTGCTGCTGTCGACCCTGCGCTTCGAGCTGTCGCTGGCCCGCTGGAAGGACCTGGACCCGGATCTGAAGGCGCTGGCCGTGATGGGGTCGGCGGCGGCGGTCGGGTGCAGCTGGTGCATGGACTTCGGGTACTGGGAGAACACCCGGCGCGGCATGGACGCCCGCAAGATCCACGACGTGCCGGTGTGGCGGGAGAGTGACGCGTACACGCCGCTGGAGCGGGACGTGCTGGAGTACGCGGAGGCGATGACCGCCAATCCGCCCGAGGTGACGGACGAACTCGCCGCGCGGCTGCGGAAGGCGCTGGGCGAGCGGGCGTTCGTCGAGCTGACGGCGATGGTCGCCGTGGAGAACCTGCGCTCGCGGATGAACGCGGCGCTGGGGCTCACGAGCCAGGGCTTCAAGGACACGTGCGAGCTGCGGGGCGTCTGAGCGTACGGGGGTGACCGGGGCATACGGGCCGGGGCCGCCGCACCGGTGGCCTCCCGCCCCGGGCCCCC
>NZ_JABWDV010000224.1 GCF_013362995.1 Streptomyces sp. TRM64462 | reverse complement strand
TACGGCCTGGGCACCGGTCCCGGGCGGCAGGGGCTGACGCTGGGCCTGGCCATGGCCCGCCGCGAGGAGGCCGACCAGCGGATCGCCGAGACCGCGATGGTGCTGCTCTCGCTGCTGACCGCGCCGCACCAGGGCGCCGACGAGGCCGCCAGGTCCAGGGCGCTGGTACGGCTCCTGCTGGGCGCCGCCCCCGCGGACGTCGCGCCGCTCCTGGGCGAGGCGCCCTGGACGGTGGTCCACGCGCGGGGCGCCGACCCGCAGGCGCCGCCGCCGGCGCTGGGCAGCCCCCTGGAGGACCGGGACGACGAGGGCACCGTGCGGGTGCTGCTGCCCGCCGGGCGGGAGGTCACGGCGTACCCGGGCTGGACCCTGGGGGTCAGCGCCCCGGCCGCGCCCGGGGACCTGGTGGCCGCCGACGCCCAGGCGGCCCGCGCCCTGCGCCGCGCCGAGGCCGCGCACACCCCGCTGGCCCGGCACCGCGCCGGCGGCCTGGCCGCCTTGGTGGACCCGGACGAGGCGGCCGCCCACGCCCGTACCGTCCTGGACCCCCTGGCCGGCTCCCCCGCCCTGGTCGAGACCCTCCGGGTCTGGCTGTCCCTGCACGGAAGCTGGGACCGTACGGCCACGGCCCTCGGCGTCCACCGGAACACGGTCCGGCAGCGCGTGGCCCGCTGCGCGGCGCTCCTGGACACGGACCTGGAGGACGCGGAGACCCGTATGGAGCTGTGGTTCGCGCTTCGGTGGTTGTGATGTGAACGACTCTGGACAGCCCTGGCGACTGACCGGTAACTTGCCCTGAGCAAGCGCTTAGTCGTCGGTGTGTGCATCCAGGAGGGTTTCACCGTGCGCCGTACCGTATTCAACGAGGACCACGAGGCGTTCCGGGAGACCATCCGCGCCTTCATCGAGTCCGAGGTCGTCCCCGTCTACGACGAGTGGTTCGCCGCGGGCCAGGCGCCGCGCGACTTCTACCACAAGCTCGGTGAGCTGGGCCTCTTCGGCATCAACGTCCCCGAGGAGTTCGGCGGCGCGGGCCTGGACACGCACAAGTTCGAGGCCGTCCTGTACGAGGAGACCTCGCGCGCCGGCGTCCAGTTCGGCGGCTCCGGCGTGCACGTGCTGCTCGCGCTCCCCTACATCAAGATGCTCGCCGACGACGAGCAGAAGAAGCGCTACCTGCCGAAGTTCGTCACCGGCGAGGAGATGTGGGCGCTGGCGATGACCGAGCCGGGCACCGGCTCCGACGTCGCGGGCATGAAGACCACGGCGAAGCTGAGCGAGGACGGCACGCACTACGTCCTCAACGGCGCCAAGACCTTCATCACGGGCGGCGTCCACGCCGACCGCGTGATCGTGTGCGCCCGCACCTCCGCCCCGACGGCCGAGGACCGCCGCTTCGGCATCTCCCTCTTCGCGGTGGACACCAAGTCCGACGGCTACTCGATCGGCCGCAAGCTCGACAAGCTGGGCCTGCGCACCTCCGACACCGCCGAGCTGGCGTTCGTCGACGTGAAGGTCCCGGTCGAGGACCTGCTGGGCGAGGAGGGCAAGGGCTTCTCCTACCTCGGCCACAACCTGGCCTCCGAGCGCTGGGGCATCGCCTTCGGCGCGTACGCGCAGGCCAAGGCGGCGGTCCGGTTCGCCCAGCAGTACGTGCAGGAGCGCACGGTCTTCGGCAAGCCGGTGGCGCACTTCCAGAACACCAAGTTCGAACTGGCCGCCTGCCAGGCCGAGGTCGACGCGGCCGAGGCCGTCGCGGACCGCGCCCTGGAGGCGCTGGACGCGGGCGAGCTGACCCCGGCCGAGGCCGCCTCCGCCAAACTGTTCTGCACCGAGGTCGCCCACCGCGTCATCGACCGCTGCCTCCAGCTCCACGGCGGCTACGGCTACATGAACGAGTACCCGATCGCCCGCCTGTACGCGGACAACCGCGTGAACCGCATCTACGGCGGCACCAGCGAGATCATGAAGTCGATCATCGCCAAGTCGATGGGCCTGTAACCAGCGGTGACCGAAGCACTGAACGATCTCCTCGATCTGCTCGACCTGGAGCGGATCGAGGAGAACATCTTCCGGGGCCGGTCGCGGTCGGCGATCGTGCCCCGGGTGTTCGGCGGCCAGGTCGCGGCCCAGGCACTCGTCGCGGCCGGCCGCACGGTCCCCGACGGCCGCACGGCCCACTCCCTCCACGCGTACTTCCTGCGCATGGGCGACCCGGGCGCGCCGATCGTCTACACCGTGGACCGCATCCGCGACGGCCGCTCCTTCACCACCCGCCGCGTGGTGGCCGTCCAGCACGGCCAGCCGATCTTCCACCTGTCGGCGTCGTTCCAGACGTACGAGGAGGGCCTGGAGCACCAGGCGGACATGCCGCCCGCGCCCGACCCGGAGACGCTGCCCACGGCGGAGGAGGCCCTCCCCCGCTACGCCCACCTGTTCGCGCACCCGAGCATCGCGGAACGCATGCTGGAGGCCCGGCAGGCCGTCGACCTGCGGTACGTGGACGAGCCCCCGTACGCCACGGCGGGCGAGCCGCGCGCACCGCGCTCGCAGGTGTGGTTCCGCACCAACGGCAAGCTGGACGGCGACGACCCCCTCCTGCACGTCTGCCTCGCGACGTACGTCTCCGACATGACGCTGCTCGACTCGGTGCTGCTCGCGCACGGCCGCGGCGGCTGGGCGACCGGCGACGTGGTCGGGGCGTCCCTGGACCACGCCATGTGGTTCCACCGGCCGTTCCGCGCGGACGAGTGGCTGCTGTACGACCAGCAGTCCCCGTCCTCGTCGGGCGGCCGCGGCCTGGGCCAGGCCCGCATCTACACACGCGACGGGCGCCTGGCCATCTCGGTCATCCAGGAGGGCGTGGTCCGCGTCCCGCACCGGGACTGACGGTCAGCGGCAGGACCGCCCGCACGAGGAAGCCGCCGTCGCCGTCCGGCGCCGCGTGCAGGGTGCCGCCCACGGCAGCCGCACGGGCCCGCAGCCCGGGCAGCCCCCGGCCGCCGGACCCGCCGGTGTCGCCCGGAACGGCCCGCGGCGACGGGCCGTTGCGCACGACGACGAGCAGCCCGCCACCGGGAGCGGAGCCGACGTTCACGCGCACCTCGGCGCCCGGCGCGTGACGGCGTACGTTGGCGAGCGCCTCCTGCACCACCCGGTACGCCGTGTGCTGCACCTGCGGCGGGCAGTCGGCGGCGTCCGGCACGGCGAGCTCGGCCCGTACGCCGTCGCCCGCCTCGGCGACGAGGCGCGGGAGGTCCGCGAGGCCGGGCAGCGCGCCGGGGTCCCCCGGGTCGATGCCCCGGATCGAGCGACGGAGTTCACCCGCCGCCTCACGGCTGAGCTCGCCCAGCCGGACCGCCGCCTCCCGGAACGGGGGCGACTCCGCGGCCGCCGCCAGAGCCGTGGCCTGGAGGCTGATCAGACTGAGGTGGTGGGCGGCCGTGTCGTGCACGTCGCGCGCCAGCCGCTCCCTCTCGCGGAGGGCCGCCTGCTCGGCCGCGTACCGCCGGTCACGATCCCGCGCCAGCGCCAACTCGGCGACGATCGACACGATCGAGCGGGTCTTCGAGGCGGACAGCGACGTGTGCGCCGACCTCGTCGCCGCCCGCCGCTGGGGCGGCCTCGACCTGGACGCCGACCTCCTGTGCGTCGTGGCCATGCACGCCCTCTACCGCGACTGGGGGCGCGACCCCGTGGTGCAGGCGCTGCCGGCCGGTCAGCCGTCCGACACGGCCCGTAAGTACTACCGGCGGGTCCAGCGCACCCTGTGCGACCTGCTGGTCCCGTGGGACGCGCACCCCGACGAGACCGCCGGAAAACACCGCGAAAGCCTCGCACATATACTCGCCCGCCAGGGGGAAGTGCTGCCCGCGGCCGGCAGCCTGATACGTGAACTGGCGTCCACGGGACGCCTCGTGGGGGACGAACTGAGGATGCTGGCGAGCCTCGCGCACATGCGCGCCAACCGGTTCCTGGGCCTCGGGCAGGAGCGGGAGCGCGCCTGCCACGAGGTGTGGGCCCTGGCGCTGGACGCGATCCGCCGCCGACCGGGGGCATGACCGTGGCCGACAAGGCAACACCAGACGTGGCAACACCGTCCGACGGGACGACCGGCACCGAGCAGCACTGGAGCAGGGCGCTGCGCCTGCTGTGGAGCGTGAGCCCGCTCCACATGACCGGTGTCGTCGTCACCACGCTGCTGACGGCCCTGCTGCCCGCCGTGTCGGTGCAGCTCACCACGGACGCCGTGCAGTACGTCGCCGACGCCGTGGGCGGCCGGCCCGGCGCCGCCGACCAGGCGATCGGCGTGGGCGTCGTCCTGGCGTGCGTCGCGCTCGCCGGGCACCTGTGCACGGTCGGCCAGCACTACGTGGAGGCGCTGCTCCAGTTCCGGATGGCCAACCGGATCAGCACCGACATCATGGAGAAGGCCGTCCGCCTCCAGTTGGAGCACTTCGAGGACGCCACGACGTACGACCGGCTGCAGCGCGCCAACCGTGAGGCGGCCTACCGCCCGTACCAGCTCTTCTCCGATCTGATCGGGGTCGTCTCGCACACCGTGACCCTGGTGTCGGTGGCGGCCGTGCTGCTGTCCTGGGACCCGTGGGTGGCGCTGGCCGTGCTGTGCGCGCCGGTGCCGTCCGTGCTGGCCACCACGTTCTACAGCCGGATGACGTGGCAGGTGGAGAACGCCCGCTCGGCCGACCGCCGGCGCACCAACTACCTCCAGTACCTGGTCACGAACGACCGTACGTACAAGGAGACCCGCCTGTTCTCGCTCGGCGGCTTCTTCGTGAACCGCTACCGCGAGCTGATCGGCCGCTTCTACCAGGTCGACCGCTCGCTGGCGCGCCGCCAGTCGACGGCCAACGCGCTGCTCGGCCTGTTCAGTGTCGCCGCGTCCAGCGGGGCCGTCATCTTCGCGATCAGCAGCACGATCGAGACCGGCCGGATCGGCGAGGTCGCCGGCTACATCGCGGCCATCACCGTCGTCCAGGGCTCGGCGCAGAGCCTGTTCTCCGGCTTCGGCGAGCTGTACGAGCACAACCTGTTCCTGGGGAACCTCTTCTCCTTCCTGGACATCCCCGAGCGGCCCCTGAAGAGCGGCGACCGGCCCTTCCCGGAACGGCTCACCAACGGCATCGAGTTCCGCGACGTGTCGTTCAGCTACCCGGGCGGCGGGCCCACGGTGCTGCGGAACTTCAGCCTGACCCTCCCGGCCGGGAAGTGCGTCGCCCTCGTCGGCCAGAACGGCGCCGGCAAGACCACCCTGGTCAAGCTGCTGTCCCGGCTGTACGAGCCGACGTCGGGCACGATCCTGATCGACGGTCACCCGGTGGAGGAGTACGACCTCGGACAGCTCCGCCGGCACATCGGCGTGATCTTCCAGGACTTCGTACGGTACGAGGACACAGCCCGCGCCAACATCGGCCTCGCGCGCGTCGACGCGCTGGACGACGAGCCGGGCATCCGGCGCGCCGCGGACCAGGCCGATGCCTCCGCCTTCCTGGACGAGCTGCCCCAGGGCCTCGACACCCAGCTCGGCCGCTGGTTCGAGGGCGGCAGGCAGCTGTCCGGCGGCCAGTGGCAGAAGGTGGCCCTGGCCCGCGCGTTCCTGCGGGGCGCTCCGGTGATGGTGCTGGACGAGCCGACGGCGGCCATCGACGCCGAGGCGGAGGCGGAGATCTTCGCCCGGCTGCGGGAGATCGCGGACCGGGCGACGACGCTGCTGATCGCGCACCGGTTCTCCACGGTGCGGGTCGCGGACCACATCGTCGTCCTGGACCAGGGTCAGGTCCTTGAGGAGGGCACGCACGGCGAACTGATGGACCGGGACGGGATGTACGCGAAGCTGTTCCGCCTCCAGGCGGCGGGCTACCTGGACGACCCGGCTCCGAGACCGGTCTGACGGCGCCCACCGCCCGCCCGCTCCTTCGCCGCCCCGCGCCCCGCATCCCCCCACACGCACCACGAGCACCACAGGCACCACAGGCATCACAGAGAGGTACGGACCCCGTGACCGACGAACTTTCCCCGCGGCGCCCCGACACGGCCCAGGACGAGCGGTCGGGCCCGGGGGCCCGCGCACTGTGGACCGGCGGCGGCGTGGCGCTGATCGTGCTGGGCGCGGTGCTGCTCTTCGTCGCACAGTCCAAGGCCCCGGAGTTCTCCGACGACATGCGGCTCTACCTGACGATCGTGCTGCGCGGCGCGGTGTTCCTGATGCTGTCGTTCGGCACGTACTGCGTGGTCCGTGGCCGGCGGCGGGTATGACGGCGCCGGCGCTGCTCCAGTTGACCGGTGTGGCCCGGCGCTACGGGGAACGGACCGTGCTGGCCCCGCTGGACCTGGCCGTGCGCGCCGGGGAGTGCGTGGCGGTGATGGGGGCCAACGGCTCCGGCAAGTCCACGCTGCTGCGGATCGCGGTCGGCCACGACCGGCCGAGCGAGGGCACGGTGACGTTCGCCGGCCGGCCGGTGGACGACACGGACGCGCGCGTACGGGCCCGGATCGCCGTGGTGGCGGGCAGCCCCGCGTTCTACCCGGATCTGACGGTCGGTGAGCACCTGGAGCTGGTGGCCGTCGCCCACGGAGCGGGCCGGGACAGCCGCGCCCGGGTCGCCGAGGCCCTGGACCGCACGCGGCTGACGGGGCTCGCGGACCGGCTCCCCGGGTCCCTGTCGTCGGGCCAGGCGCAGCAGTTGCTGCTGGCGTCGGCGCTGGTGCGCCCCCGGGATCTGCTGGTGCTCGACGAGCCCGAGCAGCGCCTCGACCCCGACGCCCGCGACGAACTCGCCGCGCGGCTGCGGGAGGAGCGGGCGGCCGGACCGGCCCCGGCGGCACCGGCGGCACCGACCGCACCGGCGGTATCGGCGGCACCGGGTCAGAGCAGCCCTGCCGCGTCCAGCAGGTAGGCCGTCATCGGCTCGTAGAACAGCGGGTCCACGACGTGGTCGTCGAGCGGGACGGTGACCTGGAGGGTGCCCTCGGCCTCCGCGATGAACAGGGCCGGGTCGTTGCAGTCCGCGTAGCCGACGGCGTCGATGCCGCGCTGGCCCGCGCGGCCCGCCCAGCCGTGGTCGGCGACGACCAGGTCCGGCAGGGGCGCGTCGGTGGCGCGGAGGCCGTCGAGCACGGCGTTCATGGGCTCGGGCGAGTGCGTGTGCCACAGCGAGGCGCCCCGCTCGAAGACCGCGACGTCCGCGAACTGCACGACGTACCCCTCGTCGGCGGTGAGCCCGCCCGGGATGCGCACGATGTCGCAGCCTGCGGCGCGCAGGGCGGCGGCGGTGCGGCTGTGCACGTCGAGCAGCGCGCCGGGGTGCCCGGTGGCGAACAGCACGCGCTCCTTGCCGGCGGCGGCCTTGCGGAGGCGGGCGGCCATGCGGTCGAGGGCGTCGACGGTCAGCTCGGGGTCGATGGTGTCCTGCCCGGCCCGGTGCTCCGGGTCGTCGACGACACCGCAGCGCTCGGCCATCACGGCGAGCACGTCCTGCTCGTCCGTCCAGCGGTCGCCGAGTTCGAGACCCAGCCAGTAGTGGCGGTCGCCGTTGGCGAGCTTCCGGTAGTGGGACAGGTTGTTGTCGCGGGGCGTGGCGACGTCCCCCGCGATACGCGTACGGACGAGGTGCTCGACGAGGGCGGGGCGGCTGGGTATCGGCATTCCCCCATTGTGCCGCCCGGCGCGGGGGGCGACGGAGCCATTCCGGCCGATGGACAGGCCGAATCGCCGGCGGCCGCGCCCCCGCGCCCGGCGGAATCGACGGCGGCCGCGCCCCCCGAGCCGTCACCCCACCGGCGCGTCCGCCAGCGACCCGAACGCCCCGTGGGCCAGGCGGCGCAGGAGCGCCTCCGCCGACGGGCGGACCGACGGGTCGCCGGCCGTGGTGGCCGAGCCGAGGTGCGGCGTGGAGTTCAGCAGCCCGAAGACCGCGTGGACCGCCGCCCTGGCCTGCTGTTCCGTCTGGCGCGGGTAGAGCTCGCGGACCACGGCGACCCACAGCTCCACGTACTGCCGCTGGAGCTGCCGGACCAGCTTGCGGTCGCTCTCCCGGAGGCGGTCGAGCTCGCGGTCGTGCAGGGTGATGAGCGAGCGGTCGTTGAGCGCGAAGTCGATGTGCCCGTCGATCAGCGCCGCGAGCAGGGCGTCCGGGTCGCCGCCGTCCGCCTCGGACTCGGCGACGCGGCGCCGGCCGCCTTCGAGGAGCCGTTCGCTGATGCCGACGAGCAGCTCGGCGAGCATCGCGTCCTTGCCGGCGAAGTGCCGGTACAGGCCGGGTCCGCTGATGCCGACGGCCGCGCCTATCTCGTCGACGCCCACGCCGTGGAAGCCGCGCTCGGCGAAGAGGCGGGCGGCCTCCCTGAGGATCTGCTCCCGGCGTGTCGGGGCGTCGGTCCTGGTGCTCATGGGATCGATTCTAGACAAGGGGGTTAGCGGTCGTTAACCTGAAGGAAATACGTTAACGCTCATTAACGTCTGTCGTACGGGCAAGGGGGCTCGACACGATGCAGCAGGCACCTGTGCTGACGAGCGCGGCGGATCCCGCGTCGCCGGCCTGGCAGGCCAACGAGGCGGCGCACCGCGAGCTCGCCGACGACCTGCGGTCCCGGCTCGCCGCCGCCCGCCTCGGGGGCGGTGAGAAGGCCAGGGCGCGGCACACCGCGCGCGGGAAGCTGCTGCCGCGCGACCGGGTCGACACGCTCCTCGATCCCGGCTCGCCCTTCCTGGAGCTGGCCCCGCTCGCCGCGAACGGCATGTACGGGGACCAGGCGCCGGCCGCCGGTGTCATCGCGGGCATCGGCCGGGTCGGCGGCCGCGAGGTGGTGGTCGTCGCGAACGACGCGACGGTCAAGGGCGGCACGTACTACCCGATGACCGTCAAGAAGCATCTGCGCGCCCAGGAGGTGGCGCTGGAGAACCGGCTGCCGTGCGTGTATCTCGTCGACTCCGGCGGCGCCTTCCTGCCCATGCAGGACGAGGTGTTCCCGGACCGTGAGCACTTCGGGCGGATCTTCTACAACCAGGCCCGTATGTCGGGCGCCGGGATTCCGCAGATCGCCGCCGTGCTCGGGTCCTGCACCGCCGGCGGCGCGTACGTGCCGGCGATGAGCGACGAGGCCGTGATCGTACGGAACCAGGGCACGATCTTCCTGGGCGGCCCGCCGCTCGTGAAGGCCGCGACCGGTGAGGTCGTCACGGCCGAGGAGCTCGGGGGCGGCGAGGTGCACTCCCGTACCTCCGGCGTCACCGACCACCTCGCCGAGGACGACGCGCACGCCCTGCGGATCGTACGGAACATCGTCGCGACGCTGCCGGAGCGCCGGGCGCTGCCCTGGTCCGTCGAGCCCGTCGAGGAGCCGAAGGCCGACCCCGCCGGGCTGTACGGGGCCGTGCCCGTCGACTCGCGGACGCCGTACGACGTGCGCGAGGTCATCGCGCGGATCGTCGACGGCTCCCGCTTCTCCGAGTTCAAGTCCGAGTTCGGGCAGACCCTCGTCACCGGCTTCGCCCGGATCCACGGGCACCCGGTCGGCATCGTCGCCAACAACGGCATCCTGTTCTCGGAGTCCGCCCAGAAGGGCGCCCACTTCATCGAGCTGTGCGACCAGCGCGGCATCCCGCTGCTGTTCCTGCAGAACATCTCCGGGTTCATGGTCGGCCGGGACTACGAGGCGGGCGGCATCGCCAAGCACGGCGCCAAGATGGTCACCGCCGTCGCCTGCACGCGCGTGCCGAAGCTGACGGTCGTCGTCGGCGGCTCGTACGGCGCCGGGAACTACTCGATGTGCGGCAGGGCGTACAGCCCCCGCTTCCTGTGGATGTGGCCCAACGCCAAGATCTCCGTCATGGGCGGCGAGCAGGCCGCGTCCGTCCTCGCCACGGTCAAGCGCGACCAGCTGGAGGGGCGCGGCGAGGAGTGGCCGGCCGAGGACGAGGAGGCCTTCAAGGAGCCGATCCGCGCCCAGTACGAGCAGCAGGGCAACGCCTACTACGCGACGGCCCGGCTCTGGGACGACGGTGTGATCGACCCGCTGGACACCCGCCAGGTGGTCGGCCTGGCCCTGACCGCGTGTGCCAACGCGCCCCTGGGGGACCCCCAGTTCGGCGTCTTCCGGATGTGAGGGAATCCATGTTCGACACCGTTCTGGTGGCCAACCGAGGCGAGATCGCCGTCCGGGTCATCCGTACGCTGCGGGCCCTCGGCGTGCGCTCGGTGGCCGTCTTCAGCGACGCGGACGCCGACGCCCGTCATGTACGGGAGGCGGACACGGCCGTACGGATCGGCCCGCCGCCGGCCGCCGAGAGCTATCTGTCCGTCGAGCGCCTGCTGGAGGCCGCCGCGCGGACCGGCGCCCAGGCCGTGCACCCCGGCTACGGCTTCCTCGCGGAGAACGCCGCGTTCGCGCGGGCCTGCGCGGAGGCGGGGCTGGTCTTCATCGGGCCTCCGGCGGAGGCCATCTCCCTGATGGGCGACAAGATCCGGGCCAAGGAGACCGTGAAGGCCGCGGGCGTTCCCGTGGTCCCGGGCGCCGCCGACCCGGAGCTGGAGGCGGCCGCCCGCGAGCTGGGCGCGCCCGTGCTGCTGAAACCCTCGGCGGGCGGCGGCGGCAAGGGCATGCGTCTGGTGCGGGACCTGTCCGTGCTGGAGGACGAGATCGCGGCGGCCCGCCGCGAGGCGCGCGCCTCCTTCGGCGACGACACGCTCCTCGTGGAGCGGTGGATCGACCGCCCCCGGCACATCGAGATCCAGGTGCTGGCGGACGGCCACGGCAACGTCATCCACCTGGGCGAGCGCGAGTGCTCCCTCCAGCGCCGCCACCAGAAGGTCATCGAGGAGGCCCCGTCCGTCCTGCTGGACGAGGAGACGCGGGCGGCCATGGGCGAGGCGGCCGTGCAGGCGGCCCGCTCCTGCGGCTACCGGGGCGCGGGCACGGTCGAGTTCATCGTCCCGGGCACGGACCCGTCCTCGTACTACTTCATGGAGATGAACACCCGCCTCCAGGTCGAGCACCCGGTGACCGAGCTGGTCACGGGCCTGGACCTGGTGGAGTGGCAGCTGCGGATCGCGGCCGGGGAGCCGCTGCCGTACGAGCAGAAGGACATCACGCTCACCGGGCACTCCATCGAGGCGCGGATCTGCGCGGAGACCGTGTCTGTCAAAGAGGGGTCCCGCGGCTTCCTCCCGTCGGGCGGCACGGTCCTGGCGCTGCGCGAGCCCCAGGGCGACGGCATCCGCACGGACTCGGGCCTGAGCGAGGGCACGGAGGTGTCGAGCCTCTACGACCCGATGCTGTCGAAGGTCATCGTGCACGGCCCCGACCGCGCGACGGCCCTCCGCAAGCTGCGCGCCGCACTCGCGGACACGGTGACGCTGGGCGTCCCGACCAATGCCGGCTTCCTGCGCCGGCTGCTCGCCCACCCGCAGGTCGTGTCCGGGGACATGGACACGGGCCTGGTGGAGCGCGAGGTGGACGGACTCGTCCCCGACGGCGTGCCGCCGGAGGTGTACGAGGCGGCCGCGGCGGTACGGGAGGAGGCCCTGCGCCCGGGGCGCGACGCGGGCGGCTGGACGGACCCGTTCTCGGTGCCGAGCGGCTGGCGGCTGGGCGGGGAGCGGCTGCCGGTGGCGCATCCGCTGCGCGTAACGGGACTCGAACCCGTTACTCATGTGCTCCAGGGCACGGGCCACCGGGTCACGGCCGACACGGTCACGGTCACCCTGGACGGCGTCACGCACACCTTCCG
This sequence comes from Streptomyces sp. TRM64462, assembly GCF_013362995.1. Lineage (GTDB taxonomy): Bacteria > Actinomycetota > Actinomycetes > Streptomycetales > Streptomycetaceae > Streptomyces. Next base: position 8,385 of record NZ_JABWDV010000224.1, on the reverse strand, counting down.
CCGCGCCGGGACGTGGCTCGGCCGGGACGGCGACGCGTGGAACGTCCAGGACCACGACCCGGTCGAGGCGTCCCTCACCCGTTCGGCGTACTCGGGGGCGGACTCGCTGACCGCCCCGATGCCGGGCACGGTCACCGTGGTCAAGGTAGCGGTGGGCGACGAGGTCACGGCAGGCCAGGGCCTGGTCGTGGTGGAGGCGATGAAGATGGAGCACGTGATCTCCGCCCCGCACGACGGCACGGTCGTGGAGCTGGACGTCACGCCCGGCACGACGGTCGCCATGGACCAGGTGCTGGCGGTCGTGGAGCCGCACTCGTCTGCGGAGGAGGCCGAGAAGTGACCGACGGACTGCCCATGACGGTCCCGGCGCAGGGCCTCCCGCCCCGGGTGAGGATCCACGAGGTGGGCCCGAGAGACGGCCTCCAGAACGAGCCGACGACCATCCCGACCGAGGTGAAGGCGGAGTTCATCCGCCGCCTCGCGGAGGCGGGCCTCGGCACGGTCGAGGCGACGAGCTTCGTCCACCCCAGGTGGGTGCCCCAACTGGCCGACGCCGAGGCCCTGTTCCCGCAGGTCCGCGATCTGGACGTGCGCCTGCCGGTGCTGGTCCCCAACGACCGGGGCCTGGACCGGGCGCTGGCGCTCGGCGCCCGGGAGGTGGCGGTGTTCGCCAGCGCCACGGAGACCTTCGCGAAGGCCAACCTGAACCGCACGGTGGACGAGTCCCTGGCGATGTTCGAGCCGGTGGTGTCCCGGGCCAAGGCGGAGGGCCTGACCGTCCGCGGCTACCTGTCGATGTGCTTCGGCGACCCGTGGCAGGGCCCGGTCCCGGTGGAGCAGGTGGTGGGCGTCTGCCGCCGCCTGGCGGACATGGGCTGCGACGAACTGAGCCTGGGCGACACGATCGGCGTGGCGACACCAGGCCACGTGAAGGCCCTGCTCACCGCCTTGAACGCAGCAGACATCGCCACGGAGTACCTGGCCGTCCACTTCCACGACACCTACGGCCAGGCCCTGGCGAACACCTACGCGGCCCTGGAACACGGCGTGACGACGATCGACGCGTCCGCGGGCGGCCTCGGCGGCTGCCCGTACGCGAAGTCCGCCACCGGGAACCTCGCCACCGAAGACCTCGTGTGGATGCTCCACGGCCTCGGCATCGAAACCGGGGTCGACCTCGGCCGGCTCACCGCCACCAGCGTGTGGCTGGCCGAACGGCTGGGCCGTCCCAGCCCGTCCCGTACCGTCCGCGCCCTCTCCCACAAGGAGTGACCCCCATGTCCCTGGACCACCGGCTCTCGGCAGAGCACGAGGAACTGCGCCGTACCGTCGAGGAGTTCGCCCACGACGTGGTGGCGCCGAAGATCGGCGACTTCTACGAGCGCCACGAGTTCCCGTACGAGATCGTGCGGGACATGGGCCGCATGGGCCTGTTCGGGCTGCCGTTCCCCGAGGAGTACGGCGGCATGGGCGGCGACTATCTGGCCCTGGGCATCGCGCTGGAGGAGCTGGCCCGCGTCGACTCGTCGGTGGCCATCACCCTGGAGGCGGGCGTCTCGCTGGGCGCGATGCCGGTGTACCGGTTCGGTACGGAGGAGCAGAAGCGGCAGTGGCTGCCGAAGCTCTGCTCCGGCGAGATGCTGGGCGCGTTCGGGCTGACCGAGCCGGAGTGCGGCTCGGACGCGGGCGGTACGCGCACCACGGCCGTGCGGGACGGCGACGAGTGGGTGATCAACGGGACGAAGTGCTTCATCACCAACTCGGGCACGGACATCACGGGCCTGGTGACGGTCACGGCGGTGACGGGCCGCAAGGAGGACGGCCGCCCGGAGATCTCCTCCATCATCGTCCCGTCGGGCACCCCGGGCTTCACGGTCGCGGCCCCGTACTCGAAGGTCGGCTGGAACGCGTCGGACACCCGTGAACTGTCCTTCCAGGACGTGCGGGTCCCCGCCGCCAACCTCCTGGGCGAGGAGGGCCGGGGCTACGCCCAGTTCCTCCGCATCCTCGACGAGGGCCGTATCGCGATCGCCGCCCTGGCGACGGGCCTCGCGCAGGGCTGCGTGGACGAGTCGCTCACGTACGCGAAGGAACGTCACGCCTTCGGGAAGGCCATCGGCGAGTTCCAGGCCATCCAGTTCAAGCTGGCCGACATGGAGATGCGCGCCCACATGGCCCGCATCGGCTGGCGCGACGCGGCGTCCCGCCTGGTGAGCGGCGAGCCGTTCAAGAAGGAGGCGGCGGTGGCGAAGCTGTACTCCTCCACGGTGGCCGTCGACAACGCCCGCGAGGCCACCCAGATCCACGGCGGCTACGGCTTCATGAACGAGTACCCGGTCGCCCGCATGTGGCGCGACTCCAAGATCCTGGAGATCGGCGAGGGCACGAGCGAGGTGCAGCGCATGCTGATCGCCCGCGAGCTGGGTCTCCCGGCCTGACCCGGCCGGCCTCCGCGGACGTCCGAAGCCGCCCCCCGCGCTCCCTCCCGGAGGCAGGGGGCGGCGTCGTGACGTGATCGCGCGCGCCACCCCATCGAAGCCCCTCAGGTCTAGACCAAGCCCGTTTCCGCTTCCGATCATGAGGGTTCCTGCCCGATACCGGGCAGATTTCTTGCGAAGAAGCCTCCTCACCCCCCAGTATCTACGGGTGCTCGATCGCCACCCGTCGCATGACGACCTCATCGACCACCTGGTCCGCAGCACCGCGCTCCCGCGCGGTGAGGCCGCCCGGGTGGTGCTCGACGTGCTGGCGTACTTCGACGAGACGACCGAGGAGTTCGTCCGCCGCCGCCACCGCGAACTGCAGGCGGCCGGCGCTGTGAACTCCGAGATCTTCGAGCGGATCGCGGCGGAGCTGCCGCACCGCGCCGTGGCTCCCCCGGAGCTCTCGCTCCGGCAGCTGCGCCGGATCGTCTACGGCTGAGCACACACCCGGAAACCAGGAGGGGTTCACCTTTATGTGCGGAATTGTCGGTTATATCGGTAAGCGCGATGTCGCCCCGCTGCTGCTGGAGGGTCTGGCACGGCTCGAATACCGCGGCTACGACTCCGCGGGCGTCGTCATCACCAGCCCGAAGGCGTCCGGCCTGAAGATGGTCAAGGCCAAGGGCCGGGTGCGGGACCTGGAGGCCCGCATCCCCAAGCGCTTCACCGGTACGACCGGCATCGCCCACACCCGCTGGGCCACGCACGGCGCCCCGAGCGACGAGAACGCGCACCCGCACCTCGACCCGGAGAACAAGGTCGCGGTCGTCCACAACGGCATCGTCGACAACGCCGCCGAGCTGCGCGCCAAGCTGGAGGCCGACGGTGTCGTGTTCGCCTCCGAGACCGACACCGAGGTCCTCACGCACCTGATCGCCCGCTCGCAGGCCGAGAGCCTGGAGGAGAAGGTCCGCGAGGCGCTCAAGGTCGTCGAGGGCACGTACGGCATCGCCGTCATGCACGCCGACTTCAACGACCGTATCGTCGTCGCCCGCAACGGCTCCCCGGTCGTCCTCGGCATCGGCGAGAAGGAGATGTTCGTCGCCTCCGACGTCGCCGCGCTCGTCGCCCATACCCGCCAGGTCGTCACCCTCGACGACGGCGAGATGGCCACGCTGAAGGCCGACGACTTCCGTACGTACACGACCTCGGGCACCCGCACCACCGCGACGCCCGAGACCGTGGAGTGGGAGGTCGCCTCGTACGACATGGGCGGCCACGACACGTACATGCACAAGGAGATCTCGGAGCAGGCCGACGCCGTGGACCGCGTCCTGCGCGGCCGCATCGACGAGAAGTTCTCCACGGTGCACCTGGGCGGCCTCAACCTGGACGCCCGCGAGGCCCGCGGCATCCGCCGCGTGAAGATCCTCGGCTGCGGCACCTCGTACCACGCGGGCATGATCGGCGCCTCGCTGATCGAGGGCCTCGCCCGTATCCCGGCCGACTCCGAGCCGGCGTCCGAGTTCCGCTACCGCAACCCGGTCGTGGACCCCGACACGCTGTACATCGCGGTCTCGCAGTCCGGTGAGACGTACGACGTGCTGGCCGCCGTCCAGGAGCTCAAGCGCAAGGGGGCCCGCGTCCTCGGCGTGGTGAACGTCGTGGGCTCCGCCATCGCCCGCGAGGCCGACGGCGGCGTGTACGTGCACGCCGGGCCCGAGGTGTGCGTGGTCTCCACGAAGTGCTTCACCAACACGGTCGTCGCGTTCGCGCTGCTCGCGCTGCACCTGGGCCGTATCCGCGACCTGTCGGTGGCCGACGGCAAGCGGATCATCGAGGGCCTGCGCAAGCTGCCCGAGCAGATCTCGGAGATCCTCACGCTGGAGGACGAGATCAAGAAGCTGGCGGACGAGTACGCCGAGGCCAAGTCGATGATGTTCATCGGCCGGGTCCGCGGCTACCCGGTCGCCCTGGAGGCCTCCCTGAAGCTCAAGGAGATCTCGTACATCCACGCCGAGGCGTACCCGGCGTCCGAGCTGAAGCACGGCCCGCTGGCGCTCATCGAGCCCGCGATGCCGACCGTCGCGATCGTGCCGAACGACTCGCTGCTGGAGAAGAACCGCGCCGCGATGGAGGAGATCAAGGCCCGCAGCGGCAAGATCCTCGCGGTCGCGCACCAGGAGCAGGAGAAGGCCGACCACACGATCGTCGTGCCGAAGAACGAGGACGAGCTGGACCCGATCCTCATGGGCATCCCGCTCCAGCTCTTCGCGTACCACACGGCGCTGGCCCTGGGCCGCGACATCGACAAGCCGCGCAACCTGGCGAAGTCCGTGACGGTCGAGTAGTCGCCGCCACCGCGTGAAGCAGCCCCCGTGTGTGCCACCACCACACGGGGGCTGCCCTTTCGAACGGCCGGTACCGCCCTTGCACCGGCCTTGTGGTCCGGTCGGCCGCCCGGCCTCAGCTCGCCGTGGCCGCGCTGCCGCGGGCCCGACGCCCGGTGAGGCTCGGCCACTTGGCGAGCGACGCCGTCGCGCCGTACCAGGCGCCCAGGCCCGCCACCGCGGCGACCCAGCCGCCCACCTTGCCGAGCGCCGACATGTCGGCGAACGAGCCGACGGCCAGCATCAGGAGCGCCAGGAACAGCAGCCCGTACACGCCCTGCCCGAGCAGGCCGCTGCCGCTCGCCGCCGCGGTCAGGGTGAGCGCGAGGAGCGCCCACAGGAGCAGGAACAGGCCCGCGGCCTCGGCGGAGACCTGCGCGCCCGCGCCGGTGCCCCAGGTGAACCAGAACGCGCCGAGCCCCGCGAACGCGGTGCCGGCGCGGCCGTCGCCGTCACGGAAGGCGAACAGGCCGCAGACGAAGAGCGCGACCCCGCCGACCCAGGTGGCGAGGGCCGAGGCGTCCGCCGCCCCGACGTTGTCGATGACGCCCGTGCTGCCGATGCCGAACGCCAGCAGCGTCAGTCCGAGTGCGAGATGGCCGAGAGTGGAGCTGGTGCTCCCCGCAGAGACGTCGTTGTCCACGGCGGGCTCCCTTCATGTGCAGTTGTGCGCTGTTTCCCAGCCATGTGGATATACCCTTCACAAGCGCACAACCCACCTCTGAAGGGGGATGGATTGCAGGGAGAAGAAGGTGAGTTGACGGGGTCTCACCTGGGACAACGACCGGTTACGGAATGACAACGACCGGCCGCTGCGCGCGCCGTGCGAGACGGCCGGCGACAGAGCCGAAAATGCGCCCCACGATGCCGTGCGTGGAGCCGACCACGATCGCGTCGGCCGAGTACTCGCGGCCGACCTCCTCCAACTCGTGGCAGATGTCACCGCCGCGCTCGACGAGGATCCACGGGACCTCGGAGAGATGGTCGGCGCAGGCGAGCTCGAGACCGAGCACCTCGGTGCGGTGGTCCGGCACGTCGACGAAGACGGGCGGCTCACAGCCGGCCCAGACGGTGGTGGGCAGCCGGTTCGCCACGTGCACGATGATCAGGCCGGAGCCGGAGCGGCGCGCCATGCCGATCGCGTAGGCGAGCGCCCGCTCACTGGAGGTCGAGCCGTCGAAGCCGACGACCACGCCGTGCTGGAACGCTGGATCACAGGAATGACGCGTCTCGTCCGCCGCCAGAGGGTCCACCGCCGAATCGGCGACGCCTCTGCGGTCCGCGGGTTCAGGGAATTCGTGACCGGCCATGGGTGTCTCGGCGAAGAAGGTCCTTGTGGGGAGGGTTCGGGGGACGGCAGCCGACTCTCGGAGCCTGACTCTCGGAGCCGTGTCCGGGAATCATCTTCCCAACCCCATACCCCCAAGGGTACGGCGCCACTCCTCTCGAGCACAGAGTTGCCTGCGCGTCCACCGCTGTGCACGCGGCGTTCCAGGGAGCATGCACGAGCGCGTCGCCCGATGCAATGCCGGTTGCCCCTTACAGGTGTCCCGTATGTCCCCGGCGCGGGGCGCCCCGCACCCCCCTACCGCCCTTCCGGAGTGTCACGACCGGCTGCCCGACAGTGACCGGAGCGGGGCGTTCCTCGTTGGCAGCGCGGTCCGCCCGGCCGCCGCCCCGTCCCCAGGGAGCTCCCGTGCCCGCTTCACAGGCCACCGCCTCCGGCCCCGCCCCGCGGTCGGCAGCCGCCACCACTCCGCCCCCTCCGACGGACAGCTCGGCGGCCGAGGTGGTGCGCTGGGCGGCGTTCAGCTGCGCGCTGGTCCCGTTCGTGCTGCTGGTGTACGGCACGTCGTTCGGCGCCGCCGCGGGCACCGCGCTGGGGCTCGCCGCGGTCACCGTCACGTGCCGGGCGCTGCTGCGGCGCTCCGAGCGGGCCGCACCGGCGCTGCTGCCCGAACCGCCTCCGCAGGTGGCCGGGGCCGGGGCGGAGTCCGGCGGCGGGGCGCCCGTACCGCATCGCGGCCGGCACTCCCGTACGGGCTCGGGGGCCCATCGCGGCGGGCGTCACGGAGCGGTGGGCGCACCGGGAGACTGACGTCTTCGCACACCCGCACCCGTATGTTTTCAGCCAACTTCCCTGCACCGGCCGATCCGTGCCGGAATGGCCTGCGAACCCCCTTGCCACCAGGGAGGAAAGGGCCGCAGACGCCTCGCGCACCCTACGTGGTTGGGCCATGAGCGCGAGACGCACTTCCCTGGGGGGTCCCGAGGGTGAAACGCTTCGTGATCGAATGCTTCGCGCCAAGTTGCCTTGTCGACATAGCGCTGGATGCCGAACTTGTCACGCCGGCACCGCGGGACACAGTAGATTCGATCATGACTATCGGAGAACGGGGTCTCGTGCAAAACCGAGGGGAAACGTGCAGGAGCGACAGGACCTAGGAGACGCGAACACCGAGGGGGGCTTAGCGTCATGAGCCAGGACTCCGCCGCACCGGAGACCGGACGCAAACTGTCCGGACGCCGCCGTCGCGAGGTCGTCGCCGTCATGCTGTTCAGCGGCGGCCCCATCTTCGAGAGTTCCATTCCACTCTCGGTGTTCGGGATTGACCGCCAGGACGCCGGAGTTCCGCGCTACAGGCTGCTGGTCTGCGCAGGCGAGGAAGGCCCGCTGCGCACGACCGGGGGACTGGAACTCTCCGCACCGTACGGCCTGGAAGCGATCAGCAGAGCGGGCACCGTCGTCGTACCGGCCTGGCGGTCGATCACCTCGCCGCCGCCCGCCGACGCGCTCGACGCCCTGCGCCGCGCCCACGAGGAGGGCGCCCGGATCGTCGGCCTGTGCACCGGTGCGTTCGTACTGGCCGCCGCCGGATTACTGGACGGACGGCCCGCCACGACGCACTGGATGTACGCGCCGACGCTCGCCAAGCGCTACCCGTCGGTCCATGTGGACCCCCGGGAGCTCTTCGTCGACGACGGCGACGTGCTGACGTCCGCGGGCACGGCGGCCGGAATCGACCTCTGTCTGCACATCGTGCGGACCGACCACGGCGCGGAGGCGGCCGGGGCGCTCGCCCGCCGGCTCGTCGTACCGCCGCGCCGCACCGGAGGCCAGGAACGGTATCTCGACCGGTCACTCCCCGAGGAGATCGGCGCCGACCCGCTGGCCGAGGTGGTCGCGTGGGCCCTTGAGCACCTCCACGAGCAGTTCGACGTGGAGACGCTCGCGGCACGGGCGTACATGAGCCGCCGCACCTTCGACCGCCGCTTCCGCTCGCTGACCGGCAGCGCGCCGCTGCAGTGGCTGATCACCCAGCGGGTGCTCCAGGCGCAGCGGCTCCTGGAGACGTCGGACTACTCGGTGGACGAGGTCGCGGGCCGCTGCGGCTTCCGTTCGCCGGTGGCGCTGCGCGGGCACTTCCGGCGGCAGCTCGGCTCGTCGCCGGCCGCGTACCGGGCGGCGTACCGGGCCAGGCGGCCGCAGAGCGACGGCGCGCCGCCGTCGGTGGCCGAGCCGGTGGTTCCGCCGCAGGGTGCGGGTGCGGGCCCGGGCGTCGCGCCCGGTC
>NZ_JABWDV010000020.1 GCF_013362995.1 Streptomyces sp. TRM64462 | reverse complement strand
CGTCGGCGGGGTCGTCGTCGGCGGCGTCGTCGTCGGCGGGGTCGTCGTCGGCGGGGTCGTCGTGGGCGGCGTCGTCGTGGGCGGCGTCGTGGTCGGCGGGGTCGTCGTGGGCGGCGTCGTCGTCTGGCAGTTGGGGTCCAGCGGGCTGCACGTCGGGTTGTCACGAGTGTCGGCCGACAGGCCGATCTCGATCCCCACCGCCTGAGCGGCACCCGCGGCGGTCAGCGAAGCACCGGCGGCGATCACCGCACCGGCGGCTATCCGCGCGACCCGGACCCGCGTCTTGTTGGTCATAAAGCTGCTACCCCCAGTAGCTGTGTCTGTCAGTGGTGCAGCGCGCGGGGCGAAGGACGCTGGGGGTCGTCTCGTGCCGTCCCCCCGGTCACACGCGCCCCGGACATGCGCATGCCGCGCGTCAGCTTTCCCAGTTTTGGAAAGACCGTCAAGGTCGTTACACACGCGATGTCCGAAATGATGGATCTTGACTGACCTGCGGGGATGCAACTGTGACGAAACCGGGAAGCGGCGCCGGACTCAGGCCGATTTCCTTGTCGACAAAGCGAGGAGAACGGCGGTGCACCGCTTGCGACAGCGAATCGGCGCCGGACCTCGGGATGAGGTCCGGCGCCGATACGACGTGAGGGGGCGCGGGGCGCGGCCGCGCTTACGCGCTGACGCGGCTACGCGTCCTGCTGTTCCTGCTTCTTGCGCCAGCGGATGCCCGCCTCCAGGAAGGCGTCGATCTCGCCGTCGAGCACGGACTGGGGGTTGCCGACCTCGTGCTCCGTGCGCAGGTCCTTGACCATCTGGTACGGGTGCAGGACGTACGAGCGCATCTGGTTGCCCCAGGAGCTGCCGCCGTCGCCCTTCAGGGCGTCCATCTTGGCGCGCTCCTCCTGGCGCTGGCGCTCCAGGAGGCGGGCCTGGAGGACGCGGAGGGCGGACGCCTTGTTCTGGATCTGCGACTTCTCGTTCTGACAGGAGACCACGACGCCGGTCGGGATGTGCGTGATGCGGACCGCGGAGTCCGTGGTGTTGACCGACTGGCCACCGGGGCCCGAGGAGCGGTACACGTCGATGCGGAGGTCGTTCTCCGGGATCTCGATGTGGTCCGTCTGCTCGACGACCGGCAGCACCTCGACACCCGCGAAGGACGTCTGGCGGCGGCCCTGGTTGTCGAACGGCGAGATGCGCACCAGGCGGTGCGTGCCCTGCTCGACGGAGAGCGTGCCGTACGCGTACGGGGCGTGCACGACGAACGTGGTCGACTTGATGCCGGCCTCTTCCGCGTACGACGTCTCGAAGATCTCCGTCTTGTAGTCGTGCCGCTCGGCCCAGCGCAGGTACATGCGCTGGAGGCGCTCCGCGAAGTCGGAGGCGTCGACGCCGCCGGCCTCGGCGCGGATGGTCACGAGGGCCTCGCGCTCGTCGTACTCGCCGGAGAGGAGCGTACGGACCTCCATCTCGTCCAGCGCCTTGCGTACGTCGGCCAGCTCGGCCTCCGCCTCCGCGAGGGTGTCCGGGTCGTCCTCGGCCTCGGCGAGCTCGAAGAGCACACCGAGGTCGTCGATCCGGCTGCGGAGCGACTCCGCCTTGCGGACCTCGGCCTGGAGATGGGACAGCTTGCTGGTGATCTTCTGCGCCGCCTCGGGGTCGTCCCACAGGGACGGTGCGGCCGCCTGCTCCTCGAGCACGGCGATGTCTGCCCTCATCCTGTCGAGGTCCAGGACGGCCTCGATCGACCCCATGGTCGAGGTGAGGGACTTCAGCTCTTCGGATACGTCGACGACTGCCACGGGTCCAGCGTAACGGCTGCCCGCGGAACCCCCGCCCCCCGAGGGGGCGGCACCGTCAGCGGACCGGGGCCGAGCGCGGGGTGTCGGGGGCCGGGGCGTCCGGTGTGTCGGGGGCCGTGACGAGCCAGGTGCCGACGCCCAGCGCCGCCGCCAGGGCCGCGCCGGCGACCGAGACGACCAGGCGGCGGCGCCGTACCGCGGCCTTGTTGCGGGCCGAGCCCGGGCGGCGCTGGCCCGGGGCGCGCGGCGCGCGGGCGGTGCCGAGGGGGCCGCCGGACAGCTCGTCCGGGCCCGGGACGCGCATCGACGTGTGGGTGTCGCGGTTGGAGTCGGGGGACGAGCCGGGTACGAGGGGGACGGCGGCCCTGCGCGGGGCGTCGGGCAGCGTCGGGTACGGGTCGTCCTCGTACGCCTCGGCGTGCGGCTCCGCACCGGGCTCGTCGACGTCGAGCGGCGGTATGTGCGCCACCAGCGGCGCCAGGTCGTGGAGCCGGGCGGCCAGCTCCGACGCGCGCAGCCGGGAGGCGGGGGCCTTCGCCAGGCACTGGACGATGAGCTGCCACAGCTCGTCCGGGATGCCGGGCAGCGGTACGACGGTCTCCGTGACGTGGCGGCGCAGCACCGCGCCCGGGTGGCCGCCGCCGAACGGGGTGAAGCCGGCCAGCAGCTCGTACAGGACCGTGGCCAGGGCGTAGATGTCGACGGCCGCGCGGGGCGGGAGGCCCTCGACGATCTCGGGGGCCAGGTAGTCGGGGGTGCCGATGATGCGGTGCGACGCCTTGGTGCGGGCCGGGGTGTCGATGAGCTTGGCCACGCCGAAGTCGGTGAGGAGCGCCGGGTGGGCGCCGCCCGGGCCGAGCGGGCCCTGCATGTCGAGCAGGATGTTCTCGGGCTTGACGTCCCGGTGGACGACCCCGGCGGCGTGCGCGGCGGCGAGGCCATCGGCGACGTCCGCGGTGATCGCGACGGCCGCGGCCGGGGTGAGCCTGCGCTCCCGGTCGAGGCGGCTGCGCAGGTCCGTGCCGCGTACGAGGTCCATGACGAGGGCCAGGTCGTCACCGTCGACGACCAGGTCCCGTACGGCGACCACGCGCGGGTGGTCGAGGTCCAGGAGGGCGGTGCGCTCCTGGACGAAGCGTCCGACGAGCTCCTGGTCCGATGCCAGGTCCTCACGCAGCAGCTTGATGGCGACGGGGCCCTCGGGACCCTCGCCGAGCCACACCGTTCCGGCGCTGCCCCGCCCCAGGATCTGGTGAGCCGTGTACCGGCTGCCGATTTTCCGTGCCAAGACTGCTCCCTCAGCGGCTGGCGTTCCCGACCAAGTTACGCGGGCGGGGCGGCCGGTATTCACGCCGGAGGGGAAATCACCCCTCCGAGGTCCCCGAGATGTCGACAAATCGGCAAGGTTGCCGACAGTTACCCGCTGTCACGGGGCGGGCTGTTACGGAGTCGTGGTGCCGTCGCCCGATTCGGTACCGCCGCCGCTGCCGCTCAGGTCGGAGATCCAGTCGGACACCGTCGACACCGCGTCGCCGATGGCCTGCCAGTAGCCCTTGCCCTGGGCGACCCAGTCCTGGAGCGGGGTCAGCTCCCAGATGAGCCAGCCGGCGACGACGAACAGCACGATCGTGAACAGACAGCCCTTGAGGCAGCCGAGGCCCGGGATGCGCATGGGGTTGGCGCTGCGCCGGCGCGGTTCGCGCGGCGGGCGGGGCGCGGGCGGCTCCGGGGCCTGGCGCCGCTGGGCCTGCGGCTGCGGCGCGTACTGCTGCCGGGGCGGCTGCTGCTGCGCCTGCGGGGCGGGCGCGTACGGCTGCGGCCGCTGCTGGTGCTGCGGCTGGGGCTGGGGCTGGGGGGCGTACTGCTGGTGCTGCGGCGGCTGCCCGTACTGCTGGTGCTGCTGGTGCTGGGGCCGGTACGGCTGCTGGGGCGGCTGCTGCCGGTGCTGGGCCTCGGGCGGCTGCGGGCGGCGCTGGGGGCGGCGGCGCAGGGGGTCCTCGGCCGGGTCGAGGTACTGGACCTGCGTCTGCTCGTTGCGGTCGCGGGCGGCGCGGAGCTGGGTCTGCCACGGGTGCGGCTCCTCCGGCTGCGGCGGGCCCTGCGGCGCGCCGTCCGGGCGGGGCGGTACGGGAGGCATGACCGCGGTCGGGTCGGCGGCGCCGGGCGGGGTGCCCGGCGGGGTGCCGGGCGGGGTGCCGGGCCCGCTGGTGGGGAGGACGCTGGTCGCGGCGGCCGGATCGTACTGGGCGGCTCCGCCGCCCTGGCCGGTGTTGGGCAGGACCTGCGTGGCGTCGGCGGCGCCCGGGACACCGGGGGCCGGCGCACCGGGTACGGGGGCGGGCGACGGGTCGGGGGCGAGGAGGGCGCCGACGCCCTCGGCGGCCTCGATCTGCGCGGGCGTCGCGTGCACGCCGATGCCGTCGGCGACCGTGCGCAGGCCGCGGGCGAGGTTCTCGGCGCTGGGGCGGTGGTCCGGGTCCTTGCTGAGGCACCGCTCGATGACCGTCCACAGGGGCCCGGGCACGGTGGAGGGGCGGCGCGGCTCCTCGCTCAGGTGCCGGTGCAGCACCTCCAGGGCCGTACCGCCGGCGAACGGGGGACGGCCCGTGACCAGCTCGTACAGCAGGATGCCGGCGCCGTAGACGTCGACGGCGGAGGTCTGCGGGCGGCCCTCGGCGGACTCGGGCGCCACGTAGGCGGGCGTGCCGACGAACTCGTGGGTGCGGGTCAGGCCCGGGGAGTCCGCGAGGCGGGCGATGCCGAAGTCGGTGAGCATCGGGTGCATCTGACCGTCGCGCTCGGCGAGCAGGACGTTCGCGGGCTTCAGGTCGCGGTGGACGACGCCGTCGGCGTGGCTGGCGGCGAGCGCGTCCGCGATCTGGGCGGTGAGGAGGGCGGCGGCGACCGGGGTGAGGGGGCCGTTCTCGCGGATGTAGCGGTGCAGGTCCGGGCCGTCGACGAGGTCCATGACGAGGGCGAGGAGGTCGCCCTCGACCACCAGGTCGCGGGTGCGCACGATGTTCGGGTGCGTGAGGCGGAGGAGGACGGAGCGCTCGCGCAGGAAGCGCATCACGACGTCCGCGTCGTTGGCGAGCTCCTCCTTCAGGACCTTGATCGCGACGGTCTCGCCCGGCTGGCCGGGCACGGCCGCCTCGGCGCCCGCCGTCTCCCGCTGGCGGGCACGCCAGACGGTGCCCGTGGCGCCGCGTCCGAGCGGCTGCTCGAGCAGGTACTTACTGCCGACTGGCCGCACGTCATGCGCTCCCTGCGGTCGTGGTCCGGAGTTTTGCGTTCGACCCACTCTAGTGCCGTTCCGCTCTGTTCGAACGGTCCGGCCAGGTGGTCCGGCCCGGTCCCGCCGGGGACCGGGAGGGGGGTCGCCCCTGGTCCCGTGCGGCACTGCCGAGGGCCGGTACGGGGACAGACGCGAGGGCCGGTACGGGGACAGACGTATGTCCGGCATGCCCGGTTGCCCCGCGTTCGGATGATCCTTCCGGGGCGGGCGAGCAGGGGTTTCCCCCGGCGGACCCCCGGATTCATGATCATTTCTTGCCGAGACGCGGGCGAACGGGCCCTGGCAGGTGGGAGGATGCATCCTGCACGGCGCGGCGCGGGGTCGGGAGTCCCGTCCGTCTGTGCCGACCTGTACCGGACGACGCGTCCGTGCGCGGGTGGGGGGAACGTCGTGGGCCGGGGCCCCGGGTCCCCCCGCTGCCGGGCGCGCCGCGCAGAAGGGACCGCTGACGGCAATGCAGATCCGGCTGACCGTCCTCGCGTCGCCGCCCGGCGGGCAGACCGCGCGGCGCGCCTGCGACGTGCTCGTCACCGCCCCCGCGGGGACCGCGCTGG
>NZ_JABWDV010000223.1 GCF_013362995.1 Streptomyces sp. TRM64462 | reverse complement strand
GCCGCAGGCCGCAGGCCGCAGGCCGCAGGCCGCAGGCCGCAGGCCGCAGGCCGCAGGCCGCAGCAACGATCAGCGCGGAAGCCGCCCGACCGACGGCCGAAAGCCCGCAGCCGACGGCCGCGGCCGGAAGCCGGAAAGTCAACGACCCGCGGCCCACCGCCAGCGACCGGAAGCCGACGCCCGACCGCAACGGGCCGGCGCCGGGCCGCCACCAGTCGGTGGCCGACCGGCGGTGGCCGACCGGCGGCGGTCCCGTGGACGCTTGCGGTGCGGTGGCTCAGCCGAAGACCGCCAGGCTCTTCGCCTTGCCCCCGCGCTCCTCGACCAGCGCCAGGAAGCGCCCCTCGGGCCCGAACACCGCGACCGGGGACGACCCGTACGCCGGCATGTCGATCCGTACGCCGTTGAGCAGCAGCTTCGCGCGCCGCTCGTCGACGTCCCAGCGCGGGAACGCGGCGGCCGCGGCCTCCGCGATGGGCATGACGGTCAGCTCCTCCTGGAGCTGGTCCAGGGTGCGCGCCGCGTCCAGTTTGTACGGGCCGACGCGGGTGCGCCGCAGCGCCGTGAGGTGGCCGCCGACACCCAGGTCGGCGCCCACGTCGCGGGCCAGTGCGCGGATGTACGTACCGGAGGAGCAGACCACCGACACGACCAGGTCGACGACGGGCGTGCCGTCGTCGGCGACGGCGTCCCGCATGTCGTACACGGTGAACTGGGAGACGGTGACCGGCCGGGCCGGGATGTCGAACTCCTCGCCGCCGCGCACCCGCGCGTAGGACCGCTTGCCGTCGATCTTGATGGCGCTGACCTTGGACGGCACCTGCATGATGTCGCCGGTGAGCTTGGCGACGGCCGTGTCGACCGCCTCCCTGGTCACCCCGGAGGCCTCGGCCGATGCCGTGATCTCGCCTTCGGCGTCGTCCGTGATCGTGGTCTGGCCGAGCCGGATCGTGCCGAGGTACTCCTTCTCGGTCAGCGCGAGATGGCCGAGAAGCTTCGTGGCCTTCTCGACGCCGAGGACGAGAACGCCCGTCGCCATCGGGTCCAGCGTGCCGGCGTGGCCGACGCGCCGCGTGCGGGCGATGCCGCGCATCTTGGCGACGACGTCGTGCGAAGTGAAGCCCGACGGCTTGTCGACGATGACAAGGCCGTCGGGCGTGCGTGCTGTGCTGCTCATCAGGCGCCGGCGCCGTCCTCGTCGGCGGCGGACGACTCGTCGGCGGCCCCCTCCTCGTCCTCGCCGGGCTTGCGGTACGGGTCGGCCCCGCCGGCGTAGTTCTTGCCGGTCGCGACCTGGCGCACCTCCGCGTCCTTGGCGCGCGCCTTGTCGAGCAGCGCGTCGATGGTGCGGGCGTTGTCCGGGAGGGCGTCCGGGACGAACGTCAGCGTCGGCGTGAAGCGGACGCCGGTCTGCTTGCCGACCTCGGAGCGCAGGATGCCCTTGGCGGACTCCAGCGCGGCCGCCGACGCGGCGCGCTCCTCCTCGTCCCCGTACACCGTGTAGAAGACCGTGGCCTCCCGCAGGTCACCGGTGACGCGGGCGTCGGTGATGGTCACGAAGCCCAGCCGCGGATCCTTGATGCGCCGGTCCAGGGTCTCCGCGACCACGACCTGGATGCGATCGGCCAGCTTGCGGGCCCGCGCGTTGTCGGCCACCGGTCCTTCTCCTCTTCCGTCTTGCCTTCACGTTCATTCTTCATCGGTGTGCGTACGCCGTCGCACGGACAGCAGCTCCACCTCTGGCCGGGCGGCGACGAGCCGCTCGCACCGGTCCAGTACCTCGGTGAGATGCCCGACGTCCCCGGAGACCATCGCCACGCCGATCTCGGCCCTGCGATGGAGGTTCTGGTTGCCGGTCTCCGCCACACTCACCGCGAATTTCCGCTGGAGTTCGGCGACGATCGGCCGGACGACGGAGCGCTTCTCCTTCAGCGACCGTACGTCGCCGAGGAGCAGGTCGAAGGACAGTGTCCCCACATACATGCATCGACCGGATGTCCCGCCGGTTCGGGTTCGACGGCCCCGCCCTCGACCGGGCGGGGACATCTGAACCGTACACGCAGCGGCCGGGGCCGATCGACGGAAATTCGATCCGCCGACCGGCCCCGGCTTGGTGCTGTGCGCGTCGCTGACTCGCGTCAGCCGCGCGGCTTCTCGCGCATCTCGTACGTCGCGATGATGTCGTCGACCTTGATGTCGTTGAAGTTTCCGAGGTTGATACCGCCCTCGAAGCCTTCACGGATCTCGGTGACGTCGTCCTTGAAGCGACGCAGACCCACGATGTTGAGGTTCTCCGCGATGACCTTGCCGTCGCGGACGAGGCGTGCCTTGGTGTTCCGCTTGACCTCGCCGGAGCGGATGATGACACCCGCGATGTTGCCCAGCTTGGACGAGCGGAAGACCTCGCGGATCTCCGCCGTGCCGAGCTCGACCTCTTCGTACTCCGGCTTGAGCAGACCCTTGAGCGCCGCCTCGATCTCCTCGATGGCCTGGTAGATCACCGAGTAGTAGCGGACGTCGACGCCTTCGCGCTCTGCCATCTGCGCGGCACGGCCGGCCGCGCGGACGTTGAAGCCGATGACGATGGCGTCGGAGCCCATCGCCAGGTCGATGTCGGACTCGGTGACCGCACCCACACCGCGGTGCAGGACCCGGATGTCGACCTCTTCACCGACGTCGAGCTGGAGCAGCGAGGACTCGAGAGCCTCGACCGAACCGGACGCGTCGCCCTTGATGATGAGGTTGAGTTCCTGGATCTGACCGGCCTTGAGGACCTTGTCGAGGTCTTCCAGGGACACCCGGCGGACCCGCTTGGCGAAGGCCGCGTTGCGCTCGCGCGCCGCGCGCTTCTCGGCGATCTGGCGTGCCGTACGGTCCTCGTCGACGACCAGGAGGTTGTCGCCGGCACCCGGCACGTTGGTGAGACCGAGCACCAGGACGGGAGTCGACGGTGCCGCCTCCTCGACATTGTTGCCCTTGTCGTCGAGCATCGCCCGGACGCGGCCGTACGCGTCGCCGACCACCACGGTGTCGCCGATGCGCAGCGTTCCGCGCTGGACCAGGACCGTCGAGACGGCGCCGCGACCGCGGTCGAGGTGCGACTCGATCGCGATGCCCTGCGCGTCCTGGTCGGGGTTGGCCCGCAGGTCGAGCGAGGCGTCGGCGGTGAGGACCACGGCCTCCAGCAGGGAGTCGATGTTCAGACCCTGCTTGGCGGAGATGTCGACGAACATCGTGTCGCCGCCGTACTCCTCGGCCACCAGGCCGTACTCGGTGAGCTGACCGCGGACCTTGGTCGGGTCCGCGCCCTCGACGTCGATCTTGTTGACCGCGACCACGATCGGCACGTCGGCCGCCTTGGCGTGGTTCAGCGCCTCGATCGTCTGGGGCATCACACCGTCGTTGGCCGCCACCACGAGGATCGCGATGTCGGTCGACTTCGCACCGCGGGCACGCATGGCGGTGAACGCCTCGTGACCCGGGGTGTCGATGAAGGTGATCTTGCGGTCTTCGTCGTTGACCTGGGTCGAGACCTGGTACGCACCGATGTGCTGCGTGATGCCGCCGGCCTCGCCCGCGACGACGTTCGTCTTGCGGATGGCGTCCAACAGTCGGGTCTTGCCGTGGTCGACGTGACCCATGACGGTGACGACCGGCGGACGCGCGACCAGGTGGTCCTCGCCGCCCTCGTCCTCGCCGAACTCCAGGTCGAAGGACTCGAGCAGCTCGCGGTCCTCCTCCTCCGGGGAGACGATCTGAACCGTGTAGTTCATCTCGTCGCCGAGGAGCTGGAGCGTCTCGTCGGAGACGGACTGCGTGGCCGTGACCATCTCGCCGAGGTTCATCATGACCGCGACGAGCGACGCCGGGTTGGCGTTGATCTTCTCCGCGAAGTCCGTGAGGGACGCACCGCGCGACAGGCGAACGGTCTCGCCGTTGCCGCGAGGCAGCATCACACCGCCGACGGACGGGGCCTGCATGGCCTCGTACTCCTGGCGCCTCTGACGCTTCGACTTACGGCCACGACGCGCCGGACCGCCGGGACGGCCGAACGCACCCTGCGTGCCACCACGGCCGCCGGGGCCGCCGGGACGG